>CAMHNK010000001.1 GCA_946186455.1 uncultured Candidatus Saccharibacteria bacterium
AGCCTGTAACGGTCGTATTTTGTGGAGCATTACTATTAAAGGCAATTTGATAAGTGACTGGTGCCCAAATAGCATAGAGCGTGATAACAGTACCATCATTTAAGTCTAGTAGCATTGTGTCACCCGGTTGATAGGTAGCAACTGACGCATTCTGATCCTTGCTCCAACCAAGGAAGACGTAACCAATCATAGTTGGAACCTCACTGGCAATTGTAGTGTCAGTAGCTGAGAGATCCTCAGTTACCGGTGAAGTAGGCATATTTGAAACACTGCCTTCCGTATTTGGCTCATAGTAGATAGCATAGCCTACTGGGTTGGCAGTAATCGCTAATTCATAGGTCCTCGCGTATTCACCGTATGGCACATCGATACCAACGTAAGCGCCAAACGAAAGATAATAGGTATTTGTGCCGCCAGTTACTGAATGAATCAAACCTTGCCCGCCAGCAGTCAAAGCACTATCAGAAATCGGCAAATAGTTGGTGCCATCCAAACTATAACCATAGGCAGTGGAACCGAAGCTCGCCAGTGGTATGCCTGTCGTATTGCCACTTGGCAAAGTAACAGTCGGGATGGAAGCATTCTCACTACCGACATAGTTCAGGCTCGTATCACCTGACGTTTTTATCGTTATGTTGTATCCTGTAAGATTTGTGGTGGAGGCTGTGATTGTTTCTGTTACTGAGTTTGTCATTCCTTGGTCGACACTGAAAGCGAGACTGCCTCCCGAGGAGATAGATATTGATAGCGAGTCTTCTGCAAACACCTTGATCGGATTAAGAATTGTAGCGCAGAGAGCAAAAACCGCTGGTGAAAACCAGATTATTTTCTTCGAAAAACTTGCATTTTTCGAATGCCAAAAATTTGCTAATTTTTGAATTAACATAATCCTTTGTTTTATTTGCCTCCACACTAACGTGACCTTGCCTCGCTTTACAAAAATCACATTACTGCTTATATTTAATGATACATGATTTTTAACATAAATGTAATAGTTTTTATTTATGTTTTTAATGTTCTTATACTTTATTTTTTCAGATGAAAGTGGTATAATCACACGCGGCGTGGCGGGTTAGATACCGCCATGTACTTTTACAAGGAGGTAGAGTATATGGTCTACTCATTGACGTTGGTAATAGTCTGTATTACGTTCATCCTGATCTGGCGAAACTTCATTGACCTTCGCAATCATAACGAGGGCACGGAAGAGATGCAAGAGCTGGCTGGCATAATTCGGGCTGGAGCCAAAACCTTTCTGAAACGAGAATACCGAATCATTGCGCCGACCGTTTTAATCGTCGCCTTGATGTATTCACTGTTTCGTGAAGTAGGTTCCGGAATTACTTTTATTTTCGGTGCCTTACTTAGCATGACCGCAGTGGAAATCGGTATGCGTGGCGGAACATATGCCAATGTGCGGACAACAAATGCAGCACGAGTAACCGGCGCGATGAGCAGAACGATGCGTATCGCGCTTCTTGGTGGGAGCCTAAGTGGTTATTCGGTTCCGGCATTTGGATTGCTTGGCTTTTTAATCGTATGGCTAGTTTCCGGTGGTGCTCATTCGGACATCGTTGGATACGGCCTTTTAATTAAGAGTCCTTGCAATGCCGTCACTATGAGACTGACGACCTATTCGCTAGGCTGCTCAGTCGTAGCAATGTTTAACCGCGTTGCCGGTGGCAACTACACAAAAGCTGCCGACATTTCTGCGGACATAGTTGGCAAGAATGTCCACAACATGCCTGAAGACGATTCCAGAATGCCCAACTCACTCGCCGATTTTATTGGCGATTGCGTCAACGACATCGCTGGAAACATCTCCGACCTTCTGGAAAGTTTCGTTGCGACACCTACTGCATGCATCCTGATTGCGATGCAGGTGTTCAAAAACAACCCGGAAGCACTCACCGCGGCCTGTATGTTGCCATTCATTCTGGCAGCAGGAGGGCTACTTAGTAGTATCATTGGCGTTAATCACATCATCGTCAAGAATAAGAAGCAAACTGCTTATGTTCAAGTCGATGGCAAGATGGTACCACACGAATACTCGCGTGAAACGAACGATCCTGGCGAAGAACTCAACCGAGCGACATACCTTTCGGCAATTGTCGTAATCGCGGTGGCTCTTTATGGCGCACATGCAATTTTTGGAAAAGTCTCCGGCTTGGAGAACGTTTTTAAGATTGGATGGGTCTCGCCATGGGTAGCGGCCGTACTTGGTATGGTTAGCTCGGTAGCCGTAGGCAAGATTACTGAATACTACACTAGTATGAAGTACAAGCCGGTCAAACGGCTAGCTCAAATGGCAACCGAAGGTGAGGCCTTTGTGGTAACCTATGGTGATGCAATCGGAGCCCGTTCAGTGCTCCTGCCGGTACTTGTGATTGGTATTTCTATCATCTTGTCCGGCATCCTTTGCGGAACCTATGGTATCGCAATCGCAGCGCTCGGCATGCTGAGCTTCGTTGGTACGACAGTTTCGATTGATGCTTTTGGTCCGATTGCAGACAATGCAGGCGGAATTGCCGAGAGCTGTCATCTTGAAGAAAGCGTTCGTAAAATCACTGACGAGCTTGACGCAGTCGGCAACACCACCGCAGCTATCGGTAAAGGTAATGCGATTGGTTCAGCAGCTTTTGCAACTGTTGCGCTCATCATGTCCTACATCGGTAGTTACCCCGCATCAGACTATAGCAACCCCATGGTTATCATCAGCGTAATTGTTGGTGGCATTATCGGCGGAGCATTAATTGAATTCTTCATTTCAATCCTGACCGAAAACACCATCAACTCAGCAAAACTGATGGCTGACGAAGGAGAGCGTCAGCTGAAGATTCCTGGAATCATTGAGGGAACGAAAAAACCTGACTATGAAAAGGTAATCAAAATGGCAGCCGATGAAGCCTTGCGCTGCATGCTCCTGCCATCCATCCTGGCACTTGTTTCGCCTATCGTCTTTGGGTTCCCGTTTGGACCCGAAATCGTGCTCGGTCTCCTGGGCGGTAGCACCATTGTAGCAATTAGCCGTGCCATCTTTAACGGCAACTCTGGCGGCGCCTTCGACAACGCAAAGAAGTTGATCGAAACTGGCGGTCTGCCGGGCCACCCGAAAGGCTCTGCGGCGCATAAAGCTGCAGTAGTCGGTGATACCGTTGGCGATACACGTAAGGACGTTGTGGGCGTGGCGCTTGATATCTTTATTAAGACCATGTCGACCGTCGCAAATACTCTGGCACCGGTTTTCTATACCTACCGGTTGTTCTAACTCCTTGCCCCTGGCTAATGCTGGGGGCTTTTTATATGTGCTATAATGGTTTTATGGCAAAGAAAAAGCTCTTCACGATCGATGAATTAAGAAATCTTTCTGCAGAGGAAGTCATCGATAAAATGCAACACGAAAACTATTCGCTTCTTAATACTTTAGGTGCGGAGAAGCTCCGCAAAGAAATGGTGCCGGTTGGCAAAGCCTGCAATGCTGCAATTAATTATTTCTTTAGCACCACCGGCCCTAAAAAAGATCCAGTGAAACACGCTCAAGCTGCGAGAAGAAAATTAGTCAAAATCCTTTCAAAATTAACTCCTGGTTCATACGAAGGAATGCCGCATGACCAGAAAAATGGTTTAGTAGTTGGTTTTAATCACCCATCACTCGGCGAGATTGCCCGTATATTATTAATGAAAGTAGATATTATGGGCGAAAAGCCAATGTATTTCCCGGTGAATTTGCCGTGGTACGAGGCACTCGCACCGAATTATGACCGGATCAAGAAACTTGGAATTATCATCACGCCGACGATCACTCCGGCGACGTGGGGTAAAATTGGTCTTAAGGAAGGCACCGAATTATATGAACACGCCAATCGTTTAAAACACGACTTTCGCGATGTTTATACCAAGATTTCGCATGATGGTGTCAAAAATGGTGGCGTAATTTTCGTAGCGCCATCCGCCACGCGCCAAGCGACCGTATTTAAGACTAAGGCTGTCTATGATAAAAAAGAAGATATTATCCCAACCATGTCCGTTCTAGCTTTGAAGCTTTATCAGGATAAAGATATTAAATGCGATTTTCTACCTATGGCAGTCTTGCCGCCAGAAAACTATAAGCGCGGGCTAAATTTCCGAAAAAAATATAAATTGATTCCGGGCGAAATGATGACCGCCGACGAAATCAAGAAGAAGTATTTCAAGACTAAAAATCCGAAGCGACTCGAGGGGTTTGATTACGATTTTCACATGTGCATTGCCAAGAAACTCCCGAAAAAGTTTTGGTATTAAACATTCGTTCGTGCTATAATCATAAGCATAATGCAAGACGAACCGTATTTTTATCATCCGCTCGAAAATATCGAGGATATTGATGATTTTGAGACCGCCGTTAATAGAACGCATTTGACGAAGAGCTTATCGCCGGAACGTCCATACACTTATTGGACACTCGAGATTTACGATCAAGAAAATGGCATTCGTGGTGGCGGTGGCTTGGGTGTGCTTGCAGCTGATACTAGGCGTATTGCCGAACAAATGGGTGTACCATTTGCCTTAATCACGCCATTTTATCCAAGTGAAGGCCATCAAAAAATGGATGGCAATCGTGTAATTGACGAGCATCATCCGGTTGACTATCGTAATTTTGGTTTTAAATATATTGATTCAGTCAACATTAAATGTTGCGGCACGCTCTGTCATCTTGATGTAGTCGAGAAATGTTTCCGTTCGTCTCGAATTATTTGTATTACGGAGCCGAACTTTGGCGAGCTCTATTCTGGCATGAGTGGTTCAGATCATCGTTTATATCAGGAAGTTTCATTGGGATTTGGTGGATATGCTGCCCTTAAATTACTTGGGCTCAAACCGGCCATTATGCAGTTAAATGAAGTAGCCACTTTCTTTGCGGCGCTCGCCCGCCTCGACGAGCTCGCTTCAAATGGTATGGATTTTTACGAAGCGGTCGTTTACACCAGAAAACATACTTTATATACGAATCATACACTTGTGCAAGCTGCCGAGGCTGAGTTTGGCATTGAGCAATTTGAACGTTTTGTTTATCCAAATCTCAAATCGCCGGCTGTCCGGAAGTGGATTAATGACAAATTTGTAAACGGCAAGATGAAATTATCGTCGGTCGCAATTGAGATTGCAGAACTAAGAAGTGGCGTTTCAAAACTTCACGCGAGAGTTGCTAACTATCATGATATTGCCGGCAATAAAGTGAAGTTCAAAGCCATCACGAATGGTATCGATATGAATAAATGGGTGATGCCAGAAATCATGAAGTTTTATCACGAAAATAATATTGTTGATAGCATTAATTATCCGACCGAAAAGTTCATTGGGAACCTCAGCGCAATTACTGCCGATAAAATTCGTGAGCTAAAGCGCCGTGGCCGCATAGTTCTAAATGAAACTTTGGCTAATCGTCCGGATCAGAATGGTAAGATTTTACATTTTGACGATGATGAATTCATCTTTGATTTTAAGCGTCGCTTTGTCGACTATAAGCGTCCGGAACTACCGTTTAAGAATCTTTCGAGACTGAAGCAAATTCTAGAAAGTGCCAACGCACATTATATTCTAGCCGGCCGCATTCATACTGGCGACGACACCATGGCAGGGAAACTCTATAAGCTCCTCGACGAGATTAAAAAAGATGAATTCCTAAGTTCGCATGTCCATTACATTGCCGATTATGACGAAAAACTCGCCTACGGGCTGTCTTGTGGTTCGAATACGGCGATTAATGTGCCAATTGTGGGGCTTGAAGCCTGTGGCACCTCCTGGATGAAGGATATCGCTAACTTGAATCTTCTAATTTCCACCCATGATGGTGGCGTAGCGGATGCATCCTATGATAATTATTTATCAGTCCGTGGTGCGTCTGAAAATGATGAGCTTGAAGAGCTCTATCGTCGCATGGAAGAAGCTGTGAACGCATGGCAAAATGACTTCGATCTCGAATTCTTAATGCAAAAACAACTTTCTGCTTACATCCCGGTGATTTCTGGCTCTAGAATGATGCGCGATTATCTTGACTATTTATTCCCGGCGTAGTATACTATTGACAAGTCTGGTATCAGACTTTTTTTAATAACAAGGAGTAAAATGGCTAAACCTAAAATAACCCGTATCAAGGCTGGCGAAGCTTCCAAGGAAACCAAGGAAGAGGAGCAAACGCCTATTACTCGGAAAAAAGTTGTCATCAAAGACAAAAAGCTTGAGAAAACCAATCGAAAAGAAGATAAAAAAGCCGCTAAAGCAGCGAAGAAAGAAGCAAAGAGATTAGCCAAAGAAAACGGCGAAAAGAAACCTTTTATTCTATTTCGTCCGTTTGTCGCACTTTTCCGTTACATTCGCGATTCCTGGCGTGAAATCCGCCAAGTTCGCTGGCCAAATCGTAAGGCCACCTGGAAAATGGTGCTTGCTGTGCTCGTTTACACAGCAATCTTTGTCGTAGTTATCATGCTACTTGATATGTTCTTTACATGGCTATTTAGTATTATTTTAGGATAAAAGAAAGGAATTATAGATGGCTGTAAACCGTTATGATGCAACTCGTTCGTGGTATGCAATTTCTACATACAGCGGTTACGAGGACAAGGTAGCTGATAGTATTAACCAGCGTACCAACACTGTCGAAATGGCAGATAAAATTTTCGAAGCAATTGTACCAAAGGAAAAGCAAATCGAAATTAAGAATGGCAAGCGTAAAGTCGTAGATCGCAAGATTCTTCAAGGTTACGTACTCGTCGATATGAAGCTTTCGGATGAAACTTGGTACATCATCCGTAACACTCCGGGTGTGACCGGTTTTATTGGTACTGGTACCCAACCAACCCCAGTTTCTGAAAAGGAAATCGCCAAAATCAAGAAGCGTATGGGTGTTGAAGATCCAAAGTTCTCTGTAAAATACGAAATTGGCGAAGTCGTTTCCATTACCGATGGACCATTCAAGGGCTTCGATGGCACCGTTTCTGAAATTGATGCTGCAAAAGGTAAACTCAAAGTTATGGTATCAATGTTTGGACGAGAAACTCCAGTCGAACTTGATGCGCTTCAAGTAAAGCAATTAAACTAGTAGAAACAAAAATACTCTCTTAGAGGAGCTTTCGCGACCAACGGGGAGCGAGTGAGCGAAGATTCACCCGGAACGACGGGCTGAATCGAGCGTCTCCGAAAAGAGAGTATTTTATTTTCTCTTGCATTTTATTTGTTTTCTTGATATAATAATCGTTGTTACGTAAATGCTTCTAAATTATTAATTTTAATGGGAATTTTAATTCGATGGCAGAAAAGAAAGTTATCGGTAATTTGAAACTTAGAATCCCTGGTGGTCGTGCAACTGCAGGTCCTCCGGTTGGTTCTACGCTTGGTCAATGGGGTCTTAACATGATGGATTTCATCAACCCATTCAACGAAAAGACCAAGGAATTCATGGGTAAGAACGTAATTGTTCACATCCGTGTCTTCGAAGATCGCACCTTTGATTGGAAGTGTCTCGGTCAACCAGTAGATGATCTCATTCGCGAAGCAATCAAGATTGAGAAAGGCTCTGGTAAACCAAACGTTGAGAAGGTCGGCAAAATCAGCCGCGCTCAGCTCGAAGAGATTGCTAAAGCCAAGATGGAACAACTCAATGCAGTTGACCTCGATGGCGCAGTCAAAATCGTAGCCGGCACTGCTCGCTCAATGGGCGTAGAAGTTACTGACTAGTGTTTAAAAACAGGTCCGAAAGGGCCTGTTTTTTGTTCCCGATTTGACCATTCATATTAATAATGTTATAATCTAACTGGGTTATTCCGCGAGATTTTAGTTAGGAGGCTAAAATGGTACTTTTAAACGCAGGTCGAGATTCATTAATTGATGAAGCACTAACGCTCTGGTCAACTTATGCAGAAATTTACAGAACGACCATCTATCGTTATTTGTTTCTGATAGATTGGAAGGCAGAACTGCAAAAACATGACAAGAAAATTCGTGTTGGAAGAATTCCAAAATACGTTTTGGATGACTTCCCGGACTTGCCGCTCTTTCAGTTCGTTGATAGAGACACGACAAGAATTTGGCTAGAAAAAATGTCTGCTTCGGAAATCCGGTACATAATTAACAGAACCAAATTTGAACTGGATTTTAACCACGCATACAGGACCGTTTCTTCCCGAATCATCGAACTCTCTTATGAAATGGCACACTTCGGTGAAAAAAGCCATCCATTTGGGGTGATTGATACTGAATTTAGGAATTCTGGTCCATTTTCAAACGGAAAACGTTCGCGACACACGAGTCAATTGCAATAACCCAACCTTTGGGGGCACTATTTGCCCCCTTTTCTATTGCATTTTTATCTAAAATTTATTATAATATAAGAACATAATTTAATTTGATGGGAGGGGAAATCCCCGTTAAGACCACAGAAAGGAAATTCATGGCTGAAGAAGAAGCCAAAAAACTTGATGCAGTCGAAGCTCCAGAAGCTCCAGAAACTGCCGAACCAGAAACTTTTGCAAAGTCTGGTAAGAAATCAAAAAAGCATATTGAAGAGGTGAAGGCTGAGGAAGAGCGCCAAGCTCGCAAGGCTGAGCGTGCCGCTAAGGAAAGCGAAGAGAAGCCAAAAGGCGCTAAGCCAGTCACTCGTCCACGCATTGAGCGCCGTGGCAAGAAATACCAAGAAGCTTACAAATTGGTTGAAAAGGGCAAGATTTACAGCCTCAAAGATGCTATCGCACTTGCTATTAAAACTAACCCAACCAAATTTGATGCCTCCGTTGAAGCTCATGTCCGCCTTGGCGTTGATCCACGCCAGGCCGATCAAAACATTCGTGCCACCTTGGTGCTTCCAAATGGTAATGGTAAGACTGTGCGTGTCGCCGTCTTTGCTCCGCTTGATGTTTGCAAAGCCGCTAAAGCAGCCGGTGCCGATGTGGCTCTTGATGAAGATTTCTTGAAGCAACTCGACAAGGGCGAAATCAACTTTGATATCTTAATTTCAACTCCACAATACATGCCAAAGCTTGGTAAGTATGCTCGTTTACTTGGCCCTAAGGGTTTGATGCCAAATCCAAAGGCTGGTACTGTTACAATGGACGTTGAAAAAGCCGTCAAAGAGTCTAAGGCCGGCAAGGTTGAGTATCGTGTTGATAAGCAGTCGATTGTACACATTGGCCTTGGTAAGGTTTCATTTGGCGAAGCTAAACTCCTTGAGAACGCTAACGCCTTCTTTGATAGCCTTAAGTCGCAGAAGCCAGCTTCGCTTAAGGGCACCTATGTAAAGTCAGTCTTTGTGACGACGACCATGGGTCCTTCAATCTCAGTTGAAAACCTTTACAACTAATTGAACTTGAAATAGCCCCAATCCGGGGCTATTTTTTGTGTTTATGCTATAATGAAATTATTATGAATTTCAATCTTATCAATGTACAAATACCAGAGATAATCGTGATGGCCCTTTTTGGTGTCATCTTGCTCCTTTTTGGATACCGAGTGAAGCAGGTTGCGTTCTTCGTGATTTGGTTCCTCATCGGTTACACTTTAATGCAAAACTTTATGCCGACGCTCATGAAATGGGTGCCACAAATGGATACAGAGCTCTTCCATATTCTGATGCCGATTGCTGGCGGTTTACTACTCGCGATGATGGGTCTTTCGATTGAAAAACTCTGCGTGGGTGGTCTCGTATTTGGCCTTACTATGATTATTACAATGAAATACTTTGGCAACGATGTGCCGACACTTTGCGTGGGCGCAATTATCGGTGTAATCCTCGCCGCAGCGGCGGTCAACATGATGAAACCAGCGATTATTATTACCACAGCACTTGCTGGTGCTTACTGTCTAACTGTGGCCTTACTGACCTGGCAAAAGGGCATTGATCCAACCATTTTCTACTTCCCGATTTTGATTGGCTTAACGGCCGTCGGCGCAGTGTTCCAATCGAATTCGACAAAACACTTGTAAATAAACTCCTCTTGTGGTATAATGTTTGAAGTTACCAAAGACAGTGGCGGTGTTTTTCACTTAATCATGCCACCGAGGACAATTCTTCAATTTATTTGGTGACGCTATTTAACAATTAGCTAGCTTTTATATTATAAATAACCAAAGGAACTTTTTATGGCAATTTCAAGAGATAAAAAGAACACGTTGGTTGCAGATCTCACTGAACTTTTGAACGATTCAAAGATGGTCGTCTACGCTAAATACGAAGGCTTGACCGTAGCTGAACTTCAAGAGCTCCGCAAACTCGCACGTGAATCTGGCGTTAAAATTAAGGTCGTGAAAAACCGTCTTGTGAAAGTTGCAATGAAAGAAATTGCAGCCTACAAGAACACGGATGTTTCCGCTCTTACAGGCCAGCTTCTTTACGCTGTGGGTAGCGACGAAGATTTCGATGCAGCAAAGGTCCTTGCGAAGTTCGCAAAGACTCACGCTAAAATGGAACTCGTTGGTGGTTTCAATGCTGAGGGTACCACCCTCTCCACTGAAGAGGTCAAAACGCTCGGCTCACTCCCGACCAAGAACGAACTTATTGCGCAAGTGGTGGATACTCTACTCTCTGGCGTCAATGGCATCGTTTCCGGTCTCGCGGAACACGCAGAGAAGGCAACCGCTTAATATACATTGGGTTTACCCATTACTGAAAGGATAATATATGGCAACTGATATCAAGAAGTTGGCTGAAGAACTCGTCAATATGACCGTTCTCGAAGTTAACGAACTTAAAACTTTACTCAAAGATGAATATGGCATTGAGCCTGCTGCAGCTGTTGTAGCTGTTGCTGGTGGCGATGCTGCTGCCGCTGACGAAGGCAAGTCTGAATACGATGTCGTTCTTAAGGACGCTGGCGCTCAGAAGATTGCTGTCATCAAGGCTGTGAAGGAAGCTACCGGACTTGGTCTTGGCGAAGCTAAGGCTATCGTTGATGGTGCTCCTGCTACCGTTAAGGAAAAGGTCGCTAAGGCTGATGCTGAAGCGATGAAGAAAGCCCTTGAAGAGGCTGGTGCGACTGTCGAGCTCGCCTAAATCTTCGATGCTAGCTAATTGTATACTTTAACAAAAACCGGATACAGCACTTTAAGGGCATTTCGGAGCGCGGCAGCGCGAGATTTAGCGCCGTCCGCCCGTGGCGACGGGCCGGACGGACGCGGCCCGAAAAGTGCTGTTCCGGTTTTTTGATATGTTATAATTACTAGCATGGAAGATTTTGACTATTTAGGTGATGGAGAGGTATACCTCGATGGCGCATGCCAGAGTTTGCGTCCGCGTCCAGTAATTGACGCAATTAACAACTATTATTCTGAGCATAATTCGTGTGGTGAGCGCGTGAAATACAAGTGGGGAAGAGTGACCGATGAAAAAGTTGAAGCCACCCGCGAGAAGGTTCTGAAATTCTTAAAACTCAAATCCAAGAAGTATACCGTTTCATTTACTTTGAACACGACCTACGGCATTAATTTGATTTTGAACCAAATCAAGGCTGATAAATTTAACAAGATCATGACGAGCGATATTGAACACAACTCGCCGTTTCTGGCTTCGCTCGCGTTCTCGGAACGCACTGGTTTGCCACGCGAAGTGATGGTACGAAATGATGATGGTTCGATCGATCTAAAGAAATATGATTTTAAGAAAGCAATTGTCGTCGTTAATTGTGCATCAAACTTTGATGGTCGTAAATTACTAAACATTAATGAACTCGAAAAAGCCGTCCACAAAGCCGGTGGCATTTTAATTATCGATGCCGCTCAGGCCATGGCACACTCGGCTGACATTGTGCGCGGTGTGGAAGTGGATGCGATTTGTTTCTCGGCGCACAAACTCTATGCCCCATCACTAGGCGTGATTGTTTGGAAGGATGAACTAGATGATGTACTGGATGTTCGTTTCATTGGTGGTGGTATGGTGGATGATGTCGATAAAGAAAAGTATGTTTTGTCGGCCAATAATAAAGAGCACCGCTATACGCGTTTCGAATCTGGGCTCCAGGCTTGGGGCGAGATTGTCGGTCTCGGTGCTGCACTTGATTGGCTGGAAAAACTCCCGAAAAAGGACTGGCAAAACCTCGAGAAGAATACGAAAGAATTATTTGATTTCCTAAATAGTTCAAAGAAAGTTCATCTTATTAATAAAGAGCCAAATCCAACCATGTCATTCTACATTGAAGGACTCGATTCACATCTAGTAGGTGAAGCGTTGTCGCGCGAGAACATCATGGCAAGGACCGGCTATTTCTGCGTGCATTATTATCTTGATCACGTAAAGGGTTTCCCGCCACTCATTCGTTTTTCACTCGGGCTGCATAATCGTCCGGAAGACATTGAGAAAATCAAGAAAGTTCTCGGAAAAGTCATTAATTAATCTCTTTGTGCTACAATAATATATATTATGGTGTGTATTGCTGCATTTATCATTTTGGCACTAATCGGAATTTTTGTTGCCATCATTTCTATTTTCAAACCAAAAGTAGGCAAGGCCTATCTCAAGGCGATGAAAAAAGCTTGGGGATGTCTTTGGAAAAAAGTTCGCTTGCAGAAATGCGAAACTGGCTTTAAAGACGATGTAAAGAATACATTGCTTAGTCGCGTGATGCTTAAACATCCAGGTTGGGTCAGGCCACTTTCGATTGTGATTGAATTCTTGTCAATTGTAATTGTCGTGGTGGCAGTATGGGCGCTCCTTACGGCAATCAAGTCGCTCCTCGCGCTTTGGGCGCTAGGTAGTTGTAATGTGACGAAGCCTTCGGCTTGTACCATGGGCGCCGAAATGTGTTCGATTGACGAAGATGAACCGAAGAATGTCTTTGAAGCAACCGGCCGTTGGTTTACGGAATGGGGCGAGATCTTTGAGGCGATTCCGGATAAATTTAGGACATACAATATTGACGATTATGGATTCGCATACATTATGGTTGGCGACGAAGACGAGAATAAAAAGACGGCGGTAGACATTTTCGATCCAGGTTGCTTGGTTTGCATGACGTCATACAAAAACCAGAAGGCAGCCGGATTCTTTGAAAATAATAATGTCAGACTCGTACCGTTTGCGATTCAGGGCGCGGATGATTCGTATAAGTTCAAGAATTCCGAGATAGTTGTTAGATATATGTATGCTGCTAATAAAATCAAATCTGAATATGCCATTGCAATTATCGACAAGATTTATACTGGCAAGAACCATGATAATTACTCATACCAAGATCTAATCAATGATGACTATAGCAAAGAGGACACCGTGAAACATTTAGAAACGTGGTTAAGGAACGCTGGCGCGACCGAGAATGAGATTGAAGGAATTCGTGGTAATGCAAAGTCCCAGGAGGTCACCGATATCATGGCGAGAAATCGTCAAATTGTCGAAAATGAATTAAGAGTCAAGGGTATTCCGACCATGCTTTATGACGGTCAGAAACATACTGGGCTTTGGAAAGCGGAATAACGCTTACGCTTTATTGTAAAATTTACAACATTTTTGCATTGACCGCTGTTAAATTGGTGGAAAACTTTTGAAGAAAAATCTTGACTTTACGGTCACCTAGATATAATATAATATTAATACTATATTTAGACAGGATGCGAGGTATGTCTGAAATTCCAGAAAAACAAATAAAGAGACTCCGTAGCCTCATCAATGAGGCCGAGACAAATTTATCAGCTGCAAAAGAGCTTTTAGTTTCCATACTAGGAGATGGCGATTCAATTACAGCTCCACGTGAGACGGTAGTTTCGGGCCCAGAAGGCAAAATTATTGAAGGTATCTTTGATGGTCAAATTATGATTGGCCCGGATGGCAAGAACTATCCAGTGCCAGCCAACTATGCTTCTAAGTCGAAGCTCGTTGAAGGTGACATCATGAAGCTCACCATTACTGAAGATGGTAAATTCCTTTACAAGCAGATTGGCCCAGTTGAACGTAAGACCGTAATTGGTACTCTTACTCATCATGATGATAAGTATTATGTAGAGGTTGCGGGTAAAGAATATCAGATTCTTTATGCTTCCGTGACATATTTCCATTTGCGTGATGGTTCACAAGTTTCCGTAACGATTCCAGCTGATAATAGCGAAGCAACCTGGGCGGCAGTTGAGGCTGCGCTCTAGGTTTATGCATGGCGAAAGCATTATATAGAAAATACAGACCAAAATCTCTTTCTGAAGTTGTCGGACAGGAGCAGGTCACTCGTGTACTAGAAAATTCCTTAAAGCAAGGGAAGATTTCGCATGCGTATTTATTTATTGGCCCACGTGGCACCGGGAAGACCTCAGTGGCACGCATTTTTGCGCACGAAGTGAATGGTTTTAAATACGAGCTCGAAGACGATTATGTCGACATTATTGAAATTGATGGTGCTTCAAACCGTGGTATCGACAATATTAGGGAACTGCGCGAGAAAGTTGCCATTGCGCCGACTTCTGGCAAATACAAGATCTATATCATTGACGAAGTTCACATGTTGACGAAAGAGGCCTTCAATGCACTTCTAAAGACCTTGGAAGAGCCGCCAGAACACGTGATATTCATTATGGCGACGACTGACGCTTATAAAGTGCCCGTCACAATTACATCAAGAGCACAGACTTATACTTTTTATCTCGCCGATGAAAAGACGATGTTTGATTATCTAAAATCCGTTTGCGAGAAGGAAAAGATTAAAATTGACGATGACGCCTTAAAAATCGTCGTGAAGCGCGGTGGTGGTTCGTTCCGTGATTCATTGTCGCTGCTCGATCAAATTTCAACTTTGTCGGACGATAAGATTACGAGAGAACTCGTAGTTTCAGCGATGGGTCTCCCTGAAGATGAAAAGATTAAAGAACTGCTAGGTAGCTATGTTTCAGGTGATCTCGAGCAAATTACGAGTGCGTTAAAAACTGTTTTAAGTAGTGGCGTAAAGCCAGAAACTTTGGCTAGTGAAATGATTTCACTCATCATTGATGCACCGAGGCCGGAGCTTTTACCGCTCCTTGCAAAACTGCCAGAAATCAAGGCGCCATTTGCGGAAGCTAAACTGCTCGTTGCGATGACACAGACTCTAGCAACCACCGTGACAGCAAGCCGCACTACCGTGTCGAGTGTACAGTCTGTCAAAGTCGAGAAGAAGCCAGAGCCAGAGAAACCAGCCGTGGTCACGAAGGCCGTTGAGAAGACTATTGAAAAGACTAGTGTAGAAGAAAGTGTTTCGGTTAGCACTAATACTGATTTTGATTGGGGTAAATTCGTCGAAACGGTGACCAGGCTAAATGATGGTGTTTCTAAACAACTAAAGGACGCCGATTACGATGTAGCTGGTGGCGTGCTAAATATCTATCCGAAGAATAAAATGGAGGTGAGGCTCCTCGCTCGCGACAACAATCGTCAGGTTCTGGCTCAAGCTTGCAACATGAGGGTTGTCATTCACGAAATCGGCGATAATCCGCACAAAAGTCAAGACTTACTACTTTCAAAGATGTCCGCTATAATGGGGGGAGAGGTAAAAAACGATGGAGGAGGTAACCCATTCTAAATCAGGTGGTCGCGTGCCACCGCAAGACGTCGAAACCGAGCGTTCTTTACTCGGTGCGATTATGATTTCGGACGGCGTAATGGTAAACGTCTCTACCATTTTGAAACCGGAAGACTTTTATGATAAAAGACACCAAATCATTTATGGTGCGATGTTGAATCTTTGGGATGCGCACAAACCAATTGATCTTGTGACTATCACGAACGAATTAAAGACCCAGAAAAAACTGAATGATGTTGGGAAGGCGACTTATCTTGCTGAACTCTCCAACTTGGTCACAACGGGCGCCAATGCTAAAGCGTACGCCGAGATTGTGGAACGGGCTGCGATGCGTCGCAAACTGATTGCTGCTGGTACGGATATTGTTGAGAAAGCTTATGAAGAAGATGCGAATGTCAACGAACTAGTTGGCGAAGCTGAGAAGGAATTATTCAAAGTCTCCGACAAAGTCATTAAGTCTGATTATAAAACGATGGATGCACTCACGGCAGAAGCATTTGAACGTATTGAAGCATTGTATAAGAATAAAGGATCACTTCGTGGCCTCAAGACCGGCTTTAGTGAACTCGACAAAAAGACCGCTGGTTTTCAGAAAGGAGATCTTATCATTATTGGTGCCCGCCCGGCCATGGGTAAAACGACTTTTGCACAAAACCTAGCCTTTAACTTTGCTTCAATCGGTAAGGGTGTTCTGTTCTTCTCAATGGAGATGGCTTCCAGCGAGATTGTTGATCGTATGGTCTCAAGTATTTCTGGCGTCGATAACTGGAAAGTGAGAACTGGTAATCTGACTAACGACGAAATCAATCAGGTTGACGATGCGCTTGCCGATCTTTCTGATATGCCACTTTACATTGACGATACGAGCTCAATGGACGTGATGGAAGTAAGAAACAAGGCCCGTCGCGCGATGCATGATAACGAGATTAGTGCGGTCGTGATTGATTATTTGCAGCTCATTCAGGGCTCAGCGCGCTATGCCGGTCAGCGTGTGCAGGAAGTTACCGAAATCTCCCGTAATCTCAAGATTATGGCGCGTGAACTTGACATTCCAGTGATCGCTTTGGCACAGCTTTCTCGTAACGTGACTGGGCGTGATAACCCAAGACCAATTCTCTCCGATATTCGTGAATCGGGTTCGATTGAGCAGGACGCTGACCTTGTGATGTTCCTTCACCGTGACGATTATTATCATCAGAATGAAAAAGACTATGAGGACACCAATATCACCGAGCTGATTCTTGCGAAGCACCGCCACGGCGCGATTGGCACCATTGAACTCTACTTCAAACCAGAACTCTTACGCTTTATTTCGCTTGATAAAACACACGAATAAAGTTATAATAATTATGTGAAGAAAATCATAATTTCTAAACTTTTTTTGTATAGATATCGGTTTGTGGTTGGTTATATTTTGCTAGGAGCAGCCTTCATTTTTCTGCTGTTCTTACTGCCTTTGTTCGCGCAAACTGGGCTATCCGCAGCCGAAATGAATTCGGCGACTTCATCTTATGAACTTAATTGGGACTCACCAACTACTGGCGATTTAGTCGACGTTCCGTATCGTGCGCTTCAGAAAGTTTCCATTATGTTATTCGGTTTAACACCATACGCGATAAAGCTACCGAGTATTTTAGTCGGTCTAATCCTTGGTTTGCTACTTATTCTTCTGCTCAACCGTTGGTTTAAGAGCAATGTGTCGCTTCTCGCATCTTGTCTCGTCGTTTTATCGACGCCATTCTTGTTCCTAGCGGGGAATGGTACACCACTCATTATGATTGTATTCTGGCCAACGCTCTTACTCTGGCTTGGATCAAAAATCCAGGGCGAGAAAAGACCGAAACCGATGTATTCATTATTATTTGCGGTAGCAATGCTACTCTCAATTTTCACACCATACATGCTCTACTTTGCTGCCTTTTGTATAATCTTTGTATTCTTGCAACCACATCTGCGTTTCGTGATTAAGAGCTTGCCAAGATTACCGCTTTCAATCGTGTCAGCACTAATCATCGCTGGCATGGCAACACTGATTATTAATATCATACATCAGCCAGAAGTATTACCTGAACTCTTAACGGCTAAAGATTTTTCATTCTCGCATTTCTTCCACAACATTGCGATGGGGGTCACGCCAGTCTTCCTGTGGGATGGTTCACTCGAGAGCGTCTTTATGACTCCGCTAGTTGGGCTCCCGACTTTAGCACTCGCATTGGTCGGCTTATTCTCGACTACTAAGGGCTTCTTTGCGTCGAGGAACATGATTGCTTCGCTATTATTCCTATTTACTATCCTAATCACTGGCTTTAATCCGGATGCCGTAATCTTCTTGATTCTACCGCTTGCCATTCTGATTGCGCATGGCTTAAAGTATTTACTCGAAAAATGGTATGGGCTCTTCCCAGAAAACCCGTACGCTCGGATTGCCGCAATTGTCCCGCTCGCTATTTTGTTTACTGCGATTATCCTACCAAGTTTATTACAGTACGTGTATGGCTATCGTTACAACCCAAATGTAGTGGGTCAATTCTCACAGGAACTCTCGATCATTAGAAAGAACTTAAAAGACGAGACCTTGCTCGTCGACCCAGATAATTATATATTCTATAAGATTCTCGAGGATTCTACTGATATTATTGTTGATTGTGACTACGATGAAATGCCAGCGAGACTGGCTTCTATGAATGCGTCGATTGAAGATGAGAATTACACGCTGGAGCGCATTATTACGTCCCCTATGCGCGAGAATTCTGATATAATATATCTATATACGGTAAAAGGAGAATAATATGGGTCAGACTATGGACCAGATGAAGCTCTTGAATCAGCTTCGCAAAGCACAAAAAGAACTTAAGAATGAAATCGTTGAAGTCGAAGCCGGTGATGGCGCAGTCGTAATTCAGATTAATGGTGAACTAAAAGTCAAAAAAGTCAAAATCGATCCAGAGAAAGTCGATCTCGATGATATTCATGAACTTGAGCGTTGGATTGAGAACTGTATGCGCGATGGCTTTGCGAAAGCTCAGGAAATTGCAACCGAAAAAATGAAACCTTTGATGGGTGGCCTCGGCAACCTCGGAATGTAGAATGCTCCCGAAGGCGCTCATCGATACGATTAATGCGCTTGGAATGCTCCCAGGCGTGGGTCCAAGAACGGCGGAAAGATATGCCTATTATCTTTTTAAATCTAATTCAAAAATCTCGGAACAAATTGCCGATGCACTTTCAAATTTGCATGACAAGGTTAAATCCTGTCCGGTGACTTTCGCTTTAATTGATGCGGACGAAGAACTATCACCACTCTACACTGATCCTAAGCGTGATAAAAAGACCGTACTCGTTGTAGAAGAGCCACTGGATATTTTTGCGATTGAAGCGACGCATGGTTACCACGGCACTTATCACGTGCTAGGTGGTGCTGTCTCGCCAATTGATGGCATTACGCCAGACCAGCTCCATATTAAGGAGCTCACCGAGCGCGTCAAGAAGGATAAAGTTGAAGAAGTGATTATTGCGACTAACCCTTCCGTAGAGGGTGAATCAACGGCGCTTTTGCTTGAAAAAGTTTTACATGAAGTGGAGCCAAAACTAAAACTTACTCGTCTCGCACGAGGCTTACCGCTTGGCGTCGATATCTCCTATGCCGACCAAGTGACGATTAGTGCGGCCTTAGAGCACCGCACTGATCTTTAATACTTTTCTAGTGCCTTGAAATCAACTTTGGCGAGTTTGGTCTTTGGTAACTCTGGCAGGAAACGAATCTCGCGTGGTATCTCGTATTTAGCGAGATACTTTTTGTAGATGTTGGCTAAATCTTTTTTGATGGCGCGCTCGGAAGCTTTATCTTTTGCCACGATAAAGACGACGACTTTCTCGCCACGAAGTTTGTCTTCACGACCAACTACGGCACAGGCAGAAACTAGATTGCATTTCAAGGTGACATCTTCGATATTGGCCGGATAGATATTGTAGCCGTTTGAAATAATCATACGCTTTAAGCGCGAACGGAAGTGAATCACGCCACGCTCATCGGCGTAGCCAATATCGCCAGTGCGGAGATATTTCTTGCCGCCAACCATAATAAAGGCTTCTTCAGTTTCTTTTGGCTTGTTTAAGTATTCCTTCATAACGGCGAGGCCACGAACCAGGATTTCGCCGTCATTTCCGAGTTTGGCTTCTTTCTTGGTTTTTAGATCCATAATAACCACTTCGTTATCTGGCAACGGATAACCAATCACGTCTGGTTCTTCCGCGACACTCCTTGGTGAGAAGATGAAGCCGCCGGAAGCTTCGGTAAGACCATAGCCATTTTCAATAATAGCTTTCGAACCATGAGCTTTCAAGAAATCATTAATCTTTTCCTTGCTCGTCATACTAATCATGTCGCCACCAGACACGACGAAACGGACGTTCTTTAATTCATTTTTCTTGAATTTAATCTTAGTGAGATATTCAAAGACGGTTGGAACGCCGACTAGGATATTGATTTTATATTTTGTGATGTATTTTTTAAGCTTCTTGGCATTGAACTGTGGAATCAAAACGACGCGGGAACCGAAATAAAGTGGCATGTGAAGACAACAACCAAGACCAAAGGCGTGGAAGTTTGGCAGGAAAGATAGATAAGCGTTCTCGGCCTTTAGTAACTCTGGCACTAAGTATTTAGCGCCAAGCGTCTGCGCGTTGAAGTTGAGGTTTGTAAGAATAGCGCCCTTTGGTTTACCAGTAGAACCGCCGGAGTAGAGAATCACGGCTGGGTCTTTGCTATTCACACGAGCGTGTGGATTGCCGATAAATTTGTCGGCACGATTTAGGAATTTGTCCCAAGTAATAATCTTCTGGTCGGTCTTAATATGGTTTTTGCGGCCTTTTGTGAGTTTATAAATCACGCGAACAGCAAGGTCCATTGAACGGGTGGCCGAAACTACGACGACTTGTTCGAGATTGGTGTTCTTGATAATCGCTTCGACTTTCGGATAAGTGATGTCGATACAAAGCATGATTCTAGAACCAGCATCATTTACATATTCTTCGATTTCTTTTTCGGAAGAGAGCGGATGTACCATGTTCGCGACGGCACCGATTTCGTTAATCGCATAGAACATATAAACCGCTTCTGGGGTATTTGGCATACAAACGGTAATGCGATCGCCTTTTTTAGCGCCAGCTTCCTTAAGAGCAGCGGCGACTTTATTAATCTTTTTGATTAATTCTTTGTAAGTGATTTTGATATCGAAATAATCGAGTGCGACATTGTGTGGCCATTTACAAGAAGCCTCGTAAACTGCGTCGTACATACCGCCGTCAAAATATTCAATATCTTTTGGTAATTTTTCGATATAGCCATACTTGGCACGTTCGAGCTTCATATCGAGGGTGCGAAGAGCATGCTTTATCTTACTATAGACATATTCGAGCATAATATATATTTTACCATTTTTTAGTGGTATTTGGTGTATAATGTGGATATATGGACAAGAATTTCAGGGTGAGGGTAATCTGTGGGCTGGGGATGTTCATTGTTGCACTCGTAGCATTATATACTTTTGATAGTATCCCATTTAAAATCATCTATGGTTTATTCGCGCTGATTTCAGCGATTGAATTAATCTCATTCTTCTGGCGCAAAATCAGTTTCTGGCACGTGCTACTCGCGATTATTGAAATAGTTTTCTTAGTTTGCTCTTCAATTTGGGTCGCCAAAGTCGATCGTTATCATTTCTGGTATATTATTCTCGGCGTTTGCGGCTACGACATTTTCGCTTATCTACTTGGTAAAGCCTTTGGTGGCAAGATTTTTAAGAAATCTCGTCCGTTCCCACACATTTCGAAGAACAAGACCTGGGAGGGAACTTTTCTTGGGCTTTTGATGTCGTTTCTCATGTGTCTTACAATGATGCTGATTCGCGGCACCTTTGAGTTTGATTGGATTTATCTGCTCTGTGGCCCGCTCGCACTCGTCGGCGATCTTTACGAAAGCTTCTTAAAGCGTCGCTTTAAGGTTAAAGATTCAAACGAAATCCTGATTAAGAACAAAGTCTTTGAAAAGATCGAAATGGTGATTGGTGGCACAGAAGGTCACGGCGGCTATCTGGACCGCATTGATTCAACGGCATTTACGACGACTATTTTATTATTGATTTCCATCCTTTAACGAGATATTCCAAGCCGGAAATCACCGTAAGAACCAGGACGATAATTAGCAATGCGAAATTGATATTGGCAAATATTTCTGAGCCAATAATTTTGTTTAGCAGAATGAGTGACAGCGTAATCATTTGCACCATGGTTTTGGCTTTGCCGGTTTTTGATGCAGCGAGGGTAATATCTTTTTTGGCTTCCATCATACGAACGCCATCCACCATGAAATCGCGCACGATAATAATTGCAAAGAGCCAAATTGGTACGAGATTTTGATAGGTGAGGGCAAGGAAAGTGAGATTAACTAGCATTTTGTCGGCTAGGGGATCGAGAAAGGCGCCGAGGTCCGTCACTTGTTTGTTTTTGCGGGCAAGGTAGCCGTCGACAAAATCAGTCACCGATGCCACGATGAAGAATGCGAGTGTCAGAATCTTGGCCGGAAGATTATCAAAAAAGATTAGAACAAAAAGCGGGATTACCAGAATCACCCTGATTAGAGTCAGGATGGTTGGGAGATTAATAATATTAGTCTTCTTTTTGGTCATTTGGAGTAAGATTTCTTCTATGATCAACTTTCCAGGCGCGGATTTTAGCAAATCTCGCCGCTAGAACATCAGTCGAGTATTTGTCGCCAAGCATCACGGTCTCTTCGGTTGTAAAATGATATTCATCCATCGCTTCGGTGAGCTTAGTGCTAAATGGTTTGTGGGCCCACCAAACACATGGCACACCAATCGGTTTGCAGAATTTTTGCATCATCTTCTTGCGACCATTATTTGAGATAATTACAACTTTAACGCCAGCTTTATGGCAGCCTTCAATCCATTTGACTAATTCTTCGGCTGGCTCTTTCTCGGAATGAAGTCTCAGAGTGTTATCGAGATCACAAAGTAAAAGCTTCACGCCCTCATTCACGAGGATATCTGGCGTTACGTCTTCGAATTTTTCAAACTTTTTGTCTGCTTTTATCGAGTTCATGCAATAATTTTAGCACAAAAAACCGATATGTTATAATATATATTGTATGTATCAGAGATTTACGGATTTTATTAAAGATAAAAACCATATTTGTATTATTCAAGCCGAAAACCCGGATGGCGACTCGCTCGGCTCGGCTTTTGCGCTCGATTATTTACTGACCGGCAAAGAGGTGACTCTGTACTGCCCGGTGGATATTCCAAAGTATTTACACTATTTTGCGGATTGGTCGAGAGTGACCAATGAATTTGATTACCGTGCCGATGGTTATATTATTGTTGATACGGCCGCCGAAGTTTTGCTTTCGAAGTTGCTCGATGATTCGGCGATTAAAAACCGTTTGTATTCAGCGCCAGTACTTGTGATTGATCATCATGAAACGGAAGATGATTTAAACTTCCCGCACGAAAGCATCATTGAAGTCCGCCCAGCTTGCGCGGAACTTATTTACGAGATTGCTGTCGATCAGAAAATGGAACTTGGGATTGAGGCCACCGAAGCGATTTTCCAAGGGATTCTGTCGGATACTCTAGGACTTACTAGCACTTCCGTGACGGCGAGGACTTTCGAGATTGCATCTGAACTCACGAAACTCGGTGCGGTGGTGTCAGACCTCGAAGAGCGTCGCCGTGAATTCATGAAGAAATCACCGCGCATCCTTGATTACAAAGCCGATCTGATTAAGCGCATTGATTACTCGCTCGACGGGGAACTCGCAACCGTCCATATTCCATGGGACGATATCCGCGAATATTCTGACGAATACAACCCGAATGTATTAATTCTTGAAGAGCTCCGTTTAGTGGAAGGCGTGAAGGTAGCCGTCGCGATTAAGACTTATCCAGACGGCAAGGTCACGGGCAAGATTCGCTGTGGTGTTGGCAGCGGTATCGCCGAGAAAATCGCTGGCTACTTTGGTGGCGGCGGTCATCCATATGCGGCTGGATTTAGAACCTATGATACGAATTACGAAGAAGTTTTGGCTGATTTAGTAAACATCATCCCAGGACTGCTCGCGGAGGCCGAGAATGAGTAAACTAGAGTTACACAAAGCCTATGATTTTTCATCTTCCGATCATCCGGCTTTTACGGCAGTATTTATCCATGGGATTGCCGCAAACTGGCAATCTTACGAGCACGCGCTGGCATTTTTTAAGAAAGATGAAAAGATTAACGCGAGACTCGTGGCTTTTGATTTGCTCGGGGCTGGCGATTCTCTTAAATCCGATCGGCTAGAATACACTTACGACGAACAACTCGAAGCAATCAAGAATTCCATTAAGGCCGCTAAAATCAGGACACCGTTTGTCTTGGTCGGGCATTCAATGGGAACTTTTATTTCTGCGCGTTTCGCTTCGAAGAATCCTGACATGGTGAAGCGACTGATTCTGGTTTCGCCACCGGTTTACACGAAGGAAGATTTAGCCAATCCAGCCTTTGCCGCCGCGATAAAAGTTTTTGAAGATGCGGTGAGCGTCAAAGACAAAACTATCGTGAATGAAAAATCTTTCCAAAACTCAATGAAAAACATCGTGATGGATCCAAAAAACTATGACGTACTGGTTGGTCTTGATCTTCCAATCGATATGATTATAGGCGATCTTGATAAATTCATCGCTTCTTACAATTTACCGAGGATTAAGCACGTGAATCATAATATTAAGATTCATCACACGCCAAGTCATCACGGTGTTTCACACGAGAAGTATTATATAATGGCAAAACTGCTGGAGGAGGAGACCAATGAAGCTTTATAATACCGCGTCAAAAGAAATCGAGGAATTCAAGCCGATCGAAGAAGTGGTGAGGATTTATACTTGTGGTCCAACCGTTTATAATTTCCAGCACATCGGTAACTATGCTTCTTATATTTATTGGGATTTACTCGTCCGCACTCTCAAGGCCAACGGCTACCAAGTGAAGCGCGTTCTTAACCTCACAGATGTTGGACATCTTACTTCCGATGGCGATGAAGGCGAAGATAAACTCGAAAAAGGTGCTGCCCGCGAAGGGAAGAGCGTTTACGAAATCGCCGATATGTATTCAAATGACTTCTTAAAGAATTTCCGCAATCTACATTTAACCGAGCCGGATGTAATTGCGAAGGCCACTGATTACATCGATGCCGATATGAAGGCAGTTGACAAAATGACAGAAAATGGTTTTACTTATGAAACCGAAGATGGAATTTATTTCGATACTAGTAAGTTTGATGGCTATGCTGATTTCGCGAGACTAGATCTAAAAGGCCTCCAGGCCGGTGCGAGAGTTGGCTTTAATGACGAGAAACGGAACGTCTCAGATTTTGCCGTTTGGAAGTTTATCAAACCCGGCGAGAAACACGCCATGCGTTGGGATTATCTTGGTCGTCCAGGTTATCCGGGTTGGCACCTTGAGTGTTCTACGATTATCCACGAAGAACTTGGTGAACCGATTGACATCCATACTGGCGGCATCGATCATATCCCAATCCACCATACCAACGAAATTGCGCAGTCATTTGCGCTTTCTGGCAAGCCGCTTGCCAATGTTTGGCTCCACGCCAATTTCATTACGATTGACGGTGAAAAGATTTCAAAGTCGCTCGGGAATGTTTATCTTTTAACTGACCTTGACGGGCGTGGTTTTAAGCCACTCGATTACAAGATGTGGGTGCTCCAGGGTCACTATCAGGGAACTCGTAATTTTACTTTTGAGAGCCTAGAAGCCGCAAAACAAAGAAGACTGAACTGGCGGAATCGCATCGCGCTTTGCTATCAAAAAGACGTAAAAAGCGACGATGGAATATACGAAAAAGTATTGAATGCCGTGAATGAGAATCTAAACTCCGCCGAAGCCTTTGCGATTATTGATTCAGCGACGATTGGTCTAGATGATTGGAAGAAAATCGATGAACTATTTGGATTAGACCTAATTGAAGGTACCAAAAATATTGATGACGACACGCAGGAACTAATCAAGAAGCGCGACGAGGCTCGTGCGAATAAAGACTGGGCAACTTCGGATGAGATGCGCGACGAGCTCGCGAAGAAAAATATTGCCGTCAAGGATACCCCAGACGGCAGCATTTGGCAATACTTAGCTTAAATTATTTCTCACGGAGGAAATCACGTACTTCGTGATAGTAGTAAGCCGTACCAATCATGAATGATACGATGAAAACGCCAAGTGCAGAATAAAAAGCAATGTACGAAGACGTTTCTGGTTTAATAAATAACACGATCATGAAACCAAACATCGCAAGAAATGACAAAATTGGAATAAAATAGGCGACGAAGAATGCCGTGCGTCCGTATAAAGTTTTATGGAAATCATTAAAGGCTTTACGCATGCCTTGAATATCAAGTTTATAAATACTGCTCATGCCTTGATTATAGCATAAGCGAATTATTTTTGATAATAACGTTTTAAGAATTCTGCTTTGTATTCGGCAAAGGTATCATTTAAAAGACTCTCGCGAATCTTGTCGACAACTGTCACGACGAAATGTTCATTGTGAATTGATGCTAGAACTTTCGCGGTGATTTCATCAGTTTTAAAGAGATGGTGGAGATAAGCTCGTGTGTAATTTTTACAACATTCACAGTCGCAGTCGTTCATCACCGGCGTGAAATCATCTTTATATTTCGCATTCTTGATATTCATGCGACCGTCCAGGGTATAGAGCGAGCCGTTTCTCGCCATGCGGGTCGGGCCGACACAGTCAAAAGTATCGCAGCCGTTCTCAGCACCGTCAAATAAATCGATTGGTTCTTGACCCATGCCGAGTAAGTGACGTGGTTTGTTTTCTGGTAGAATCGGACAGACCGTTTGAAGCATCTCCGACATACCTTCAGCCGTAAAGACGCCGCCGATACCGAACCCATCTACATCAAGAGCACCGCAAAACTTCGCCGACTCGGCGCGGAGGTCATTAAAGGTGCCGCCCTGTACCACGGCGTATAAGAATTGTTCTGGCAGACCAGCTTTTAGATATTCTTTTTCGAGTTTCTCGTGTTCTTTAACACAGCGCTTTAGCCAAGCGTGAGTGCGCTCCATCGCTTCCGCCATGTCTTTACGATTCTCAGATTTCGCGAGATGATCAAACGCCATATGAATGTCGGCACCAATCGCCCACTGCGCCTGCATTGAGGATTCTGGCGTCATTTCGAATTTGTCGCCGTTGATGTGAGATTTGAACTTCGCGCCGTTTTCGGTGATTTTGACGTCCGGCAGGGAAAAGATCTGGAAACCACCGGAATCAGTGAAAGACGGGCCATGCCAGCTAGTGAATTCGGCGAAGCCGCCACCATCTTTAATTAACTCCGTGCCGGGAGCCAGTAATAAATGGTAAGTATTCGCGAGAATCGCCTGAGAGCCAAGCTCGCGCATTTCTTTCATCGTGAGAGCTTTGACGGTCGCGCGGGTGGCAGCGCCGACAAAGGCTGGAGTTTTAATGTCGCCGTGCGGAGTATGAATTACGCCGACGCGGGCTAAACCATTTTTCTTTTCGATTTCAAACTTTAACATATGAACATTGAATCACCATAACTTAAGAAATTATACTTTTCCGCGACGGCATGTTTGTAGGCTTCATGCAAATGCTCCCAGCCGGCGAAGGCCGAGGCGAGCATCAGCACGGTCGATTTTGGTGCGTGAAAATTCGTGACGAGCGCGTCAACCATCGTAAATTCAAAGCCTGGATAAATAAAGATGTCATCTTCGCCTTCGGTTCTACCGGTCTTGCCGTAATATTCCAGCGTACGAGCAACCGTGGTGCCGAGTGCAATTACGCGCGTACCACTAGATTTAGCAGTTTTAATCGCATCCAGCGTTTCGGCAGGAATACAGAACCATTCGGAGTGCATGTGGTGCTCTTCGACTTTGTCGGAACGAATCGGGAGAAAGGTCCCGAGCCCAACGTGGAGCGTGAGGTATTTAATGATTACGCCTTTCTTTTTTAGGCGATCTAGTAGCTCATCGGTCATATTAAGGCTGGCGGTTGGCGCCGCAGCGGAACCCATGTTTTTCGCCCAAACGGTTTGATAACGTTTTTTATCAGACTCTTCGGCGTCGCGATGCAAGTATGGTGGTAGTGGTACAGTGCCGCAGACTTCCGTAAGCTCATTTAGATCAACTGGCGATTCGATTTCGGCAATACCATTACCGAGGATTTTTTTAATATTAAGTTTGATTGATTCAAGGTTAAGATTTTTTTCACCCCTGTTAAAACCCGGGTTATGTTTGATTTTTTCGAGATTAAGTTTTAAAACGTCGCCGTCGTGGAGTTTACCACGATACATCACGTGCTGTGGCTCAATGCCGTGCTTTTCGAGTACGACGAGTTCACGTTCACGGCCGTCTGGCAGCATACAAAAGAGCCGAGACTGCATCACGCGGGTGTCATTCAGAATAAGAACGTCGCCAGGATTTAAGAACTCATCAAGATTACGATAAAAAGAATCTTTCGTCGCACCGGTTTTGCGGTCGAGCACTAAAAGTCTCGTCGTACCACGTTCTTTTGGCGGGAATTTCGCGATTCTTTCTTCTGGTAAATCGTAATTATAATCAGAAACAAGCATTTTTATATTATACCATCTTTTTTATCTTTTTCAATCTGCTTGCGGTAGCGATCTTCTTCGGAAAAGATACAGCCACAGTACTTTTGCATGTATAGTCCAAGCTCGCGGGCTTTAGTTTGGCCTTCGCGGAAACCGACTCGAAAATCACGATAGAGAAATTCGATACCAAGTTCCTCGGCAATTCTTTCGCAAACGATTTTTAGTTCTTCATGTTTTTGGTATGGCGAAACAAGGAGCGTAGTGGTAAATGCATCAAAGCCATGAGCCTTAGCATACTCAGCGGTTTTTAAAATTCGCTTCGGGTAACAATAATTTACGCAACGATTCTTGATATCCGATACGACATTTTGACAAAACTCATCGAGGCCATACTCCTCGATAAAAACTGCTTCAACATTAATAGATTTGGTGTATTCTTTCAAACAGTCACGACGGGTTTTATATTCAATATATGGATGAATATTTGGGTTGTACCAAAAAACTGTCGGCTCAATATTTTCCGAGCGCAGGGAATCAATACAATATACGCTGCAAGGGGCGCAGCACGTATGCATTAATACTTTTTTCATTAACATTATTATAACATTTATGGTACAATTATTCTATAAGGAGGTCTATGTCCAAAGTAGTAGAAACAGATATTAGGACGTTTATTAAATTTTGGCTCGTACCACTTGGTATTATTGGTGTGATTTTCTTTTTGTACAAAGCGCTCACCGGTTTAATCATCATTGGTATTTCAATTTTCTTGGCGCTAGCCTTAAAGCCACTCGTTCGTAAGGTCAACGATTTCTTTAACCGACACTTTGGCACTGAAAAGAAGCACCGCAACATTTCGGCCGTTTTTGCCTATCTCATTGTGATTTTAATTATCGGTGCGATTATCGGCATCGTAGGTCCGGTCGTCATTAATGAGACCTCGCACTTCTTTGAACAACTACCAAAGACCTTTGAAAACGCCTTTGGTGGCTGGGAGGGAATTAATAACTTTGGCCGATCAATCGGCATTGAGAATCTCCAGATGGAAATTACAAATACGATGTCAAATATCTCAAATGGCATTATGGGCGCGATTGGTTCGAATTTCGTCGCCAGCATTAGTGGCGTGGCAGATATCGCCATGAAGACGATGCTCGTACTTGTGCTCACGCTCCTATTCTTACTGGAGGGCCCGAGCCTCATGAATGTACTCTGGAATAGCTTGAGTGATGGTAGCGAAAACAAGAAACCAGTCAACGCCGCGAAGCGCGTGGTGGCGCGCATGGCCGACGTAGTTTCAACTTATGTTTCACACCAAATGATTGTCGCGATGATTGATGGTCTAGCCTGCGGCATTCTCGTGTTCCTACTTTCACTATTTACGGATGTATCGCCTAGTATCGCCATCCCAATGGGTATGATTTCAATGATTTTCTACATGATCCCAATGTTCGGGCAGATTATTGGCGCAATTCTAGTGACGCTGGTGTTGTTCTGTTCTAGCCCACTTGCGGCGGTTATCTTCGTGATAGTCTACATTATCTACGCACAAGTTGAAAACAATTTCATTGCACCGAAGATTCAGGGCAGTGCATTAAACCTCCCGGCCGTGGTTATCCTCTGTGCCATCACGATTGGTATGTACATGTTCGGACTCCTCGGCGCCATCATCGCCATCCCAATTGCCGGTTGTATTAAAGTCTTGGTCGAAGAATATCCAAATATCAGAGTCGCAGCAAGAGGTTAAATGAGTAACGAAGAGACTAAAGCGCCTGAGGCGCAGGATGAGGTGGCACCTAAAAATGCTTTTAAAAAGCTAAAGAAACCTGCACTCACGCTCGCATTTATCGCTATTAATATCGCAGTGATCGCCATTACGGCATTCTCGGAATTTGGTAATTCGGAAAATGCGGCGCAACTTTCGGAAGTTCAAATCAACTGGTGGTTCTTACTACCGGCCGCTGCTTGTTTCATTGTGGCAATTACGCTCGAGATTCATAAATATATTATTATGATGCGTGAAGCCGCTAAGGTTAATACAAAGAAACAGACGAAGAAGGTTTGGCGCGTGGCGAGAAGGACGGTATTACTTGGTAAGTATTACGATAGCGTGACGCCGGCTGCGATTGGCGGGCAACCGTTCCAGATTTGGTACATGCACAAAAACGCCGGTATCGGCAAAGGTATGGCTACGACAATTCCAATCATCGGTATGATTTCAAACCAAATTGGTTTTATCATCGTGGCATCGGTAGCATTTCTGTTTGGTAGCTTATCGATTAATAACGCTGTACTGATGGCGACGGCCTGCTTCGGTTTACTATTCTATGCGTTCTGGCCAATTGCAATTCTGATTGCGACGTTCTTACCAAATACAACTGCCGAATTAATCAATTTAATTGTGAGATTCCTCGCGAAGGTCCATATCGTGAAGGACAAGGAAAAAGCAATTAAAAAAGTCAGCGATGGCGTGAACGAATATGCGAAATGTGTGAAGCAAATTCTAAAGACGAGAGGATTGTTCCTACGTGAAATTTTACTTTCGGTCTGTTTCCATTTATTAATCTCGATGATCCCGTTCTTTGTGCTCACTGCCTTTGGTGGCGCCGTGGACTTCTTGCCATGTCTCGTCACGACAATTGCCGTCACGAGCGCTGTATATTTTGTGCCAACACCAGGTAACGCTGGCGCGGCGGAAGGTACTTTCTTTGTGGTCTTCTCGGCACTTTCTTCAGGCTACATTTTCTGGGCCATGTTAACTTGGCGCTTCTTCTCATATTACATCTACATTATTATTGGTGCGATTATTTACGTAAGAATGCATTTTGAAAAGAAGAAAAATAAGACCCATGAAGAAAAACTCGATACTTAGTTCGCTCCCGATTTTAATTGCATTTGTTTTTGTGGGGGTGTTCGCTTGGCTGATTGCGAGTGTGTTTCTTGGTAATAAAGCGGGTGACGTCCAGCCAGAGTCGGAAAGCTCAGAAGAAGAAACCGAAGAACCAATTGCGAAGGATGAGGAACCAGAAGAAGCCAAGCCAACTGGCCCGGTTTATTCGCCAATGACAAATGTGGCGTCTTCTAACTGTACAATTAAATATGGGAATTTGATGTTAATTAATCCGAATTTCCACGTCGAGCAAGAATATATTACGAACCGAAAAGTCGAGCTCATCAGCTTGTCTTACAACTACGGCATTGAAGAAGGGAATCCGTATAATGGTGACAATTTGATGGATGCGACGGCCGCGGCGCACATGTATGAAATGGTGAATGCATATAAGGCCGAGTATCCTGGGCACGTGATTGAAACGCGTTCTTGTTACCGGGTGCGGGGGACGACTTGCGGAAGGCTATGTCTCCCGACTGGGCAAACCGACCACCACACTGGCCTAACTTGTGATTTGATTGATCCGGCTTACGGCACTTCGCTCGATACGAGTTTATATAATCAGCACGTCGAGTGGCAGTGGCTTAAAGCTAATTCGTATAAATATGGCTTCATCGATCGCTTCCCGTTGGCATGGGCGGGTGGTTCGATGAGCGAACCAATGAATGTTAATGCCGATGGTTCGACTGGTTTATACGAAACTTGGCACTATCGTTACGTGGGTGTCGAGGCGGCAACCGAAATTGCGACCGGCAAATACAACAATGGCCAGTATGATTCTTTGGAACATTATTTGAAGGCAACTGGACTTGTGACGGATCTCGTGAAGGCTACTTGTAAAACAGATTAAATTTATGCTAAAATAGAAGTATTATATGTTAAAGCTTTTTCGTTATCTTAAGCCATATTGGTGGCAAATTCTGATTCTTCTCGCCGCCACGAGTCTTCAGGTTTATACAACCTTAAGGCTTCCGGCACTCATGGCCGACATCATTAATGATGGTATCGTGAAAGAAGACACCGGCATGATTTGGATGGTCGGTGGTAAAATGATTCTTTTTGCTGTGGTTTCGGCACTTGGCTCATTAATCTCTTCTTATTATTCGTCAGTGATTGGCGCCGGTTTTTCAAAGGCATTAAGAGCAGAATTATTTAAAAAGGTCCTAAGTTACAGTATGACCGACATGAAGACTTTTAGCACCGCTTCACTAATCACCCGTACCACAAACGACGTGACCCAGGTTCGTCAGACCTTTACAATGATTCTTTCAATGATGCTCAGAGCGCCACTTTTTGCCGTAATCTCATTTATTATGGCAATTGAGACCGCTCCCGACATGAGCTGGATTATCGCCGTTGGCCTCGTTGCGATTATTTGTTCAATTATTCTCATCATGTCACTCGTGATTCCAAAGTTTAGAATCTTCCAAAAATTGCTTGATCGCACCACGCTTCTTACGCGCGAGAATCTGACCGGCCTTCGTGTGATTCGCGCTTTTAACAACCAAAAAGTTGAGAAGCGTAAATTCATGAAGACAAATGAGGAGCTAACTAAACTACTCATTTACGTAGATCGGATTCTGGAACTCCAAAATCCATTTATTAATATTATCTTCAATGGTACAACTTTGCTTTGTGCTTGGATTGGTATTTCTTTGCTTTCAAAGGATATTGCTTATCTCGGTAACATGATTGCGTTTGCGCAATATGTCGGACATGTGATGATGGCATTTCTCATGCTTTCAATTCTATTTGTCATGATTCCACGTGCTAATGTTTCGGCTGAACGTATTAACGAAGTTCTCAAATTAAATACAAAAATCCATTGGAAAAAAGAAACTACCGGCACGCCAAACAAAGTTCCTTCCGTCGAATTTAAGAATGTTGATTTTATGTATCCGGATGCAGAAGAAAAAGTTTTGTCTGGCGTTTCGTTCGTAGCAAATGCCGGTGAAACGACCGCCTTTGTCGGCTCGACCGGCTCGGGTAAATCCACGCTCATTAATTTGGTGCCGAGATTTTACGAGGCAACCGCTGGCGATGTTATTGTAAATGGTATTTCAGTTAAAGATTACGAAAAAGACGATTTGATGACCAGAATTGGTTTCGTACCACAAAAAGGGATTCTGTTCTCCGGCACCGTTAAGTCTAATATTAAATTTGGTGCACCACATGCGACTGATGCGGAAGTAAGACACGCAGCCGAAGTTGCTCAGGCTGATGGCTTTATTTCGCGTTTGCCAGAAAAATACAATGCCCATATTTCACAGGGCGGTACCAATGTTTCTGGTGGTCAAAAACAACGTTTATCAATCGCTCGGGCTATTTGCAAAAAACCGCAGATTTTCGTCTTTGATGATTCGTTTTCGGCACTTGATATGAAAACCGATGCAAAACTTCGCGAAGCACTTAAACCGGAGACTCGGGGCGCGGTCGTTTTGATTGTGGCTCAGCGTATCAGCACTATTAAAGATGCTGACCAAATTGTAGTCTTAGACGGCGGAAAAGTCGTAGGGAAGGGCGAACACTTTACACTTCTAAACACTTGTCCGATTTATCAAGATATCGTAAAATCACAACTTTCAGATGATGAATTTAAGAATGAGATGAAACTCGCGAAAAGTAGGAAGGTGGAGGCCGTAAATGGATAATAATTCTTTTACCCTTGGTGTCGGAAAAGCTAAAAATGCGAAGCTCACATTTAAACAATTCTATGCTTCAATAAAAAAATACCGTTTTTCAATTTTAGTTTCAATTATCCTTGCCGTCGCTTCAGCGGTAACCGGTTTGTTTACGCCAAAGATTCTTGGCGACATGACCACAATTGCCTTTAATACTTACCCGAATATTGACTTTATCACGATTGGCCAGAAGGCCATCGTCGTTATTGTTTTGTTCTTAATCTCGGCAGCTCTAAATTACGCGCAGGCCTTTATTCTTGGTGTCGTTTCGGCTAGATATACACGCGACATGCGCGAGATGATTATCGATAAAATCTCGAAACTACCAATTTCATATTTTGACCGACATAAATTTGGCGATACTTTATCTCGTATGACTAATGATATCGATGTACTCACGACTTCGATGTCACAGGAAATCGCAGATATTTCTCTAAGTATTACTACACTTGTTGGCGTGATGATTATCATGTTAATCATTTCCGTGCCACTATCGCTGATTTCGTTCATTATTGTGCCACTTTCCGTGGTAGTAGTTGGAAAGATTGCCAAATTCGCCCACAAGTATTTCCGCGAACGTCAAGCCATGCTTGGCATCCTAAACAGCAAAATTGAAGAGGATTATGCCGGACAAAGCATCATCAAATCGAACTCGTATGAGCCAATTGCGCTCGAAGATTTTGATGATACTAATGAAAAACTTGCAAAAGCCTCACTTCGCTCGCAATTCTATTCATCGCTCTCCATGCCGGTTACACATATTTTCACAAATCTAAGCTATGTAGCAGTCTGTATTGCTGGTGGCGTACTTGTGATTGAGCGTGCAATCTCAATTGGTGATATCCAAGCGTTCGTCCAATATGTCAGCCGATTCAATCGACCGATTACTGAAATCGCTTCATCGACTTCCACAATCCAGGCTCTACTTGCCGCTTCGGAACGCATCTTTGAATTCCTAAACGAGCCAGAAGAAGAACCGGACATTTCGCCGGCGCAGAAAATCGAAAAGATTAAAGGCGAAGTGGAATTCCATGATATTAATTTCAGCTATCTAAAGGATACGCCAGTCATCAAAGGATTCTCCGTGAAGGTAGAACCAGGTATGAAAGTGGCCATTGTCGGTCCAACCGGCGCCGGTAAGACTACAATTATTAATCTCTTAATGCGTTTTTACGAACCGGATTCGGGATATATTTCGATTGACGGTGTGCCAACCAGAGAAATGGAACGTGCGGATGTGCGTGGACTATTTGGCATGGTGCTTCAAGATACCTGGCTATTTTCGGGTACAGTCGAAGAAAACCTCCGCTATGGTCGTCAGGATGCAACACTCGAAGAAATAAAGGCCGCCGCGAAGGCTTCTAATATTCACCACGTGATTGAATCTTTGCCAAAAGGTTACAAGACGATGATTTCGGAAGATTCTGATAATATTTCGGCTGGCGAAAAACAGCTTATCACGATTGCGCGCGCGATGGTCGCTAACCCGCCGATGATGATTCTTGATGAGGCGACTTCAAATGTGGATACGCGTACTGAGCAATTAATCCAGGATTCATTCGAAAAACTAACCAAAGGTCGCACTTCATTCGTAATTGCACATCGCTTATCGACGATTAGAAATTCAGATTTAATCCTCGTAATGCGCGATGGTAATATTGTTGAACATGGCAACCACGAAGAGCTATTGAAACAAAATGGTTTCTACGCCGAGTTATACAACTCACAATTTGCTGACAATTAAATCAAAGACTTCTTCGATAGTTCCGGAAGCATCAATAATCGGAATATCTAAGTTTTTAGCAATCTGCAAATATCCGGCATTTACTTTCTGTTGAAACTCATCCGGTTTTGCCTCAAAGGTTTCTGTAGCTTTGCCGCGACTCCCTTGACGCTCTAGACGGACTTTGTCAGATACTTTCAAGATAAAACCGCGGTCTGGATTACAGTAATGATCCGGCATCATTTCTTTAGTTACTCGGATAATTTTGCTTCTTGAAACGCCCTCGCCGTAGCCTTGGTAGGCGAGCGTAGACCACCAATTGCGTGCGGAAATTACAATCCCGCCACGCTTTAGGGTTGGTTCCGCAATTTTGCGCCAGAGTTCGGAACGGGCGGCGGTGAAAAGTGCTAGGTTCGTGATCGGCTCAAGCTTCCATTCTTTACCTTTAATCACGATGATATCGTGGATTTCGTGAGCTTGAGGCAAATCGCCGTCCGGTTCATCCATTACCACGACTTCTTTGCCTTGTTTCTCAAAATAGTCTTTTAAAAGTCTGGCCTGGGTCGATTTACCAGTACCATCTTGTCCTTCAATGACGATATACATTATTTTTCTCCTTCTAGATATTTTTGATAGCAGGCTGGGCAGATAGCGCGGTATTCAACTTTAGTTTTACCGTCATCTATTAAAACGTCTGGGCCATCGACGACAAACTTACCGTTTAAAAATCTCGCATTACAAGTCGCTTTACGCCCACATTCACAAATCGTTTTAATCTCTTCAATATTATGAGCAATTTGGAGAAGCCTGGTTGCGCCTTCAAACCCACCATCGGTCAGGCGAAAGTTCAGTCTAAGCCCGTAGGCCATCACTGGAATGTCGAGTTTATTCACGATCATCATTAGCTCGTCGGCTTGAGCCTTCGTTAAAAACTGGGCTTCGTCAACTAATACACAGTGGACGTTTTGGTATTTTTTTAAAATCTCTTCATAAATATTGGTTTTTTTATCGAAACAAAAATCGGTCTCTCTTTCTGGGCCAATCCGAGTGAGTAGCTTCGTACCGTTTTTAGTATCGGTCTTTGGTTTAATCACGCAGACTTTATGTCCACGTTCTTCGTAATTAAATGCGACTTGGAGAAGTTGCATGGTTTTGCCGCACCCCATTGCTCCGTATCTGAAATATAATTTCGCCATGCTATAATTATAACATGCATGAGAGTTGGAAATCTTTTCTAGATAGCGAGTTCAATAAACCATATTTCAAAGAACTCTCGAAGTTTTTACACGATGAATACGAACACAAAACGATTTATCCAAAAAAGAGCCTGGTCTTTTCGGCATTTACAACTGATTTGAATGAAGTTAAAGTTGTAATATTGGGACAGGATCCATATCACACACCGGGTGCTGCGGAGGGACTGGCTTTTTCGGTGCCTTCAACTCAGCCAATTCCACCGTCACTCATTAATATATATAAGGAAATCGATGCGGATATCGGACATCATAATAACACTTCCGGAAGTCTTCGGAATTGGCAGAAACAAGGCGTATTGTTATTAAACACGGTTCTAACCGTAGAAGCTCACAAGGCCGGTTCACACCGAGGCAAAGGTTGGGAAACTTTTACGACTGAAGTGATTAAATATCTAAACGAAACCCGTCCACATTTAGTTTTTATTCTGTGGGGCAGAGATGCCAGGAATAAAAAAACGCTGATTGATAGCTCGAAACATTTGATTTTAGAGTCACCCCATCCATCGCCACTTTCGGCTTACGCTGGGTTCTTTGGTAATCATCATTTTTCAAAAACCAATGAATTTCTCGAAAAGAACGGCCTAAAGCCAATTGAGTGGTAGTTTTTAATTCGTCTTTAAGGTTCATTTTTTATACTTAAAATGTAAAAAAAGGAAAAAATATGGACGAAGAAATTATTAGTAAAAGTACTAAAAATAATTCCGAAACAACCGATAGACCGGAACTACCGGACGACTTAGAAACAGTCGATGGCGGCGAAAACGTAGATACAATGAGACAGGGCAGAGAATTTCCAGGTGAAAGAATGGCGTCTGTGGCTCAACCCCAAGCCGATCCGATGGCACCACTCATCTACTTTTCGGCCGGTGCCGGCAGTGCTCTACTTGCCTTTTTAGTATTTTATCTTTGCTTAAGATTTTTGCCAAAAAGAGGCTGTGACTGTCATCAAGAAAAACTAACAAAAAAAGGATGATTAAAGCCAAGCCGCTAATCTTTTATATTCAGCTGAATCTTTCGGATAAGAATCTAGAATGTCTTCGACATAAGTTTTGCCGTTCGAAAGGTTCAGCGTTTTTACATGCGGCATTGAGGCGAGCATGCGAACGACCGCTTCATCAGTTTCAACATTAGTCATAGAATGCTTTGGGTCGGTTGAATGTGAGTGGACGCGCAGCTCATTATAAACAAAGCGCGTGATGCCAGCCTGCAAACAGTACTTAAGGCAGTTTTCGCAAGTCGCGACACGATTATATATAGTGCAGCCGTGCAAGTCTTGCTTAGCAAAGAGAACTGCGTTCATTTCGGAATGAATTGCAAAATAATATTTCATTGGGCGTTCGCTCAAGGTCATTTTTGATTCATCAGCACCCTGAATCATACCATTGTAACCAAGTGAAACCACACGCTTATTCTGATCAACTATACAACAGCCCATTTTTGAAGACGGGTCTTTGCTTTTAAGCGCAACCGTCTCGGCAATTTTCATGAAATATTCATCCCACTCGCGTTGTTTTTTATCCATTTTTCCTCCAATTTATCTCTATTATACCATAGTTTAACAGGTGGGGGGTTGCAAGATTTTGGTGCTCGTGATTTGATTCTCCAAAATAAATAGTGGAGGTAAAATGAAAAGATTATTGTGGTACATGAGTGCCGTAATTTTAGGCATATATATTATATATGGTGGGGAAACACGGGCACAAACGAGTTGTAAGGACTTAAGAATTGTCTTTGCGCGTGGGTCTGGTGCACCGCGTGAGAATAATGCGGATTACCAGGCGTTTAAGAATTCGATTGAGAATCTAATTAGCGACTCCGGCATTAGCTATGAGTTTATCGATTTAGACTATCCGGCGATTGGCGTAGGTTTTGATAATTTGAACGTGGTGATTGGTGCCGTGGTTAGTGGAGGTGAAGGGAACGAGTTTGGAGAAAGCGTAAAGGCGGGGGCGACTAATCTCGCACGGATGGTAAATGACGAATGCGCGGATACAAAATATGTACTTGGTGGGTATTCACAGGGGGCGATGGTAATAATCAAAGCATTGAAGGAAATTCGACCGGAGAAGATTATTTATGCAGCGACCTTTGGCGATCCAAAAATCTATTTGCCGGAGGGCGAGGGAATAATGCCAGCCGCTTGCCGAGGCGAGAACCTGTCGCCCTACCGCATGTATGTACCGGACTGCATGGCATATAAAGGGTTGCTCGGGGCTTACATTCCGTATGTGACGGATGAATACTTAAGCAAAGTGGGGACTTGGTGTAACAAACGAGATATCTTTTGCAGTTCTAGGTTTAGTATTAGCGATCACGTGAGTTATGAGAGTACTGGGCTCTATGAAGATGCGACGAAAGTAATATATCTAAAAATTGCCGATGCGTTCGGGATTGATAAGCGCGTAGTGTCGCCACACGATACGGTGTTTTTAATCGATGCAACGTGGTCGATGGAAACGATGATTGACGCGTACAAGTCTGAGGCTTTGCGTCTTGCAAAAGAAACGCTGGATAGTGATGGCAGAGTGGCATTATTCGCCTACCATGATTTAGATGATTTTGCGGATTCCTTGGTGCAGTATTGTGATTTTGAAAGTTGTGATTCAATTGAAACTTTTGAAAGTAAAATGAATGAGATTGTAACGGAATATGGCGGCGATTTACCGGAGTCGCTTTTATCTGCGTCGTTTCATTTAATGAAGAGTCTAAACTGGAAGCTTGGCTCGACGAAATCTTTGGTAGTTCTGACGGACGCTGGCTATCATTCGCCAGATCGGGATGGCACAACTTTTGATGCTGTTGTAAAACTCAGCAAGGAGATTGATCCGGTGAACTTTTACGTGATTACGAATGAAGAGATAGCTGATGAATATGTGGATTTGACTAGTGCAACTGGCGGAAGAGTGGAAACGGATTTTGGCAAGCTAAATCTGCTCACAGATTATATTATGGAAAGAAGCGACGCCTTGCCACGAGTCGAGGAAATACCGGAGGAAGTGCCGGCGCTCGAAATCCTGTTCCAATCTTACTATGCAGATACCGCAACGATTAGATATGCGACTGACGGGCAAAAGGTAATTGTGATTATCAATGGACAAATTATTGGAACAACGAACGAAAAAGAAATAACGATTACCGACCTAGATCGAAGAATTGAAAATGAGATTATGTTAGTGCCGATTAATAATGACGCGCGGGGCGAGGCAAGTGTGATTACGGTTGCGTCCGATGGACTCGGCGGGGCAAAAAACGACCTGCCGGTCGTGATTCCAAAAGCCCCTAATACGGGAGGGCACTAGTTTGAGCTCAGGTGGTAATGGTCGCCATATTCGCATTTATAGACACTTAAATGTCCTTCAATGTGGTGGTCATATTCAGCCACGCGGGCCGCCATTTCAGCTTCTTCGCGAGTTTTGTAGCAAATTTTATGAGTATCGCCAACCCAGCACCTTTCGGGCTCGTAGATTCCAGTTCTGATTTGCTTACGATTTGTCATGCCAGATTATTATATCATATTTTAGACCATATATTGAATAATTAGTCAATAAGTGTTATAATAACGCCTATGACTTTAAATAAAGATTTAATTCGTAATGTGGCGATTATCGCGCACGTTGATCACGGTAAAACTACCCTTGTTGACGGGCTTCTTAAGCAGTCCCATACTTTTCGTGACAACCAAGCTGAAATGAACCAGACGCTCATCATGGATTCAATGGATCAGGAACACGAGCGTGGCATTACAATTACTGCGAAGCAAACCTGCGTTTACTACAACGGCTACAAGATTAACATCATTGATACACCGGGTCACGCGGATTTTTCTGGTGAAGTTGAACGTACACTCAATATGGCAGATGGCGTGCTTTTAATCGTGGACGCCCAAGAGGGCCCAATGCCACAAACTAAATTTGTGCTCCAAAAAGCACTCGATCTGAAACTCCGCCCAGTCGTAATTATTAATAAGATTGATAAGCCAGCCGCTCGTATCGAAGAAGTGAAAGATGAAATTGAAAGCTTGTTCCTGGAGCTCGCAACCGATGAATCACAGCTTAATTATCCGATTTATTATGCGATCGCGCGCGAAGGTAAAGCCGGCAAGACGACTGAGCTTGATGACAATCTCAATGTGATTTTTGAAGCCATCATTAATGATATTCCAGCACCAAGCGTGGATGAAAATGCCGAGGGTGCACAGCTCCTCGTAGCTGCCCTCGCTGCCGATAATTACCTTGGCAAGTACTGTATCGGTAAAATCTTCCGTGGCAAATTGAAAAAGGGCCAGACCGTGAAGATTCTGCGTGGCGATGTGGTAAAAAACGCCAAGATTGAGAATTTGTTTATTTATAAGGGTCTTGGTAAAGAAGAAGTACCAGAAGCCATTGCTGGTGACATCGTAGCGCTGACTGGCGTTTCGGAGGCTAACATTGGTGATACGATTGCAACTGGCGATAAGCCAGAAGCACTCCCAACAATTGAACTTGAGCCACCAACGCTTTCGATCTACATTGGCCCAAACACTTCGCCACTCAAAGGTCGCGAAGGTGAGTTTACGACTTCTCGTCAAATCGCCGAGAGGTTAGAGCGTGAACTAGAAACTAACATCGCGCTTAAAATTGAGCCAGATGGTCTTGGCTACAAAGTGTCTGGTCGTGGCGAGCTTCATCTTTCAGTCTTAATTGAAACAATGCGTCGTGAAGGTTATGAGCTTGAAGCTGGTCGTCCAGAAGTGGTTTACCGCGAGATTGACGGCAAGAAGTGCGAGCCGATTGAGAGTTTGACTGTAGAAGTTTCGCCAGAATTTGTCGGTGCCGTTTCGCAAGAACTTGGTATTCGTAAAGCCGAACTTAAATCTCAGGAACTCACTTCGACTGGTGCCACGAGATTCGTTTACGAAATCTCGACCGCCGCATTAATTGGTCTTCGCAACAATCTACTTACTGCTACTAAGGGCACCGTGATTATGTCGAGCATTCCGTGCGGCTATCGTCCGATTGAAGGGAAATATAAGCCAGAACGTAATGGCGCGTTGGTTGCCTTTGAGGATGGTGTTTCAACTTCTTATGCGCTAGACGCCGCTCAGGCCCGTGGTATCCTCTACATTCCACCACAAGTACCGGTTTATCAAGGTATGATTGTCGGGCTTTCGAATAAAAAGGACGATATCGATATCAATATCTGCAAAGAAAAGCAACTTACCAACATGCGTACACATGCTTCGGATGGTGCAATTCAACTTACTCCATACACACAGCTATCGCTTGAGCAATGTCTCGATTTCTTATTGGATGATGAACTGCTTGAAGTTACGCCAAAATCTTTGAGGCTCCGCAAGCGTCAACTTGATCCAATCAAGCGCAAACGCGAAAACCGGACTTACTAAAATCTGATATAATCAATTTATGTCTTATCTCATCGATTCACATTGTCATTTGCATGATCGCCAGTTTTTTGAAGCCGAGCAAGCGGAAGAGATGGTGAAAAATGCTTTCAAGAATAATGTTAAGAAGATTGTTTGTATTGGGACGGATCCGGACGATTCGCTAGTAGCGCGTGAATTTGCAAAAGCACACGAAAATGTCTTCTGGACTTATGGGATTCACCCAGAAGAGACCAATGGTGGCAAGAAGGTACATTTTGATGGTTCCGTGATTGAAAAAGAAAATGAGAAACTGGTCGCGATTGGCGAAGTGGGACTTGATTACCATTCCGAAGACTGTGATCGTGACGCGCAGATTAAACTGTTTAATGAGATGTTGCAACTCGCGAAGGATAATGATTTACCTCTATCCTTCCATGTCCGTAATGCGTTTGAAGATTTCTTTGCGGTCGTGAAGAATTTCCCGGAAGTTCGTGGTGTAGTGCATTCATTTACCGATAGCAAGAAGACTTTGAGAAAAATTTTAGAAGAAACGGACTTTTACGTGGGCGTGAATGGTCTCGCGACTTATTCAACTTTGCCAACGCCGCCACTCGAGAGAATCGTCCTCGAAACCGATGCACCTTTCTTGACTCCGATACCGTTTCGTGGTATAATAAACGAACCAGCGTATATCCACGATATCGCAGAATGGCTAACTAAAAAACTAGAAATAGATTTCGAGACTGTCAAGAAGGAGACTACTAAAAATGCAGAGCAACTCTTCCGTCTTTCAAATTCCTGAGCTCGCTAAGCGTGAAGCTACAGTTTTTGGCGAAGCAAAAGAAGCCTTGGAAATCTATCAAGAACTGAACCAGATTTCTGAGGAGATTGAACAATGTCGCTTGCGCAATTCTTAGATGGCACGATTCTCGATCCGAAGAATATCGAATCGAAGATTTATCTTCCAAAGGGTATTACTAAACCATTTAGCAAGGTGAATTTTTATGGTAACGCCAAGCAGGGAAATGCTGTGAAGAAAATCGACCCTTACGACATTCGCCAATCCAGCACGATGACTTATGCCGATTTGATTAACGCCGAATCAGCGCTCGGTCGCACGATTTTTGGACCGATTCCAGAAGGTCATCAGCGTGAATTTTGTCTTTCAAAAAAGAATATTTGGGTATGGTATGATGGTTGGTTCGACGAAAAAGGCGAGCCGCAAGGTGTCACGATTCGCTACGAAGTGAGACCGGATGGCGTGTTCAAATTCTACAATGGCAAGTATATTAAGTTAAAAGGCACGGAACTCAACAACTTCTGCGAGGCAGTGCGCACTTATCATAAGCTAGTCAAGACTCATCTTTACTTTTAAGAGTTTAGTTGTTAAAATGTGCTTATGGATACTGATATAAGCACGGGACCAAGAAAGGTAGCAACACCGAAGAAACCGGTTAATCCGAAAGCTCCGGTTAATCCTAAGGCTCCGGTCGATCCGAAAAAACCGGAAGAGGAAAAGAAACTGGACGACAATGCTCCGATTGAAGAACTTCCAGATTCTAAGGTTGACCCAAATAATGTCGTAGTGGTTGAACCAAGAGTTAAGCCTCCCGTGATTGAAGAACCGAAAAAAGAGCCGATGGACCCGAAGTTGAAACGTGCGATTTTCGTGTTTGGCATTGGTATCTTTACCTTGGCCGTTGGTGCATTTTTCCTATTTAAGACTCTGACAAAGAAACCGACTGAGCCGGATGGTAAATATCTTGTAAGTGTCGGGACCTGGGCGCGTGAAGATGAGCCAACCGTAATTTGGACTTTCGAAGAAGGTAAAGGTAAACTCACGACTAATCGTCATTACAATGACTACGATTTTATCTGGTCAATTGAGGATAAGAAACTCAATATCGAGACATCTTGGCTCTATACTTTGAACGACTCGTTTGATTATGTTTTGAATCAGAAAAAGAATACTCTCACTTTGACAAAAGACGGCATTGATTATGTTTTTGTGCCGGCTAGCGATGCGGAAGAAACTGAAACTAATTGATATCGATTTCTGTACCAGACGTGGCGTTGATGCCAAGATTTGATAGCACGACCATTTCGTCGTCGGTAATCATGTGCGTGGCGTGAAGTTCAGCACCGCTTAATTTGTCGAGATTCTCAAGAACTTTTTTCACGACTGGATTAGTGGTGGAGCAAATCGAGAGAGCAATCAAAACCTCACCGATTTTCAAATAACTTTCTTTGAAATTCGAGGTCTTGTTTTTGATTTCAAGGATTGGTTCGAGCACGGCTGGAGCAATTAAATCGACTTCGTCTGGAATCTTACTGATAGTTTTAAGCGCATTAATAAAAGTACTCGAAACCGGTGAAAGAATACCGGTTTTACGACCAACGACAATCTTTTTGGTGCCGATAGAAATCGCGGCAGCCGGAAGATTGCCGGATTTTTGACGCTTTTCTTCGGCCGCCGAGGTGACGAGACGATCTTTTTCAGAGATGCCGAGTTCGTTCATTAAGAGTTTGATGCGCTCCGGGACTTCTGGACCAACTAAGCCTTTCTTCAAGTCGGTGAGGGCGCGATAATAACGACGCACAATCTCGTCTTTGGCAGCTTTTTGGACAGCTTTGTCATCCGTAATACATTCACCAATTACGTTGACGCCCATGTCGGTCGGGGAGTAATAAATAGTTTTACCAGTAATGCGATTCAAAATCTCCTTTAAGACAGGGAAAGTCTCGAGATCACGATTATAATTCACCGCCATAGTGCCATATTTCTCGAGATGGAAATGGTCGATCATGTTTTTGTCGTTCAGGTCGGCAGTAGCGGCTTCGTAAGCGATATTTACAGGATGTTTAAGCGGCAAAGCCCAGACTGGGAAAGTCTCAAATTTAGCATAGCCAGCGTTCACGCCTCGCTTATATTCGTGATAAAGCTGCGAAAGGGAAGTGGCGAGTTTGCCAGAGCATGGTCCCGGAGCCGAAACAACTACGAGTGGACGGGTAGTTTCGATATATGGGTTGGCGCCATAGCCTTCGTCCGACACAATCGTATCGACATCGGTCGGATAGCCTTTGGTAAAGGTATGGAAATAGGTTTTAACTTTGTAGTCTTTTAGCTTTTCGGCAAAATCCTTAGCTTTTTTCTGGCCTTCAAACAGTGTAATCACGACGGAACTGACAAAAATACCACGTGAGCGCAAGAACTCAATTAAACGCAAAACTTCCGTCTCGTAAGAAATTAAATGGTCGGCGCGGATTTTGGATTTCTCAATTGCATTAGCATTGATACATAAAATGACCTCAGCGTCGTCCTTAAATTCTTGTAGGAGTCGGATCTTGAGGTCTGGGAGAAAGCCGGGGAGAGTGCGTGCGGCGTGCTGATCGTCGATGAGTTTACCGCCGAATTCGAGATAGAGTTTATCAAACATGGCGATACGTTGTTTGATTTTTTTCTTTTGAATTTTCAGATATTTATCAGCATCAAAGCACTTTTTCACGTTTACCTCCTTTAACCATTTAATTATAGCACAGGATTTTTGTGGAAATGAAAAACCCACCTACTAAGAGGTGGGCGCTGGGGAAAGGTAGGGGGATAGAAGAAATGGGATCAGGTTGATGTTTCGCCATCGGGTTCTCCATGGTCGCCGAAGAGGCCGTCAAGGAGCTGCCCGACGATTTCGCCGACATTAGCGATTTCGATTTTGGGCGCCGGCAAGCGCAGAGTGCTCGCCATATAGGCAAACAGGAGTGTGAGCGGCATCATCTGATGCGTGTAGACGAACCGGACGAGTGGCGGAGTAAACGTGATGTTCAGTTTCTCCAGTTTGTCACTCACCAGGTAGTCGCAAAGACTTAAGAATTCATTTTCATTCATCATTGCGATACGGCCGGCGAGCTCATCGTTCGGCTCGTTTTTCTCCAGAATGGCCAAAATTTCTTTTGACACATACGGTTCATCCTCTCTTTCCTCGCGGTGCAAATAGATATTTAGCACCTGGAGAAACAGAAAAGCATTGACATCCATTGACAGGTTGTCGATAAGAAGGGCGGCCGTTTCCTGCGAGAGCATGCTGCGACCGGCGAAAACCGATGCGAGGTTTAAAAGTGACGAAGAAACCTTCCAGCCCTCAATGGTCAGCTGGCGCGGTTCAAAAGTCCGCTTCAAATCAAAACCTTCAATCATCGCCTTCAAAGCCTCAATGTCATTACCCATGACGGCTGCGACGATTTCCTCCCCGGTAAATCCAACGTAAGTGTCGCCAATTTTCATTGTTCTAACCTCCAATACCGAAATGTACGGGCCAAAAAAAGAAAGCTTTTGACCTCATACTTTAATTATACCACACATTTTATAAATTGTCAATTATTTAGCGGTAGCGGTTTTGACTTTATAGGGAAATTTTGTTATAATATGTGCATGATTTATTTGGACCATGCAGCGGCGACGCCGGTACCTAAGAAGGTGTTAGAGGCGATGAAGCCATATTTTTTGAATGACTTTTTTAACCCGTCTTCTGCCTATTTGCCAGCCAAAAAGGTCGCTTCTGAATACGAAGAGGCGAAGGGTAAAATCGCGCACGCAATTGGCGCCAAAGCAAACGATCTCATTATGACGGCTGGGGCGACTGAAGCGAATAATCTCGCATTTACGGCTGTGTCGCCAGATGGGGAAGTGCTCTATCTGAAGACTGAACACGATTCTGTGAGAAATCCAGCTAGGCGTTTCGCCTACCAGGAGATTGGGGTAGATAAAAACGGCCGAATCTTGATGGATGATTTAAAAGCGAAGATTAGTGACAAAACGGAACTAATCTCGGTGGCGCTCGCCAATAACGAGCTTGGTACGATTCAACCACTTGCCGAAGTTGCAGCACTAATTCGCGAGGTGCGTTTTGACCGTTTGTCACGCGGAGTGAAGACGCCGCTTTATCTTCATTCGGATGCGTCACAGGCAATGAATCTGCTTGATATTAATGTCGCAAGGCTCGGCGTAGATCTTTTAACTTTAAATGCTGCCAAGGTCTATGGACCGAAGGGCGTAGGCGCGCTGTATGTTTCGCATGATGTGAGGCTCATGCCTTTAACGCTAGGCGGTGGACAAGAAAATGGGCTGCGCTCAGGTACGCAGAATGTGCCAGGCGTGATTGGCTTTGCCGAAGCGCTCGTGAATGCGAAAGAGCATTTAAACGGTAATCGCAAGAAATATGCGGAGTTTAGGAAGATTTTGCTCGAGGGCATTAAGGATTACGAATTGATTAATAAAAAGTACTCGCTCGACAATTTTGTGGTGCTTTGCTTTGATGGACTGGATGCCGAAAGGCTGATTTATCTACTGGAAGATCGTGAGGTTTATGTCTCGACCGGTGCAGCCTGTGCGGCGTCGAAGGGTGTACGCTCGCACGTACTGACGGCGATTGGGCTTAGTGATTCCGAGATTGCAGGATCGCTAAGGCTCACGCTTGGCGAGACAAATACTAAAGAACAAATTCTTGAGGCAGTAAAGATTATTAACGAAGTAGTCGCGGGGGAGAAAGCGAGAATTCATGCCTAAAGTATTTGTCGGGATGAGCGGTGGCGTGGATTCAAGCGTCGCGGCGATGTTACTAGTCGAGCAAGGTTACGATGTGACCGGGGTCTATATGAAGAACTGGTCGAAGGATTTACCAGGGATGAAATGCCCGTGGGCCGAAGACCTCGCCGACGCGAAGCGCGTAGCGGTGAAGCTTGGGATTGATTTTGAAGTCTGGGATTTTGAGAAAGAATATCATGAAAAAGTGGTGGAGTATATGCTCAAGGAATTTAAGAAGGGCAATACGCCAAATCCGGACGTGATGTGCAATCAAGAGATTAAGTTTAAGTTGTTCTTTGAAAAAGCGATGGAAAAGGGTGCTGACTTTATCGCCACTGGGCACTACGCAAGGATTTTTTCGCCAGAGTCCCATCTTGCGCGAGCTGTTGACGAAAATAAGGATCAAACTTATTTTCTTTACCGCATTTCCGAAGAGGCGATTGCTCATACTTTGTTTCCGATTGGTGAGATGTTAAAGCCGGATGTTAAAAAACTCGCAAAAGAACATGGCCTTCACAATGCCTACAAAAAAGAATCGATGGGCGTGTGTTTTGTGGGTGAAGTCGGGATGAAGGATTTTCTCAAGGAATACATCGACATCGAGCCGGGTGAAATTCGTGAAGTTGAAACCGAAAAGAAGCTCGGCGTACACGAGGGCGCAGTTTTTTACACGATTGGTCAGCGCCATGGCCTCTATCTCTCTGGTACGGCTGGTGAAGTGAATGATGGTTTACCGTATTACGTGGTCGCAAAAGATCTCGAGAAAAACATCGTTTACGTTTCGAAGAATCTAAATGACAGTCACATTTGGACGAAGGAGTTAAAGCTGAAAGATGTTTTGATGCGGGGCGAGGCAAAGGATGTACTCGTGAGACTCCGCCATCGTGCACCACTTGTTAAGGCCACTTTCGACAAAGATACGCTCCATTTTGAGAACGAGATTAAGCGCCCGGCGGCCGGACAATCCGCTGTAATTTATGACGGCGAAATCTGTCTTGGTGGTGGTATTATCGCCTAACAAAAAAGCCCAGCAAAAAACTGGGCGTTTTTTATCAAAACGGAATTAGGCTGCCATCAATAATAAGTTAGCGAACAAAAGCGTAGCAGCGAGGAAGCTCATACCGATGACAAAAACCATGTTGGACTTTTGGTTCTTGTTGTATTTCTCATAGCGCATGTATTGCTTGCTACCAGATTTCCTTGCGACAGTCTGTTTCTTTGCGGTCTTGGTCGCAGATTTCTTTTTTGCTTGAGCCATGTTTATTCCTTTTTTATTTAGTAATATTCTTATGATTATTTTATCACACTTTTTTGAAAATACAAGTAAAAATCTGATATAATTATCCCTATGAATGCGAATGAAATTAGACAAAGATTTTTGGATTTTCAAGTTAAAAAAGGCCACAAGGTAATTCAGCCAGCACCACTCGTCCTAGAGAATGATCCGACGACGCTTTTTACCGGTTCTGGCATGCAACCACTCCTACCGTTCTTACTTGGTGAGCCGCATCCTGATGGTAAGAGATTAACCGATTCGCAACCATCGATGAGATTGCAGGATATCGAGGACGTAGGCGATCCACGCCATACGACCGTGTTTGAGATGCTAGGCAACTGGTCGCTCGGTGATTATTTTAAAGAAGAACAGATTCGCAATTTCTTTGAGTTTTTGACGAAAGAAGTCGGGCTCGATCCGAACAAAATCTATGTCACTTGTTTCATTGGCAACGAAAAATATGGTATTCCAAAGGATACCGAAGCGGCCGAAATTTGGCAAAAGGTCTTTAAGGAGGTGGGGATTGATGCAAAGATTGCCGAGATTGGCTCCGCTAAGACTGGCGACGAGCGTGGTATCAAGCCGGGCGAAAGAATCTTCTTCTACGACGACCATGAAAACTGGTGGAGTAGAGGTGGTGGTTGCGAAACTACGCCAATCGGCGACCCATGTGGCCCAGATTCTGAGGTATTCTATGATTTTGGCGAAGATAAGCAAGACGAAGAGAAATATGGCCTTGCTCATCCGGCTTCGGATGGTGCCAGGTTTATGGAAATCGGTAACCAGGTCTTTATGCAATACCGCCGACTCGAAGATGGTTCGTTTAAGGAACTCGAGAAGAAGAATGTCGACTTTGGTGGTGGACTCGAGCGCATCGCGGCCGCTGCGATTGGTAGTTTTGATGTGTTTAAGATTTCACTCATGAAGCCGATTATCGACAAACTCGAAGAGATTTCGGGCAAGAAATATGATAATAATACTGATGAAATGCGCGTAATTGCGGATCACATCCGTGGTGCGTATCTCTTGGCTGCGCAAGGCTTAGTACCTTCGAATAAGACGCAGGGCTACGCTATGAGGAGATTGGTGCGCCGAGCGATTCTCCGGGCTCTAGATCTCGGCATCTCGCAAAACTTCCTCTCTGAGATTATTCCGATTGTCGCGGAAAACTATAAAGATTTACCCGATTCAATTCTGACCCACCGCGAAGTGGCGCTTGATGTACTACTTAAGGAAGAGAAAGCTTTCCGCCAGACTTTGAACAAAGGTCTCAAAGAACTTGGCAAAATGACGAGAAATTCGAAGATTCTAGACGGACGCGATTTATTCAAACTGCAGGATACCTATGGCTTTCCACTCGAGCTTTCAATTGAAGAGTGTTACCGCGAGGGAATTGAGCTTTCAAAAAAGCATCGCGAAGAATTTGACGAAGCATTAAAAGAACAACGCGAACGCTCACAAACGGCATCAAAAGGTATGTTTAAAGGTGGCCTCGAAGACCATGGTGAACAAACCGTGAAATATCACACGGCTTGCCACTTATTACTCGCAGCGCTACAAGATTTAGTTGATAAGAGTATCTGCCAGAAGGGCTCCAACATTACCGCCGAACGCGTACGCTTCGACTTTAACCTTGATCATAAGATGACCGAAGAAGAGTTAAAGAAGGTCGAAGACCAAGTGAACGAATGGATTAAAGCGGATCTTCCGGTGGTGTTTGATGAATATGAAAAAGCCTACGCGCGTGATACCTTGAAGGCACATGGCCAATTCTGGGATAAGTATCCGGATATACTTAAAGTCTATACGATTGGTGATTTTGACAATCCGATTTCCCGCGAGGTTTGCGGTGGTCCACACGTAGAACACACTGGCGTATTAGGACACTTCAAGATTGTTAAAGAAGAATCTTCGTCCGCCGGCGTAAGACGTATCAAGGCTGTGCTTGAATAAAAAAGTCCCCCTTTAAGGGGGATTTTTTAGTTCTGTAAGAGTTTTGCGAGCTTCGCTTTTAGTTTGTTTTCTGGTGGAGCGCCAGCTAAAGTATCGGTGCCAACACGAAGCAGACCTAGAGCTGTCGCAAAGGAATGATCAAGCTCAAAATCTTTCGTAATGAAATTTGGAAGTTCGGCGATGTCGATGAGATGAATGACTGGGCGGCGCGAGAACGGTAGATTCTCGAACCAGTCGGAGGTTGCCAAGGTTTCTTGAATCGTGGAGAGGCTAGCACCACCACCACAAAGCATCACATTGCGTGGCAAACTGCCAAAGCTTTCAAACTCTTCGAGTGCAACTTCAACGCCGGTCAGCCAGACGGAAATGTTTTTTGAAATCGCAGTTTCAATTTTGGCTTTTTCGCGGTCGTCTAACTCGCCAGTGTCAAATTGCAGCTTCTTTTCTTCTGCCGTATCAAAATCACAACCTAAGGCTTCCGCAATTTGATGTGTAAAGCTCCGGCCACCAATCGAGAACATCTTGGTGCCTTCGACACCACCATCATCAACGACGGCAATATCGGTCGTACCACCACCAATATCCATCACGATACCAGAGAAAGAGGAGTCCGGATCATCACCAAGACAGGCGCGACAAACTGCAAACGGCTCCACCGCCACGGCGAGTAAATCGAGATTGAGTTCGGCGCAGACTTTTTCAATTGCAGCCACGTGGATGAGTGGCGCAAAAGCAGTGTAAATTAAAATGGCAACGTCGGAACCCTTAAAACCAACCGGGTTCATCACTTTGTAGCCATCAATCGTAAGGGAAACAATCGCAGAATTAATTAAACGAACTTCGATATTATCATTGCCGGTTTCGAGAGCAACCATTTTCTTCGCGACTTCGCCGGATTTAAGCTGAACTTTTTTAATAATGTCGTTCATCTCGGCTTCGCTAATCGGCTTGTTTGGATTCTTACGCGTATAGTGGACGGTGGTGGTGTTGCCTTTGACGAGTTCACCGGCGATGCCAACTACAACTTGGTCGGCCCGCTCACCAACTTTATCTTCCACCTGAATGAGCGCCTGCTCACAGGTAGATATGACGGCTGGGATATCAGCAATAGCACCGGCATGCATGTTGCCGTCTTTTTGTTTGGCTTTGCCAATACCAATGATTTCGAGATTGCCTTTTTTACCAGGCTTTGCCATGACGGCTTTTACAAACTCAGTACCAATATCTAACCCTAAGATTGTACTCATGGTTTCATTATATCATATATTCTAAGGCCTATCGCTTAAACTTTTGGATTGTGGCCGGTGAGATTTCAGTGGTAGTGCCGGACTTTAAGTCATCTAGTTCGAACGGGCCAAATTTAGTGCGGTGAAGATTGATGACGCGGTATCCGACAGCAATGAAAGTACGACGAATTTGGCGGTTACGGCCTTCGCTTAAGATAACGGTGAAGTGTTTGCGGTCGTCAAATTTATCATCGCGGATAACGGCGAATTTCGATTTGCCATCCTCAAGATCAATACCAAAATCGGAAATCATTTGCTGATGGAGTGGCTCTAAATCGCGGTCGAGTTCGACTTCGTAAATCTTTTCTTTATGAAACTTTGGATGCGTCATAGAAAACGCAAAATCACCATCATTGGTAAGTAAAATTAAACCGGAAGAATCCTTGTCAAGACGGCCAACGGTTTTGAGTTTGCGATATTTTTCTGGCAATAACTCATATAAAGTCGGGACATCGCCTTGCGCGCGACGTGAGCAAACATAACCTTTCGGCTTATTCATCGCGAGATACAAGAAATCGTTTTCAAATTGAACTATATTATTATTATAGCATACTTTATCATTTTTGTCAATACGAGCACCGAGGACGGCTGGGTGATTGTTTACGGAAACTTGACCGGAAGCAATCAAATCATCGGCCTCACGACGGGAAACGCCGAGGCGTTCGGCTAAAAATTTATTGAGTCGAATCTTATTGTCCATTTGGAGCGGCCGGTTGTGGTGCTGGGGCTGGGGCTGGCTGTGGGGCAGGGGCTGGAGCTGCCGGTGCAGCCGGTGCCGGTGCAGGAGCAGGAGCTGCTGGTGCCGGCTGTGGAGCTGGTGCAGGTGCAGCAGGAGCAGCAGGTGCAGCGGCTGGAGCAGGAGCAGCGGCTGGAGCAGGCGCAGCGGCTGGAGTAGGAGCAGCTACTTGCTTGTCACCAAGCACTTCGTGAATCGTATTAACAACATCTTCAATACCAACTTGTGATTTAACGAGGTAGCGATCGGCGCCGAGACGCTCGCCGCGTTGACGCTGATCATCGGAGGAGAGAGCAGTCATCATCACGACTTTAATACCGGCAGTTTCTGGTGTCGAACGCAAAATATCAAGCATATCAAACCCGGAGATTTTTGGCATCATCACATCAGAAAGAATGAGATTTGGCTTTTCACGAACGGCCATTGCTAAGGCCTCTTCGCCATCACCCGCAGAAACGACTTCATAGCCTTCTGCTGTTATACGAATACTGTAAATCTCACGAAGCGCAGCATCGTCTTCTACTACCATTACTTTCATTGTGGTTGTACTCCTCCGTTGTTGGTATTATTAATTGCTATCATACGTTTTTCGTACTCTTCGCCGGTAATGCGTGGAAGAGAGACGTAAAAAGTTGATCCTTCGCCAAAGGCCGATTCGGCCCAAACGCGGCCACCCATGGCCTCAACACGTTGTTTTACTAAATACAATCCGAGACCAGTACCGCCAATGGTGCGGGTATCGGAATTGTCAGCACGATAAAACTTTTGGAAAATGTGTTGCAAATCATCAGACGAAATACCGATGCCGGTATCGGTCACGTTGATTAATACGCGATCACCATCACCAAGCACGTTTACATAAATCGAACCGCCGGCTGGGGTGTATTTGATCGCATTATCAATCAAGTTGTCCATGATTTCGTGTAAGAAATTCACGTCGACGTAGCCGTAAACGACTTGGTCGAGACGGCGGTCGAGACCGCCCACGGCATTTTGCTTATTGGCGCCAAATTGGAAATTTAGTTTGGCATTTTTCGCCGCAACGAGATAACCATCGGAAATTTGCTTGACGGTGCCAACCATTTCGACCGGACGAAAAACCGGGCGAAGATGACCATCGTCAAGTTTAGTCACATCAAGTAAATCTTTAAACAAATGGCCAAGGTGCTGAGAGGCCGCGTGGGCAGCAGCTAAGTAGCCACGAGCGCGCTCGTCAATTGAAGCGGTTTGCGGATTTAAGGCCAGCGACAAATAACCTTCAATTGAAGCAACTGGCGTACGCATTTCGTGCGAGGCGGTTGAGATAAATTCGGCCTGTTCGCCTTCTTCGGCAAGTTCTTTTGTAATGTCCCTAAAAGTAATAATGCGATTACCGCCATCAGCCACAACTACGGAAACGGCAATCGGAATACGTTTACCGGATTTTGTACCAATGAGGCAGGCGGCAAAACGATCAAGCGATTGGCCAGTCTTCATGGCAATGATGAGTTTATTCTCATTTTCGGGAAGCTCGCGACCTTCTTTAGTCTCGAGTTTAATTAAAAGTCCATAATCAAGCCCAGTGGCGTTTTCGGCGGTGGCACATTCAGTCATGGCAACGGCAGCCGGGTTAATAAATTGCACGGCACCATTTTTGTTCGTGATAATAACACCATCATGAATCGTCATGAGGGCCATTTCAGCAAGCACCGTCTTATCGGCACCTGAGTCTGTCTGATTTTTCTTACTAAAAAGACTCATCCTAAATTTATTTTACCACAAGCTAAATAAAATGTGATAAAATTAATTACATGAATAAAGACGTCGTTTATATCGAACCCGAGGACGATATTACTGATATCATCAGTAAGATCGAGAATTCGAAACAGAAAATTGTCGCCCTTGTTCCGCCAAAGAAAGCTGGAATCTTACGCAGTATTGTCAACATTAAATTGATTGCGAAGGCCGGAGCGAATGCTAAGAAAACCGTAGTGCTCGTGACGGTTGATCCTTCAATCGTGAAACTTGCTGCCGCCTCGAAGCTTCCAGTCACGAAAGATTTACAAACTCCACCGACTGTACCACACGATAAGCCAGAAATTGAAGAAACGGCGACCGAAAAAGTCGAGGACGAGGAAGAAGAGAAAGAAGACGAAAAAGACGACAAGAAGATGGAGGAAGCGGAGGCCGAAGCTGAGGCTGAGGAAGAAGCTAAGGACGACGAAAAGTCCGACGAAAAAGGCAAGAAAAAAGCCAAAAAAGAAAAGAAGGATAAGAAAGAAAAGAAGCTTCCGGACAACCCGGTACTTGCTTGGATTGTTTCACATAAAGGCCTTGTAACGGGGCTTTCAATTGGTTTTGTAGTGCTCATTTTATTCCTAATTTGGGCGCTGGTGTTTGCTCCGGCTGTGACAATTACAGTTGGCCGCCGCACTACGACAAATAATTTCTCTGAGAATGTCACTTTTACTGAAAAACTAGCCGAAGAAAATGCGAGTGAAGGTAAATTCTTCCTCGAACAGAAAAAGAACGAAAACAAGATTAAACGCGATGTTGAAGCGACCGGCAAGAAGAATGTCGGCGAATATGCCAAGGGTGATGTAGTAGTTTATGCCTACTTCAAACAGTCTGGTACGATTGCAATCAATGCCGGCTCGACTTTCACGCTTTCGAATTTCTCATTTACTTCGACCGAAGAACGCAGTCTCAGTTGGTCTGGTAAGAGTGTTGATGAATGTTTGAACGCTGGTCAGCCAACCATTATTACGTCGGGTTGTTTGGTTTCTGGCAGAGTACCAGTCAAGGCTGTCGCACCAGGTTCAAGTTATAATATCGCTGCCTCAAGCACTGGTTGGTCCACAACCGCCCCGGTAGGCGCTTATACGGATAACGCCATGGCTGGTGGTACTGACAAGACTATCACTGTCGTAACGCAGGCCGATGTCGACAAAGTAGTTGCGACGATTAAGACTGGCGACAAGGCCGTGTCAAAGAATAATTTGATTGAATCAATTAAGGAGGCTTCGAGCGACGAGAATACGATCTTTATTATTGAAAGTAGCTACAAGCAAAGCGTAAGCGATCCGGAAGTGTCGCCAAAGGTTGGTGAGGAAGTGAAGGATGGCACTAAGCCATCGCTCACCGTCACGATTACGGATTCGATTTACGTAATTGATGAAACGAAGGTGCGTGAATTTATTACCGAAAAAGCCAAGCTCGCTAATAATTATAAGATTTACCAAATTGGCGATTCAAACAAAGAATATAACGGTCTATTTATCGAGAACTTCATCAAAGACCAGGATAAATACACCGGCAAATTAAAGACGACCTATATTTCGGGTCCGTCGGTCACGGAAAATGATATTATCGAAATTGTAAAAGGTAAGGGTATCGGTACCGCTACTCATGATCTCCAGAGTGTCGATGGAGTTGAAAGGATTAATATCCAGGGTTCTTATCCATGGGTATCCTCGGTGCCAAATGATCCGGAGAAAATCACAGTAAACTTTGAAAAATTAGAGCAGTAGATGAGAGTTATTGGGTTAGATGTAGGTGAGAAGCGAATTGGTGTCGCCAAAGCAGACACTAATATTCGCATTGCTACGCCGGTCGGGTTCTTCAATGTTGATGGCACCGAATGGGCGATGATTGATCGCATCGCCAAGATGAATAATACGAATTTCTTCGTGCTGGGGCTCCCACGTAGCAATGAGGGAAATGAGACTAAACAATCTATGTTTGTGCGTCAGTTCGCGAAGAAACTAACCGAGAAAATTCCGAATGCGAAAGTGCGCTTCCAAGATGAGTCACTAACTTCCGTTCAGGCCGAAGAACGTCTCAAAATGCGCAAGAAAGCCTACGAAAAGGGCGATATCGATGCGGAAGCAGCGACGATTATTTTACAAGATTTCGTTGAGCATTATAAAGAAGAGCCGGCTCAGCCAGCACCAGTTGTTGAGACTGCACCGCTGATTCCGGGCATGAAAGTGGCCGGGAGCGCGAAGACCGCAGCGCCGACACCTACTCCGGCAGAGACTCCAAAACCAGTCGCCAAAGTGGCACCAAAAGTTACACCAAAGCCAGCACCAAAGGCTCCGGTAGTGGATAATGGTGATGTACTGGAGAGTCTAGCCAAGCAACTCGCGGAACCGACTGAAAAGAAGAATATCGTAGCAACCGCCGCCGGTAAAGTTAAGGATGAAGCCGTCAAGATCAAAGATGGCGCTGAGAAATTAGCCGTCGAAACCAAGGCTGCTGCCAAGCGTGAAGGCGACAAAGTCGCTTTGAACGCCAAGAAAGCCGAACATCACGTTAAAAAATTCTCAAAGAAATTTTTTATTATTTCACCGATCGTATTAGTACTGATTATCGCAGGAATCTGTGGCGGGCTCTATATTAAGAAACGTCTCGACGATCGCGCAGCTTATGAAGAATGGGTCAGACAAGAGGAAGCTAAAAAAGCGGCCGAGTTTTGTTTTACTGTGAAGCCGGGCGAAAATATCTTTGACGTCAAGAAAAACTTTAGGAAGGTAAAATTAGTCGGTGAAGGTGTGAACGGCGAAAAACTCTGTGGTGAGAATCTAGAGAATTCCGTATCAGTCGAATATACGGAAGGACAGATTGCCGAAGCTTTTTCAGCTGATTATGAAAAATCCTTTATTCCGAAAGGCGCATCACTCGAAGGATTCCTGTTCCCAGAGACTCTACGTTGTGCTGCGGATGGAGATAACCCAGTCAAAACCTGCGTTAAGCGTTTTCTTGATGAGACTGAAAAATATATTGTAGAGAACAATCTCGAGACAGCCTATGCTGCTAGAGGGCTCAGTTTGTTCCAAGGTTACATACTAGCCTCGGTTGTCCAAAAAGAGTCACCATCGCAAGAAATGCCGACCGTAGCACAGGTGTTTTTGACTAGACTTAGCTATGGTATTCCACTAGGAAGCGATGTGACCGTGAAATATGCACTTGATGTGGCTGATCCAGAGAGAAAGATCTATCGCGACAACCAATCTGCGCTTTTGATTGACTCCTGCTACAACACGAGAAAAGTCGCTGGACTTCCGTGCGGACCAATCTCGATGCCAGGAAAAGATGCATTGAAGGCGATCGCAAATCCATCAGATACGTCTTATCTGTATTTCTTGACAGGAGACGATGGTTTGATGTATTATAGTTATACAGAGTATGAGCATAATCAGAATGTTTACCTACATTGCCAAGTACTCTGTAACGCATCACTATGACAAGTAAAAAAACTAAGAAACTGATTAGACGGTTGAAAGCAATTCTACCGTATTTTGTGACGGGCGCGATTACGCTTGCCATTGTGTTTTTTGGTTCTCTTGATAAGAGTAATGCCAGTATGAGCTCTAGCCTCGATGCTTTTGCGGACGGCAAGAGTACTATCTCTGTTGACCAATTATCGGAATTATATGTAGTGGCGGGCGTATCTGATTCACTCAGCCTCGCTTCATCCGCCGACGTGGCCTCTAACTACGTGGCAGTTTCATCTATGTATAACTCTGGTCAATCCTCAACTGGCAAGATTGAGAAGCCAACGATCACTGATATCGATGTAACGCGTGGCGTGTTGACGCACCTAGTAACCGAGGGTGAGACGATGGACGCGATTGCCGCTAAATATGGCGTGACGACGGATCAAATCCGTTGGTCGAATGGTCGCAAGAACAAGAATATAAATGCCGGTGAGCTACTTTATATCCCGAGCGTCGGCGGTATTGTTTACACTGTAAAGGCTAACGATACCGTGGCTAGCATCGCCTCGAAATATGGCTCGTCTGAAGCCGAAATTATTGCCCTAAACGACCTTGAAGTTTCTGGCATTACGTCTGGCATGAAGATTTTGATTAAGGGTGGTACGCTTCCAGAAAAGGAACGCCCAGAATACGTGCCGCCAGTGGTTCGCGTTTACTCAACTTACACCTATGTGGGTGACACTTCGCAACGTATTAATGGTGTTTGTAATAGAGGCCTCGGTGCTGGCCAGTGTACGACCTGGGGTTGGGCAAAGCGTCCAGATCTCGCGCCGCTCATGAGGGCAAATGCCAACCGCTGGGATGATATCGCAAGGGCCAATGGTATCCCGGTTGATCACAACCCAACTGCAGGTGCAATTTTCCAGTCTGACGCTGGTTGGTATGGCCACGTGGGTTATGTTGAATCGGTAAACGCCGATGGTTCGGTGAACGTGTCTGAGCGCAACTACCGTGGTTGTTATGGCGTGTTATTCTCGACGATTCCGGCTGATACCGCGAAGAGATTGAACTATATTCACTAATTGGTAATCAAATTGGCTTCGCTTTAATTTTCGCGAAAATCTGTTATAATAATAGTATGTTTACAGATACAGCAAAAGTGAGTTTAAAGGCGGGGAACGGCGGCAATGGCGCTGTATCTTTTCGTCGCGAAATTTATATTCCTAAGGGTGGCCCAGATGGTGGCGACGGTGGTAAAGGTGGCGATATCGTCTTTAAAGCCGACAAAGACACTAATACTTTGATTGACTTTCGTTATACGCCAATTCTCACAGCCGAAGATGGCAAGAATGGCTCTGGTACGCGTTCGGCTGGCCGTTCTGGTAAAGATCTGATTGTAGAAGTACCAATTGGTACGGTTGTAAAGCGTGATGGCGTGGTTTTGGCAGACTTAACACATGATGGACAGACTGCGATTATCGCTAAAGGTGGCGATGGCGGCTTTGGTAATGCGCATTTTAAGAGCTCCACAAGGCAAGCCCCAATCATTGCTGAGGTTGGTGAGCCGGGCGAAGAATTTGAAGCCGAACTGGAACTAAAATCCGTAGCCGATGTTGGCCTTGTTGGCCTACCAAACGCTGGCAAATCGACTTTTCTGTCGGTAGTTTCGAATGCCAAACCAGAGATTGCCGATTATCCGTTTACAACGATTACGCCAAATCTTGGTGTCGCGACGATTGATGAAAAAGATATTCTGATTGCTGATATTCCGGGCCTAATTGAAGGTGCATCCGAAGGGAAAGGACTAGGGCATGATTTCCTTCGTCACGTCGACCGCACGGCCGTGCTATTACACTTGGTTGATGTTTATAATAACGATGCCGGCGAAGCCTACAAGACAATCCGAAACGAACTTGAAAAATATTCTGACTTAAAAGACCGACCAGAAGTAGTAGCACTGACAAAGTGCGAAGGTGTCGATAAAGATATTATCGAGATGCAAACTACATCAATTCTGGCAGTTAATCCGAACGCGCGCGTCTTTACGATTTCTTCAGCCGCCCACACGGGCTTAACTGAGTTACTAAGGGAGCTGAAAGACGAGGTGGTGGCGGCGTCGTCTAATGGCGGGGCATTTCGGAGCGCGGCAGCGCGAGAGTTAGCGCCGTCCGCCCATGGCGATGGGCCGGACGGACGCGGCCCCGCATTAGATGAGGACGCCACGCCTGTTATTTCACTTAGTGATAAGGAGTTAAAGACCACGTGGAAGGTCGAAAAAGACGAGGACGGCAAGTTTATTGTGACTGGCGAGAAAATCGAAAAGTTTGCTCGTCGCACGGATCTTAATAACTACGCTTCCGTGAATCGCCTGCGTGATATTATGAAAAAACTTGGCATTCGTGCCGAACTCACGTCGATGGGTGCCGAGCCGGATTCAATTATTTCAATTGCCGGCAAAGAATTTACCCTGGTGGAAGACTGGTAAAAAATAGCCCTTGACAAAATCACGCTTATGCTTTATTATGGAGATAAGCTGGTACGCTTCACAGGGGTTCCACTGACAAATAGTGGAGTGTGGAGACTTACTAAAACAAACAGCGGATTAAAACAAACCAATGTGCCCCCAAGGGTGGGCGCGCATCAGCGTGGAGACGACTTAGGTCGTCTCCTTTGTTTCGCCCTTGTTTTTACTTGATTTTTTTGTAAAAGTATGCTAAAATATACAAAGTCCAAGAGGCTAAAATAAAATCTTATATAAAGGGGGACTTTTTATGCAGAAACCTCTCGGGAAGAACTTTATGAAAGATCATGGCAAAGAATTGGAAGTGTTCTTACGGAAAGGTATTAACTCGGAGTTCACCGTTCGCGCGGTTGAACGGCCGGACGGCCGGCTGTTCCAGTCTTTCAAAGATGGAGACTGGGAATACGAGAATGCTTGGCTCATCGGCGAGCCGTCGAGTGGCGAAACCGTCATTCGCTATAAGGGTTCGCCCTGCTGGTCGATGTCTTATCGGAGCGAAATGATGGCTTACGCCGACAAGCTCGAGGTTTATGCGTGCTTAAGAGAGGCTCTGAAAAAGCCGAACAGTGATGGCTACTTCCGTGGCCCCACCGAGTTCCACACGCGCAAGAACTATTCCTACTACAACGTCCAGCACGGTCCGCTCACTAAATTCAATGGCTATGAGTACATCAAGGATATCGATGGCGATGTGGTCTTTCGTATCCACTACAATGGCGGCGTTATTGGCGTTTACTGATAACCAGCCCACCACCGCTACTAGCGGTGGTTTTTCTTTTATGTTATAATATGTTTTATGATTAAGTTTACGATTATTACATTGTTTCAGGAAGCTCTGGAACCGTATCTCAAGACTTCAATGATGTGGAAGGCGGTAGATAAGGGGTATGCAGAGTTTAATTTTGTAAACTTACGCGAATTTGGACTCGGCCCGCACCGTTCTGTAGATGATACGCCTTATGGCGGTGGCGACGGGATGTTGATGCGTTGCGAGCCAGTATTTAATGCGATTGAGTCGGTGAAGGCAAAAGATCCATCCGCGAAGGTAATTGTGCCGACACCAGCCGGGGAAGTCTGGGATCAGAAAAAGGCCGCCGAATTTGCGGCTTCTGGCACCGGCAGGGATGCTCATTACATTATTTTTTGCCCGCATTACGAAGGGTACGACGAGCGTATTCTCTCAATTATTGATTATAAATTCTCACTCGGTAAATACGTACTGACGGGCGGGGAATTACCAGCACTCATTATGATTGATTCAATTGTGCGCCTAATCCCGGGAGTTCTAGGTGGTGAGCAGTCAGCCGAAATTGAGTCATTTTCGGATGGTGATAATATCGAATATCCGCAGTATACTAAACCTTATGATTTTCGTGGCATGACCGTGCCGGACATTCTGCTCTCGGGTAACCATGGCGAAATCGCCAAATGGCGTGCCGAGCATTCGAAAAAAGCTGATTATTAGGAAGGAAAAAAGCCGAGGGAAACTCGGCTTTTAAACTGCTTCGTGCGGCATCATGCCCAGGAAATTGAGCTCTTCAATGGTCCATTTGAGTTCATCGTAGGTGCAGTTGTTTTTAGCTTCAAATTGCCAATTTTTCCAGCCATTTAGAAGTGTCGCAACCACTTTGAGATTATTATATCTGCCCTTGATAAACATGCGGATTTCGCAACCCGCGCCCGGATAGATGCATTCACCCCGAGAGAGATGTTCCACGATTTCTTGAGCGGCCTTATAGAAAAAGGCCATTTCTTCGGATTTCTCACAGGGGCGGCAACTTTCCAGACCAAAGAACATCAGGTTCTGATCCATGACGTGCTCGCCGTCGTAACCACTGCAGTGCTTTTCACAGTCTACCATATAGCGGAAGACCATGTGTGGTTCGAATTTCTCGTGATTCTTGTTATGGGTCTGAAGTAATTCGAGTAAGCTCCTGGTGGCAAGATCCAAGAATTTCATCTCCTCAACGGGTGTTTTTGAAACAGTTTTTGAAGGTTCGGCTGTCTTTTTCATTATTGTGTCCCCCTATAAAATAATTAACAGCTATGTTTTATTATACCACACTTATGCTAAAATGTCAATCTGAGGTATAATAGGAGTATGCTACTGACCGATTCAGTCGAGAGTTTGAAGGGAATTGGGCCAAAAACGGCGGAAGTCCTGAAAAAAGCCGGGATTAAGACCGTCCGGGATTTCTTTTATAATCTGCCTCGCGATTATGAGAATTTCGCTGCACCAACCAGTATTTCAGCGATGCGGCCAGGGAAGGTGGTGATTCGGGGGAAGATTGATTCTTTGTCAAATCGGCCATCACGAAGAAGACACTTATCAATTACAGAGGGGGTGGTTAGCGACGGCTCTGGTTCAGTGCGGGTGGTTTGGTTTAATCAGAGTTACCGGATGCGCCAGTTCGATCCGGAAAAAGAGTACTATTTTTCGGGGGTTTACGAACTAAAAAACAACCGTTATCAGATCACTTCGCCGTCGGCGATTTTAGCCTCGGATGTCGATGTCGGCTCGGAGCTCGCACCGATTTATGTGGCACATGGGTCGGTGAAATCAAATGATTTTAAACGACTGATGAATAATTCCAGGGAAAGATTTAGCGAGATCCCAGATTTGCTACCAACCGTGGTCGCCGGAACACGTAAAGAAGCCTTATATAAGGTACATTTTCCGGAAAGTGTGGCAGAAGCGACGAGCGGGCGAAATTATTTGGCTTATGAGGAGCTATTTGAGCTGATTTTAGCAGCGAGACTAAACCGCGAAGAGAACGAAAAACTCCGTGCTACACCAATACCATTTAATGTCACTAGGGTTCGGGATTTTGTGAGTAAGTTACCCTTTAAATTGACCAATGCACAACGTAAATCCGCGTGGGAAATCTTCCAGGATATGGAAAAGGATACGCCAATGAATCGGTTGCTCCAGGGTGATGTGGGCTCGGGCAAAACGATGGTGGCGGCGATGGCGGCGTTCGAGGCCGTGTCAGGTGGTAGCCAGGTAGCACTACTTGCGCCAACGGCGATTCTGGCAACCCAGCACTACGAAGGACTTAAGGATTTGCTGAAACAATTTGGCATTAAAACTATGCTTCTAATTGGCGCAACTAAAGAGAAAGATACTCTCAAGAAGAATATCATAGACGGTGAAATTGATTTCGTAATAGGTACACACGCACTTCTTACTGATGACACGGAATTTAAGAACTTGGGGCTTGTGATTATCGATGAGCAACATCGGTTTGGCGTGGAGCAAAGGCAGAAATTGATGCTAAAATCCCCGGATGGGCTCGCACCACATCTTCTGGCAATGACGGCGACACCGATTCCGCGGTCGCTTCAACTCACCGTGTTTGGCGATCTTGATGTTTCGATTTTGAATGAGCTGCCAAAGGGGCGACAACCAATCGAAACAGCGATTTTACCGGAAATTAGCATGCGCGAAAAACTCTATCCGCATATAGTTCAAACAGTGAAGGCCGGGCAACAAATCTATTGGATTTGTAAGGCGATTGATGATAACCCAAAAACCGAAACTACTTCGGTAAAATCGCGTGCCGAGAAACTAAAAAAATTGTTTCCAGATTTTCGAATCGAGTTCTTGCATGGGCGGATGAAGCCGGCTGAAAAGGACGAAATTATGGAACGCTTTGCGAGTGGTATAATCGATATTTTAGTCTCAACCACGGTGGTAGAAGTGGGCGTGAACGTGCCAAATGCGACGCTCATGGTGATTGAAGATGCCGAGAATTATGGCTTGGCGCAACTCCACCAACTCCGCGGTCGCGTGGGGCGTGGCAGTGTAAAATCGTATTGCTATCTGATTACCAACGAGGATAAAGGCCCGTCGAGGCGGCTAATGGAACTCGAAAAATCGACCGACGGTTTCTATCTCGCGGAAGTCGACCTAAAACTCCGGGGTCCAGGTGAGATTTATGGATCGCTTCAGCATGGTGCGTTGGATCTAAGAATCGCGACTTTAACAGATACGAAACTCATTCACAAAGTCCAAACCGACGTAATGGATTTCTTGAAAAATGACGGAAATATGTTAAAATATGAAGAACTAAGAGCTGGGATTTCGAAATACCAGCAATTAACCACACTAAATTAAGGAACAAAATGGGTCTAAAAAACGGAGAAGCAGTCTATATCACAGCCGGAACACACAAGGGTAGAAGGTTGATGACACCGGGTGCCGGCACGCATCCGATGGGCGCCAGAGAACGCATTGCGCTCTTCAATATGATAGGGAATAATCTCCGCGATTTTGAGGTTTTAGACGCCTTTGCGGGCTCCGGAGCACTGGGGCTCGAAGCGATTTCGCGTGGGGCCGCTTATGCAGTATTTATCGAGAAAAATCGCGCCGCCGCCGAGGTAATTAAAACTAATATCAAGACGCTCGGGGTGGACGGCGTCGTGAAGGTTTGTTCGGCTTCAAAATATGAGGATGAACAGGCTTATAACCTAGTGTTTGCCGATCCGCCGTACGATAAATTCGATTTAGAAGAAGTACTACATCTAGTGAAATTTGTGGATGAAAACGGTATTTTTGTCTTATCCCACCCGGGCGAGGCGCCAGAACTACCAGGGTTAAGACTCTGGAAATCCAATCAATATGCTGGGGCGACGATTTCGATTTATCAGAGGTAATATTTAAACATAACCATTTTATTGCCGATTTGGCAATTTTGTTAAAATGCTCTTGTATTTTTTGCTAAAGTGTGGTATAATTAGATGCATAAGGAGTTTTATATGTATTATACGAACACCGATTTAGAGAAAGCTGAACGTCGTAAGATTATCACTATTGTTGCAGTAGCGATGGTTCTTATCTTGTTACTCATTGCGGCTATCATCATTGTCGCAACCAACAAGTCTAAAAAGAATGTTGGTGGTACTGATAATTCTACCTTCTCGATTGTCGATAGTTCTAAAGATAACAATTCTGACGATAATAAGTCTGAAAGTGATTCAAAGACTGAAGACGATAAGAAAGAAGAATCTAGCACGTCTAAGGTCGGTACGGTTTCAACCAAACCAACCACGACGACTACCACAACTCCTACGACTTCTACGACCTCCAATCTCCCAAAGACGGGTCCTGAGGATGGTCTCTATCTCGCAGCTGTGCTCGGCCTTCTAACGGCCAGCGCTACGGCTTACGTGATGTCTAAGAAACGTAATGCTTAAAGAAATAAGTCCGGCGAAAAGCCGGATTTATTCTTTTGTCTAAATATGTTATAATTCTGATACACACTTTTAAAGTGGTAGTGAGCGAGCGTAGCGAGCCCGAGTGGTGAAATTGGTATACACGTATGCCTTAGGAGCATATGCCATTTGGTGTGCAGGTTCAAGTCCTGTCTCGGGCACCATTATTATGTGATTACAGTATGGTATCATTCATATACTAGGTATTCCACTATTGTTTGTTTTTTATTGTTATTTATGCAATAATTAATGCGTTATGAAAGTAGATTTCGAGATAGTTTCCGGTGGTGTCCAACCCGAGATAGCAAGGATGGTCGCCAAAATAATAGGAACCAAGGTTTTGTCTGTCCAATTAAAAGAGTTTCCTAACGGCGAAAGATATGCACGGTTAGAACAGTCGGTTCGCAATAAAAACCTCTTCATATTTTGCACGTGCGCCACTTCTAACAGCTATAGTTTAAATGACGCACTTTTTGAGGCCTTTATTATAGCCGATGCAGCAAAACGGGCGTCAGCTAAGGAGATATCTATTGTCCTACCCCTTCTTCCATACTCTAGACAAGATCGAAAAGCACGTACTCGAGAGCCAATCACGGCTGCACTAGTCCTTTCAATGTTAAAACAAGCCGGCGTTGAGAGAGTTATTACAGTTGACCTTCATTCTACCCAAATTCAAGCTGCCTTTTCTGGCCCCTTCGAGAATCTATCTGCCCGCAAACTGATTTCAAATAAAATCAAGGAGTATATCCATAATTATCAAAATGAGGATTTTGTTGTAATAGCACCTGATGCAGGAAGCGTTAAAAACTCCAGCAAGTTCGCAAATGAGCTTGAAATACCAGTCATCTTTCTTCCAAAAAGCCGCGATGAAGCCAATCCGGAAATAATAACCCGCCAAGCAGTCCAAGAGGATTTAAGTGACAAAAACTGCATTATCATTGATGATATGATTGATACTGGGGGAACGATTATTTCTGCGGCTAACATGCTTAAGGAGTCTGGGGCCAAAAGAATTATAGTCTGTGCAACACATGGTGTTTTTTCTGATGGTGCTGCATCTAAAATTCGAGATTCGGCAATAGACAAGATTATTGTTACGGATTCAGTTCCTCAGAAAGACAGCATTAGTACCCTAAAGGATAAGATTGAAGTTATTACAATTGCGCCATTGTTAGCCGACGCAATCAGAAGCATAAATAATGGGGACAATGCCGTAGACATAGATTAACAAACAGATGGAAGTATCCCACCAGGAATGATTCTCATCAAACTCGTAGTATTCACCAGAAAGAAGTAAAATGAATATAAATCACAGATTAACCAACGAAATCAGCCTTCATAATATAACC
>CAMHNK010000002.1 GCA_946186455.1 uncultured Candidatus Saccharibacteria bacterium
ATTATTTCCTCTTTCCTTCGTGGCGACTGCGCACGATCATTTTATTAGTTTTCTTGTTATGACGAGTACGGTAACCAAGCGTGAGCTGACCCCAAGGAGTTCTTGGAGCTTTACCAGAACCGTGACGACCACCGTCACCACCACCGTGTGGGTGATCCGTAGCGTTCATTACGACACCACGTACAGTTGGGCGGATGCCTTTGCGGCGCTTGCGACCAGCTGCACCAATCTTAACGTTCTGATGCTGTAAGTTTGATACGGTACCAATCGAAGCTTCGCATGTAGCGAGAACCTTGCGGACCTCACCTGAAGGCATTTTAAGGGTGGCATAGCCATCTTCTTTTGCCATTAATTGTGCCGAAGCACCAGCGGCGCGAACCATTTGAGCTCCACGACCTGGCGTTAATTCGATTGCGTAAACAAATGTACCAACTGGGATGTTTTCGAGTGGAAGACGGTTTGAATCTTCAACTTCAACATCGCCGGTCTTGAAGGTGGTACCTTTTTCCATCTTCGTATCAGCGAGTACATAATAATATGTACCGTTTTGATCTTTCACACGAGCAATGCGTGCGGAACGGTTTGGATCGTATTCGATTTCCTCGACCTTAAGGGTAAGACCTTTTGGTAGGTTGTAGGTCATAATACGATAGTGGCGCTTTACACCACCACCACGATGGCGGACGGTGATACGGCCTTGATTATTCTTACCCGCTTGCTGCTTCTTGGCGGCGAGAAGTGACTTCATCGGCTTGTTAGTCGTGATTTGGTCATAATCTTCTGTCGTCTTCTGACGTTGCGCCGGAGTAATCGGGCGATATGCTTTAATAGCCATTATTTATTCTCCTTACCTGCATTCTTGTCCGCCTTTTTGGCTGCTTTTTCAGCTTTCTTGGCTTCCTTTGCGCTGGTTTTATTATCTTCTTTTTCCGGCTCATCAAATACACGAATTGAATTGCCTTCAGCTAAAGTTACATAAGCGAACTTGCGGTCCTGGCGGTGAGTAATGCCTGGGTAAGCGTGCTTGCCCTTGCTGAATTTAGTTTTCTTACCGTCGCGGATCATCGTGCGAACGTCTGTAACTTTCACATTAAATTCTTTTTCAACCATCTTGGCAACATCTTGTTTTGAAGTCGAGCGCTTTACGATAAATACGTAAGTGCGCTTGGTTTGCTCAAGATAGGTTTTCTCCGTAGCACGTGGCTCGAGGATATGAAGATTGATATTGGTTTTTGCGTCTGCCATTTTACTTCTCTCCCTTCAACCACTTTACGGTAGCTTTATAACCTGCATCGCCGAATACGATTGCATCAGCGTTCATGATGTCAAATACATTAAGATAAGTTGCACGAACTAACTTCACATTTGGAAGGTTGTTGGTCGAGCGAAGGATTTCTGGAGTCTTCTCAGAAACCACTGCAAGTACTAACTTATCTTCGAGCTTCATGTCCTTAAGAACCTTAGCTGCAGTCTTGGTCTTGCCATCAAGTTTGACGGTTGGCTCAAGTACAAATACAGCTTTGTCTTTGTTCTTAATCGAAAGAGCTTGGCGTACGGCTTGGAGCTTAGCGCTGCGAGAGATCTTCTTGGTGAAGTTTTCTTCGCCGGTGCGACCAAATGCTACACCACCATGGCGCCAGATTGGGTTACGAGTCGAACCAAAACGAGCACGACCAGTACCTTTTTGCTTCCATGGCTTCTTGCCACCACCTCTTACTTCGCCACGCTTCAAAGTTTTAGCGTGTGATGAACGTGAATTTGCAAGATATGCATCGTATGCAAGCTTTACTAATTCATGATTTTCGACGGAAAGGCCGAATACATCTTTATCTAAAGTAGCCATATTATTCCTTTCCCTCCACCGTTACGATTCCTTTTTTCGGACCAGGCACAGCGCCTTTTAGACCGATTAGATTGTTGGCTGCATCAATGTATGCAACAACAAGATTTTTGACAGTGACGGTGTCGTGGCCCATACGGCCTGGCATTCTTTTGCCTTTGAAGACTTTCTGTGGGTACATCGAACCGATGGAACCAACTTTACGAATGTCGCCCTTAAAACCATGGGTATTACGGGATTCGTTAAAGTTCCAGCGCTTAACGGTACCGGCATAGCCTTTACCTTTGCTGATTCCGGTCACAGAAACCTTGTCACCAAGCTTGAAACTCTCAACTGTAAGAGTATCACCAAGCTTTAGGCCTTCTGGGATTTCGTCAACACGAAATTCCTTTAGAACCTTAGGATTAATATTTTCACCGGCCTTCTTTACGTGGCCAGCAACCGACTTGCTCAGATTCTTACCCTGACCATAACCCACCTGCACAGCGTTATAACCATCAGTTTCGACGGTTTTAATCTGAGTCACCGTGGCTGGGCCGGCTTGAAGAATTGTTACAGGAGTAACTACACCATCTTCGCCGATGATCTGGGTCATACCAATTTTGGTGCCGAGAATGACTTGCATCCTTATCCTTTCCTTTATTTTTTTACACTATTAAAACTAGACTTTTAGGCCGGTTTCCCCTGTAAAAATCACAGAAGACCTCACCTTATGTCTAGATAACGCTATAATTTTACCACACTTTTCAAGAGATTACAAGGGGTTTTTAAGAGATTTTCTAAAGAATTATTCGTCTTCGTGTTTGGTGATTTTGATATCAATGTCTTTGATTGAATTTTTCGTATCCAAATTAACGTCAAACGACTCGCCTTCATCCGTCACAAACATGAAATAGGCCTTGTCGTAATCTTTGCTTAAATATTTGTAGCTATCTTTTTTGTAACTGATTCGCTTCACATTCGGACGATTCTCAGAAAGGTATTTTGCAAGTGTATTGATAAGCTTTGAATAATGATCTGCCATCATGCCCATCTTCTTCAACTGGTAAAGCCCAATCATGACAATTTGGCCATCTTTAATTTCGGTATCTTGTTGCACTTTACGAATTCTTTCACCAGAAATTGGGTCGATTTCGGTCGTGATGCGTTCATTTTCTGGCAAAATCCCACCGCTTCTATCGATTTTAATCACACCGGTTGCAATTAAAATAATCAAAGTCAAAATTGCCACCCCAAAGATTACGCCCACCGCGATGAGTGCTCTACCTTTTTTCGTACTGGTTAATAAATTCTCGTTATTCATACTATTTGCTAATTGCGTAGGCGTTTGATAAGCCTGCTGTTACTTGATATGGATCATAGCTGGAAATTTGATCGTGGCTACCGGCCGAATCAGCCACAATCCATTCACCAGAATCAGTAATACCAACAATTGCGACATAGTGACCGCCCTCCGTAAATGGATAGCCACCAGCGCCCACTGCGTGAATCATTTTGCCTGCTCTAAGCGCCGCGTTAATCGTTTCAACACTTGCATTGCCAAGATTTTGTGCATGAAGCCCGTAATGGTTCGCTAGTACATTGGAAATTTCCCAGCTACTGCCACACAAATCGCCACCAGCACAGCGTACATGCATACCAGCTCTACCGGCCACATCGGCTGTATCTGCCGGCGTTACGCTCATGCCCATCGTCGCCAGAATCGAGGCAAACGAAGTCGGGCCACAGCCGGATTCACAAATCGAGTTCATATCGTGACCGTTAATACCTTGATTACCATAGTTGAGACTACCCCATGCTGGATCACACTGGCTGAATGAAACTACGCCATCAGCGGTCACTGGGTTGCCTGGACCACCACTGTAGCCACCGCCACCACCATCTTCATCTTCTGGTACACAATTCACTACTCCATTACTACCAGTGCTTGGATCGCCCGTATCTACCACTTCTGGTAAATCACCTGGTGCAATGCCGAGGAATTCACCGGCTTTTTCGTAACGCCTTTGGAAATCATCCGTGGCTGGGTTTTCATACTTACGCCACACTTGGTTCACAGCACCAGCAAGGTCAAGTGAGTTTAACTCGCCTGGGCTACAACCATAGTATGGGTCGTTTAATTCCTGGACCAAATACCCCACCTGTGCCTGAATCGAAGTCACCGGAAGGTTTCTGCTATCCGCGTATTCCTGAAGTGCCTGGACACGTGATTCGTAAGTCCACTGAGCGAGACCAAAACCACCGCTATACGTCTTACCGCCATCCCAAGCACGGAAGTTCTCTGCCACAATTGCGCCTCCTTCGAGAACGCGTGGGTTAAGATTCGACTCCCAGTACAAGTTACCGAGAATCGCAGCTGCGGATTGTTGCGAATAACCATTTTCCATCAAGCTACCCATCAGGCCACTTGCGTTATCATCCGCTGAATAATAGTAATCAGACGGGTCTACGACTTGATAATTTGAAGAACCGGCCTCAACACAAGCGTTTGAGCCGTATGGATCGTAAAAAAGAATGTTGTTCTGTGCGAACTTCTCGAGCATTTCTTCAGACATCGCCGCATGCGCAACTGAAGTGCATACGCCAACTACCGCTGCAAAAGTCAACGAAACGCCCACTACCGGTAAGATTTTACGTTTATCCATTGATATAAGTATAATATGTTTTTTACGAGATATCAAGCATAATGCTTTTAATATCCACCGGAATCGTCATAGTATTCAAAAATGTAATTACTTGGCTCGTAGCCCATTTCTTTAATCTTGTTTTTCGCATTTTCGAGTTGCCCGCCACTATAGTCTACTACCATCAAAACTAAGCGATCATCATCATTAAATTTACCGCGAATCTCGTAATGTACGGCTCGTCTGGCGGCAAAATCAAATTCGTCCACTTCAATCGGCAATTTACTATAAAGCGGATTATTTCTGATATTCTCAACGTCACGTGTTGTGTTAAACATACTTTTACAGAACGAATTCGGGAATTTACTTTGTTCCTTGTTTGGGCAAGTAATTGTAATCGCGTCCGAAATCTCCACTTTGTCCGACCAACTCGCCGCCACCGCATAAGTTTGTTTGTAAGAATCAATATCAACGAGGAATGTCACCGAAGTAATATCACTATCAATACTCTCTTCATAAGAACCATTGCGAATCTCACCTTTAATTACTTCTTCCGGCTTCGCATCTTCCTCTTGAATCAATAAGTTCTTCAATTGCTCGCCGAGACCCCTCCGGATTTCTTCTGGCATCGATGCTGGATAAAACTCCATCATAACTTGCCGCGCCGCATCTTCATGCTCCTTCATTACTGCGAGCACAATCGCCATAATAATAATGGCAAGCGATACTGCTACGCTTACCACAATTAGTAGTTTTGTTTTTCGTTTGTTGCCGCCTATTTGCATATTATATTCCTTTCAACACGCTATCCGTGTATGCATACGTCGGCCCATACGGGCTAGAAGAATTCGTATATTCAGACAGGCTGTATGCCTGTGCACGCGGGCGATAGGCTCTCGAACCTCTACCAGAACCACAGCTCGCCTCGCCAATAATAATCTGATTTTTTGACTCGTCAATTCCGAGCACGATTCCGGTATGGTTAGCCCAACCATCCGCCGAACCACTAACTGGTCCTGAGCTCATAATAGCATACATTCTCGGTGTTCTGCCACCGTTTTTCAGCTGTGGGTGCGATGCTAAATTCTGGCTCACAGCCTGTGAACCCTGAATTAGTGCCACGCCATTTGGCCCCAGCGTCGTATAACGATTCAAAAACCATTTCGTAAAGGCAGAACAGTTATTAAGCGAACCACTCGGGCATCCCACATCTTCAATCGAAACACCCTGGAATGTCACCGTACCGTGTTGCATTTTGTCCGATTCTCTTGCATACGCTTCCATGAATGATTGTGCCTGCGCGAGGCTCATCCCACCACTCACGAGTTTACCTTCTGTTACGGCCTGATCTTCCTCGGCTTTAGTATCCTCTTTTTTACTCACCACGCAAGTCGTCATTTCGTCCATGCCGACATCCGAACCATCACCACCGGCCGCATTCTTGGCCGCATTTTCATACCATTCTGGATATTCTTCCGCGAGTTCCTTGGATGACTTCCAGCCTTCTTGCTGTGATAGATTCTCAATCATAGAGATTAAAGAACTAAGCTTCGAAACATAATTCGGGTCGGTCGCATACCCTGCATTCTTAATTGCCTGTGCGTAAGCATATGGATTCGTAATTGTCTCGCCCTGGAACACGCCGTGATTCCGGTAAGTTGGCGTGTTTACGATGTTTTTATAATAACCTTCCCAACCTTCCATTGGCGTTGCATATGAAAATGCATTGTCTGGATTGCTATCAAACGCCCCGATACCAAAGAAATTATTTCTTTCGCGTGCAAAATACGAAGTACCCGATGCCGACTCCAAAATCCCCTGTGCCATCACTGTTTCCCAAGGAATTCCGTAATTGATACTAAGCGTCACCGCGACGTCATGGTAGGTCTTAATAAAACTCACTTGCGTACCGTCCGGCTCGCCACCTAGCACCCCACCATCGGCTGACGCACTTACGCAACTACCGTATGGATCATAAAACAGGATATTATTATCCGCATAAATCGAGAGTTCATCTTCGGTCATTTTATTCTTAGTTGCAAACGTACCGGTCGTAAAAACCAGGCTCGTTCCGAGAATGCACGTAATCAGAAATAATTTACGCTTCATCACTTTGAGCATAACAATTTTCTAAGAAATTATCAATAAACCCGTCTATCTCACCATCTAAAACCGCATCCGGATCGGTCTCTTCATACCCGGTGCGCGTATCTTTTACTAACTTATAAGGTTGCAGTACATAATTTCGAATTTGCTGCCCCCAGCCAGCAGACTCACCTGCGCGGAGCTTATCAATAGATTCCGCGTGTTGTTCTAACTGCATCTGCACGAGCTTACCGCGGAGAATTTCCATCGCTTTTTCCTTGTTCTGTAGCTGCGAACGCTCGTTTTGAATCGCTACCACGGTATTGGTCGGAAGGTGCGTAATGCGTACTGCCGAATTTGTCGTGTTTACACTCTGCCCACCATGTCCACCGGAATGATAAACATCAATCCGAAGGTCTTTTTCGTCAATTTTTACATCCGTATCGGCCTTAATCACCGGCAAGACTTCGACTAACGCAAACGAAGTCTGACGGAGATTATTTGCGTTAAATGGCGAAAGCCTTACTAATCGATGTACGCCGTGTTCAGACTTGAGTAGTCCATACGCGTTCGCACCAGTTACTTCATATACGCCCGTTTTAATCCCGGCTTCTTCACCGGCCACCCGCTCGAGAGTCTGCACTTTAAAGCCTTTTCTTTCAAAGAATCTAAGATACATGCGTTCCAGCATTCCAGACCAGTCCATCGCTTCCGTTCCACCGGCTCCCGCCGTGATGCGGATAATTGCATCTTTATCGTCGTACGGCCCGTTAAAACGAAGCGCCTTCTTTAAATCCTGAAAATTTTTTTCCATCGCCTCGACTTGCCCGGCAATCTCTTCCTTTAGGCTCTCGTCAGACATTTGGGTTAATTCTTTCAAATCTTCAATCTGGGTTTTAAGCAGCCGCCACGGTTGGGTTTCTTCCGTCACTCTCGCGAGTTCCTGATTTTTACTCGTCGCTTCCTCAATATTGTGCCAAATTTCTGGCACCGCCACTTCTTCTTCAAGCTTCGCCATCTTAGCGAGTTTATCTTCAATTTTTAGCCGTTCATAAGCCACCAAAAAATCTTTCTCAAGGTCTGTCAGTCGTTTCTGTAATTCCTGCATAGCCTAATTATATCATTAAGTCTTAAAACGGAGTGTTATAATCAAATCATGGAAAAACTAACCCCCTCACACGAAAAACTCGAAACGCCAAAATCCCGTGATCAAAAAATTGGCGAAACCGCTCTCGAGGAAAACTTCAAAATTGAGCAGGTCCGCACTTGGGCCGAGCGCTACGTTAGCACCGAAAAATCCTATGCTAGACACCGTAAACACGTTGTCTCTCTAGATTACGAAGACCTCGAAGAATGGGAATCCCGCGCTAAACTCTCCTATGAAAACATGAAAGACGCCGAAAAATCTGCCAAATTCCGCTCTCGCTACGAACGCGATAGCACCGAAAGAATTGGTACGCTCGATCCGGATGAATCCATCGAAGCCGATGCTGGTAAATTTTATCTTCGCCGTCAACGCGCGCTCGTTAAGGCCATCGAAGCCTCTGACGAATCAAATAAGAACAAGGATATTCTGGCCAGCGAAGAACTTTATCGCTTTGTCAATGAGCATCTCTATTACGAACATGATTATGACACCAGAAGTATGGATCCCGGATATTATCAAAGCCGTCGTCGAGCCGCCCACAATGCCTTAATCAATCATTTAAACCATATGAACGATCTCTGCCGTAAATACGGCGTCACTCCATTTACCTTCCGTAATTTCGAAGACAACGATTTTACTTACTACCCAAATTTAGACACCGGCGGACACACCAACGCTCGTGCCGAATACGACCGTTCTACCGTAGAAGCCTATTGTCGAAATGCCTTTAGTTCCTCTTACGAAAAAGCCGAAAAAGACAATCACTAACAGATTAGAGTATTGACTTTTTTAAGCATATGTGCTATAATTAAAGCATCGTTCTGTCTCTAGGGGGTGGTTACTATGAACGAGAAGTTTTATAAGCCCTTCGATGCGGAGAGTTTCGTCAAGAATCTGGACAAAGATGTCTTCCATGAGGAATTCATCAACAAACTTGGTCGCACTCTGGCGTTTTCGAGGCTCCGTTGTGGTGGTGAGCATCATCTTACCGGTGAAGAATGGGCTGTGATTGAGCGTGGTTACCGCGCCCTTGGCGTCCCGATGGTCCTTTCGACCAGTGAATCCATCGAATTTGCCCATGCCCTTACGGCTCGTGCCGTCACTACTGCCCACTTTTAGTGGGTCCGGCTCGCTCTTATAGCGGGCCTTTTTTATTCCTTAAAAAGCAGAGAGGCCCCTATAAAAGGGGCCATTCTCTACCGTGTGAGATGCCAGGACAAATCACTCGAGTTGAACTCGAGTCGCATTTGCTCCCGACCAACCAGAATGTCGAAAATGTGAAGCGTGGCTTGCCCCGCGAAGTGAATATGGGTGCGGAGCAGCTCTGTCACTTCAGTTTCCGTTTGTCCACGTCGCCTGAAAGTGAGAGGCTGGCATGGCGTCATTTCGTAGCTGAAAAGCGCCATCACTTCGACTTGTTCTGTTTTGTTGTTTTTGTTAAAGTTTTTCATAAAAGACTCCTTTAATTAAATTATTAGAGTCATTTATGTGAGCCTCTGTTTTATTGGCTCGTAGTAATAAGGCAAAATGACAATACCTTACTACCTTAAACTTTTCTCTTTACCAGTGACCGAAGTATAGCAAGAGACACTTCTATTTTACCACATGTGGTATAATAGTAACCCTGGGAGAACATTAAAAAAGGAGGTGGTTGATATGGAGAGAGCAGTCTCTGCTATCGATGACCTGAAAAAGCTTGGTGATAGGTTAATAGTATTCGAAGATGATGCTACAAATCCGCCGTCGCTTACCATTGTGAAATTTCCCGAAAATCGCGGGACCATCATCCAAAGGGGCGTCCTTTATGATTGGTATGGTCGCGAAGTCGAGCTCGGAGAAGGCATTAAGCGTATCGTTGAGCCATTTGGGCATTATACCGACGGTATCGACCTGACGCATTGTCACGACAATTTCGTCGTGGAGCTAAAAGACGGCACTTTTGCAATTAGTGGCATTAAATATTATCGCTTGCCAAGATCGGAATGTTTAGGCTATTCTGGCCTAAAATATGCCATCACAGGCGGTGCCTTAAAAATGGTGCCACACATGTACCTAGATGAATCACTTCCGCGTTATGAAGAAATCAAATTAGACGCTCTTAAAGACACTTGTTTTGAAATCTTCAAACGTTGGAACGGTCCTCATGAGTACGCTCTTGGCATCAATCCAATTTTCTATGGTTCGGTCGAAAAAGGCCTCACGCATCTTATTTGCGGCGAACTTGCCGGCGGTAATGGCAGATGTTGGTTTTCTATCGCAGAGAACCGCGAAATACTCTTAAAAACCACCAAGACTAAACTCGGTCGCATGGAAGAACCCCCACTTTATCTCAGCATGGACGAAATCTTTGGCGAAATCACGGTCTCAGAAGACGGTAACAAACTTACTGCTAGAGTACCTAAAAAGCATTTTGACAAAGAATCGATTCGTATCTCTACGGACGCTGAAGTTTTGGGGCACATGGAAGAGTCCCACTTTTGGTGGTACCTTGACCCAATCTAATCCCAGGTTCCCCGTTTTTACAACGGGGATTTTTTATGTTATAATATTACTTATGATTTGGAACGATTTACATAGACCGTTTTTGATTTTAGCTCCGATGGAAGGCGTCACCGACGTGATTTTTCGTCAAGTCGTCGCGCGCGCCGGCCGCCCGGATCTCTTTTTTACGGAATTCACCAATGTTTCTAGCTATGCTTCCGAAAAGGGCCGTGATAATGCCCTCGAACGCCTCGAAATCGCTCCTTCCGACTCGCCGATTATCGCTCAGATTTGGGGTAAAAACCCCGAGCATTTCGCTAAAACTTGCGAAGCTCTTGAAAGCCTCGGCTTTGTCGGCGTCGATCTAAACTTCGGCTGCCCAGACAAACACGTCAACAAAGCCGGTGGTGGTGCTGCTATGATTAAAACTCCAGAGCTCGCCGTCGAATGTTTCCGCAATGCCGTGAGATCCACTAATCTCCCAGTTTCGATTAAAACTCGTCTCGGCTGGGCTAAACTCGACGAATACGAAGATTGGCTATCTACTCTCTTAAATGAGCATCCGGCTGCACTTACTGTTCATCTCCGCACTAAAAAAGAAATGAGCAAAGTTCCGGCTCACTATGAATTAATTCCAGAGATTATTAAACTTCGCGACACGCTTAGCCCGGAAACTAAACTAATCATTAATGGTGATATTAAAGATAGGACCGCTGCACTTAAACTTCACGAAACTTATCCTGAGGTTGATGGTTTCATGATTGGCCGCGGCGTCTTCGCTAATCCATATTGTTTTACCGATCACACGCCAACTCGCGAAGAGCTCATGGATTTACTCCGTTTTCACCTTGATTTACACGAAGCCGAATCGAAGAAGCATTATCTTTCTTACGAACCATTAAAGCATTTCTTCAAGATTTACATCAACAACTTCCCTGGCGCCTCGGACCTCCGCGCTAAACTGATGGAAACCCATTCCGTACCTGAAGCGCGTGCTATAATAGAGTCATGAAAATCGCATTATTAGGTTACGGCAAAGAAGGCAAAGCTGCCGAAAAATATTTTAAAGCTAAATTCGACGCGGAGTTCGAAATCTTTGAGAACTTCACGCGCGATGAAATCGAGAAAAAAGATTTCTCTAGTTTCGACTTAGTTTTGCGTAGCCCTTCCGTCCCACCGCTCCATCTTAAAAATGAATCCAGTTTAACCCGTTATTTCTTTGAACACTGCCCTTGCCCAATCATCGGCGTCACCGCCACTAAAGGTAAAGGTACTACCTGCTCCTTTATTAAATCCTTGCTCGACGCCCATCATGAAGATGCCTATCTCGTCGGCAACATCGGCACCCCAGCTATTGAATCGCTTGATGCTTTGAAACCTAATTCCGTCGTTGTCTACGAAATGAGTAGTTTCCAGCTCTGGGATCTCGAAAAATCTCCACACGTCGCCGTCGTTGGCACCATCGAACCGGATCACTTAAACGTCCATAATGGTTTTGATGATTACGTGAACGCCAAAGCCAACATTTGTCGCCATCAATCAACTAAAGACTATCTAGTTTATTATTCCGAAAATCCTGATACCAAGAAAATCGCCGACACCTCAAAAGCTAAGAAACTTACTTACCCGTTTGATTTGCCGTCCGATGTGCTAGAAGCTATCGTTATCCCTGGAAAACACAACCAAATGAACGCTATGGCCGCTATCGCTGCCGTCGCCTGCTACAAAAATATCTCACCAGACGAATATTTAAGCACCTATAAAACCGAAATTATTAAAGGCTTAAAGAGCTTTAAAGGCCTCCCGCATCGCCTCGAATACGTCGGCGAATTAAATGGTGTTAAATATTACGACGATAATTTCTCCACCAACCCAGCTTCGACCAGGGTAGCCATTGACGCCTTCCCAGATAACAATGTTATCGCCATCATTGGTGGTCGCGACAAGACGGATAACGAAGATCTCCCAGAAATCTACGAAGTTATTTCCGCAAAGAACGTGAAAAAAGTCATCCTAATGGGCGAATCCGGCCACGAAATCGCGAAACGCTGGCAAGATGACCGCTTCATTGTGGTTGAATCATTAAAAGATGCCGTAAAAACCGCAAAATCAGAAGCCGAAAAACTGGCTAGCGCCATCGTTTTGATGTCCCCCTCCGCTGCCAGCTTTGATATGTTCGAAAACGTTTACGATCGCGGTGCTAAATACCAAGCTTTAATTAAACGCCTCTTTTAATTCTTCTTCCGTTACTGGTTTAGTAGCATCAGCCGTAGTTACCGGCGTTACTACTGTTCCTGTTCCCGGAGCCGCCGCATCATTCTTAAATGGGTTTTCTTTCTCCGGTTCGGCTGGCGTATCACCTTCACCACCATTGTCTTTCTTGCCCTTGCCAAGCTTCTTGATTAGTAAGAAGAGCAAACCAAGTACGATTAAGGCGCCTTCCGAGATTGCCACAATCATCCAAATCAAAGAATTATCTTCTTTTTCTTCGCATTTCTTGCAAGTATCACAAACTGGGCAATCTAAGCTCGCTCTCGTGACTTCCACGATGTAATCTTTTCTCGTACCGTCTTCAGCCGTTACAATTACGACAAATTTATTAAGGCCAACTTTCAAAATCTGCTTTCCGACTGCACCAGTTACAGTTGCTTTGCTATCGGTCGCCGTTACTTTGAGGTCGATTTCCGAAACATCATTGTCGACAGTAATCTTGTAGTTATCACCATCAAGTTTCGCTTCCTTTTCGCCAATCATAATTGATTTTACGCTCGTATCACTACTCTTCGCTGCGGTATCCGGCACTGGTGTGTCTGGAGTCGGCGTTGGGGTAGGTGTAGGAGTTGGCGTTGGCGTTGGAGTCGGCGTTGGCGTTGGCGTTGGATCCTTTACAGTTAACCGCACCATACGTGTCTTTCCAGTAATTGTTACATCATCGTAAGTCGTCATATCGGTAGCAGTCACCGTAATCACCGTCGTGCCAGACACTAAACCCGTTACCGTCACGACCGCGCTACCTTTATCAAGAAATTCCTTTGTTGTCGAAATTGAAGCTACGCCAGGATTGCTAATTGAAATATCCACGCGTCCAGCTGCATTATCTGCCGTAACTGTAAATGTACCAGTCTTACCCTTTTCAATCGTTAGTGTCTCCGGTGACACTCTCATATCGCCAGTTGCATAAGTTAATCCAGATGGTAAAACCATCGATAGTGCTAGGGCAATTGCTAGGAGAATGCTTTTAATCTTTTTCATTACGGTCTCCATTCTCCAGTCCCATCCATAATGTATAGTCTGACTTTCACATAGTCACCCGAAGTTACTTGATCATCTTTCGTAATATCCGCCGCAAACCAAATTGCTGAACCTTCGTCAATCGTTTCGGTTTCCATGATGTGCTTCTTAATCTTAATATAATCAGCCGAATTAATCGAACCATCGCGGTTTACATCGCCAAGGAATGCCAAAGTATAATCAAAGTTTACGCCAGAAATCGTGATTCTCAGTTTATCGCCGGTTATAACAGTATCATTATCGGCCTCAGACCCATCACCTCTTAAATGTGAAATCGTAGCTGAATCACCAGCTTCAACTCTGTCTTCAACATCACCAAAATCGCCGCTGTTTAGGAGGAGGATATTATCAGCAACGAATTCAAGTTGTGCATCTTCTGCAATCGACGGGCCAACGACTACGTCCACTGTATAAGTCGTAGATGAGGAGAGTTGTTCTTCGTCGAATGTTACTACGTCGGTCAGCGTCACCGTAATGGTGGCCGTACCAACACCTGCGCCGGTTACTGTGATTGTCTTGACGCCTTCGTTTTCGATACCAGAGTCGAGAAACACGCTAGTATCTGAAATCGTCGCGATATCCGTATCACTAGAAGCGATATCGACACGTCCAGCTGCATTCGTCGCAGCAATATTAAATGTCCCGGTTCCACCATACGCCACGTTGAGATTGTCGGTCGAAACTGCCACGCTCCCAACCGCTAGCGCCGTATGCGAAAAGAGCGCAAGCATAAGTGCCACTACTGCTAGTGTCGCTCCGATTAATATTTGTTTTAGTCTTTTCATGAATCTCCTCCATTCATAATATAGTTTCTTACTTTTATATAATCCATAGACGAAACCAGCGTGTCGTCATTTAGATCCGCAGCCAAGAAGTACGGCGTTGAAACAGCGATTGTTTCAATCGTCATGATGTGCTTCTTTATATCAACATAGTCTCCCGATGAAACGTCGCCATCGCCGTTTACGTCGCCGGAAACCACCATCAAATAATCATAATACCAACTATCATCGACCGACATCCTCACCGTATCGCCGGTCCTAATCTCATCATATACTGCCTCGTTGCTATTCTTGTCGAAATGCATATAAGTTACTTCGGCATCATTAGACATCTCGAGATGGCTCGTCACATCCGTGATACCGCCCTCATGCATCTTTAGGACTCCCGAACCGCTTTCCGCGACCACGCCATCCGAAGTATCTACCACTGGACCGACAACGGTTACAGTCATATCGCGTTCATTGCCATCGTATTGTAGCAGCAAATGAATCGTCGCTACACCTGGCTTCACGCCTACGATTTTAATGTCTTCTGGATAGTAATTATTGTCCGCATTCTTTTCATCAATTACTTCCACTGCACCGCCACCAGAATCTGTCACGGTATAGGTAACTCTCGCTGCATCCATAATCGGCTCAATATAGTTCATAAGAGACATCGTCTCGCCCTGCTTCAGTTCAATATCCGTATCAATCGTCGAAAATTCAAATAATGAAGCATTAGCAACCTTTGCGAGCAGTGGTGTTCTAGCTACGCCGTCCACCGTTCTCGTCGTCCAACCAATTCCGGTCTTATAATTATTAATCTCATTTTCATAAAACTTACCGCGCTTAATCAGTGCCGATGCGATGTAATTCGTGAGATTAATGTCTGTATTATCTTCTTTACCGACGATTTGGTTGTGATAATCGGTATAGGTATCATCAGCTTTAGCCTTCGCAGTGATCGTACCGGCATTTTGCATAAACTTCAAAGTCAGGCCACCATAAGGTCCCACGCTACCAAATATACCGCTAGATTCTTGCCCAGACACATCTGCCGAGGAGAAAACATATTGGAACGAAAGACTATTCGCACCATTCGCAAATGTCGTCTTACCAATTAGAGCGCCGGCATTTCCTCCGGTTGACTCAACCGAACCACCTATAATATATATGTCCTTAAATTGCGGCGTAGTATTCATTGGGTTATAGAAACAACCAATCAACCCCGCATTTTGCGAGCCTTTAATATCCATATTGTCGATGAATATTGAAATTAATGGATAGTACGAGCCACCACCACCCTGCATATAACCAAACATGCCTGCACATTCATCATCGCTAGTCACTTTCAAATTCGAAATCTTATGGCCACCACCAGATAGTTTACCCGTAAATGGCGTCATCGCTGTACCGATTGGCGTAAATGGCTTCGTTAGCTCGATATCATTACTGAGTTCAAACAAAGCGTACGGATATGCTCTCATCGCCGAGAATTCACTTTCCTTAGAAATCAGATACGGATCACCATCCACGCCCGTACCACCAGCTACCGAAATACCCGAAATCGTAATATCCACATCGTCACAACTATTTTGATAGCAAATCTTGAGTATAAAATCGCCAGCCCCAATATTAGTGTTAATTGCAACGTAGGCATTAATTTTGTTGGCACCCACACCATTATTCGTTACAGTTAGATTGCCAGATGTAATATCCGTACTACCATTCCACAAAGAATAAGTTGGCGTCGCGCCAGAAGGAATGTTCTTGGTGTAAGTCATTACTTTAAGATCGTGTGTCGAGTTTTGCGGAATAATACCCACATTAATATCAATGTCATCCGTGCTAGTATGTGGCGTATCGGTGACATTTGAAGTAAAGACACTAATCGCATTCTTAATCATTACTTTAGAGCCAGTCACACTTACCGTAAATGCCTCGCTATCTAGGATAATATTCTGGTCCGAAACATCAATCGTAAAGACGCCCGGCCAGATTACTGTATCGTTAAACACAGTCCGATTATTAGTACCATCCGATACGGTAATTGTGTAATTTGTATTGTATGAATAAGAAATCAGTTTAATGAGTTCAAGTTTCTCTGCCCCCGGTACTTTGCGCTGTACCGTGATTGAGTCTGAAAAACCAGAGCCGCTACCATGATACCAGTGATTTCTGTGATAATTATTGTCCCAAGTTCTTTCACTCATCAGTGACAAATCGGTCGCGAAGTTAATTTGCATCGTTGAACGATTCGAATCGTATGCAATATAAATATAATCACGGCCATCGCTTCTGACGCCCCAAGAGTTTCTCACGATCCACGCGCCCACGCCGGATATTCTTTCGCCGTTATCGCAGTTTCCATAAACATTTGGTGCTAAGTGCATTGATCCAAAACGACAGAAAACCCAAGAATAATTATCATCCCAACCGATAATCTGCATCGAGTGGGCACCGAACGCGGCATCTTGTTGGCAAGATACTTCGTCAAAGATAATTGGACGACCGTTCCAATCAGAACCACAAGAACCAGTTGGTGAACCCGTTGAAACTTCTGCACCACCATAGCGCATAATGCCATCTTTGGCATATTTAACATAGTCGCTCTGTGTCAAAGCCGCCTTTGGTAACATAATTGCACGGTTTAGTTCATAGATTGGCTGTACGTAATTCAGGATGTATGCCATTTCGCGCGGATTTACATCACTGGTTGTGTACGGGAAGAACGATTCCGGTGCGTATGCCAAGCCATTAGCTGCAATCCACGATGCCATAAAGAAATTACCGCCCTTCGTGAGTAGACGTGAGCCGTCTTCGTTTACATAGTTATTAAAACCATTCGTACTTGTAGCATAGTCCATTTGGCGGATTGAGAATTGTTGTGTGGTGAGCGCATTGTATGGTTGATTATTCTTTCTCATTAAATAGCTCTCGGCCTGTTCGTTAAAAGCGAAATCCCAGCAAAGCCCATAAGAACCTTGGTTTTTTAATGGTGTAATATATGATTTACCATTCACATTGCGAAGATCAAACGTTGTCGGAAATACCTCATCCTTACTTAAATATTCGTTAAATGTCATACTTTCAGTCGTCTCAGTTGCTGGGCTCTTTTTACTGCCACCACGCTTAGTGGTTGGCTCTGCTTCCTTGGTTTCACTCAAAGCATAGGCCATCGGAATCACATCAATTTCCGCTTTTTCTTCGTCGCTAAGTTCAAGATATCTTACATATTCTGGATTAAGATAGAGTTCGCCAGGTTTCTGATTCTTTTCGGTCAAAATCAATGAGTTGTTTTCTTCATAATTCTTACGGATAAAATCCTTCGCGACATCCGGAAGATAGCTATAATCGTCAGACTTAAGAATAATTTCAATCGCATCAAGCGCGTAGGCTTTCTGGAAACCAAAAAAGCCAGCACATATAGCAACTGCTGCAATCACTAAAATATATCTGTTTTTTAGCTTTGACCTAAGCATTAGCTTAATTATACTTTTTTCTCCAAAAAAATCAATAATTAAGCATATGTTTTTAGAAATTTAAATGCGTTTCGAGTTCCGAAATTACGGCTTTTTCCACAGAGGAAACGGTCGCAAAACCTTTAATGCCAGAACCGGCAAATTCACGCGCGAGTTCAATCATTTTCGCTTTATCAATTCCTTTAATGAGGTTTGGCATATCATCGTACCGTTCAATCGTTTCGTTCGTGAAATAATTCTCGGCGTAATAATCGGCGATTTGGCCCACCGTCTGTGCACCCATTTGGAATCTGCCAAGCGCATACGAACGTGCCGCTTCAAAATCTTCATCCGAGACTTCGCCGTTTAATGCTTTCACCATTTCGGTTTGAATTAACTCAAATAGTTCCATCGCATTTTCGATGTTTACTTCCCCATCAAAATCCCAATACGAATTCGTGGCATTGCTTGCAATCGAGCTACCCATACCGTAAACTAAGCCACGTTTCCTCGCCGCACCAAAAATTTTCGAATTCATCGTACCATTTAAAATGTGATTTAAACAGCTCATCGCAAACACTTCATTTGTTTCTAAATGTCTTGGCGTGACGAGCGAAAATCCAAATGTAATATTCGAAGCATCTTTTCTTCTAATCGACACGGCTTCGGATGAATGCAAATCCGAACGTGGAATCTCGAATTTCTCACCTTCTTTTAGATCCCAATTTTCGAGTTCGTGAATGATTTTGTGTTTTCGTCCATGAATCTTTCCAGCGATAATAAACAACATATTCTTCGCTGTATGTGTTCTGCGATAATGTTCACGGATATCTTTTAATTCAATGTTTGGAATTGTTTTAAGTCTCTCCGGCAAATCCAGAATATCTTCGCCCACGGCTTGTTGCACGCGTGGCCATAGCAAACGATAATAATCATTCATATAGCCCGTGAGCTCCGACTTCACATTGGCTTTTTCGGATTTCAATTCTTCTTCATTAAACTTCGGCTCGCAAATGGAAAGTTTCTGCAAATCCATAATGCGATCCCATTCAAAATCGGCGCATTCCGTTTCGTAACACACTGAAATATCCGAAGTCCACGCATTGTGGTAAGCACCGTTTTTCGTAAACTCCGCTTCAAACGCTTGCTCGTCTTTAAACTTCGAGTTCGCACCAAAAGCCAGATGCTCCACCACGTGTGGTATTTCGTACACTTCGTGGCTTTTCGCATACATCATGCCGGCCCGGAACTGAATCCTGGTCGACATCACTGACGCACCCGGAATATCGATTAATAGCCCTTTAGCGCCATTTTTTAGCGTGATTTCTTCAACTGAATGCTTCATAAATTACTTGCGTTTCTTGGAAGACTTCTTCTTTGAACCAGATTTTTTCTTCGACTTCTTCGTTGGAACTTTCTTACCAGTTGCACCCGGAGTCTTCTTCTTAAATTCGGAATCGAGATTCTTCTCGCCCTTCTGAATTTCGTTCACGCCACGCTCGGTCTGTTTATCAGCCATCTTGGTGAGTTCAGATTCATATTCTTCCCCATCCGTCACATTGTCATCGCGAGCCTCAGCCGGAGTAATTGAAAGTAGGATATGTAGTACTTCCTCTCGCAGATTTCTTTGAAGTCCGTCAAAGAGTTTTTGTGATTCGGAACGATATTCTACGAGTGGATCGCGCTGACCAACTGAACGCCAGTGAATACCTTCACGGAGATGTTGCATATTTTCAAGGTGTTGCATCCATAAAGTATCGAGCACCTTGAGATACACTTCACGCTCAATCTTGCGCATGATTTCCGGCGTAAATTCATCTTCCTTCAGTTTGTAAGCTTGTTCAACTGCCTCGAGTGCTAATTTTTCACGATCTTTTTCTTTGCGCTTCAAACCGATTTCGGAAATCAAGTCATCATCGAAATCGAAGACGGCCTTAAATTCTTCGTTGAAATTCTTATTCACGCGTGACGAGAATTCGGTCAGCATCTTCGTCTCATCTACCATCAAGCGATGAATCTCTTTATAAATGTCTTCACCTTCAAGAATCTTACGACGAATCATGTAGACCACTTTACGATGGCGGTTAATCACGTTATCGTATTGCACCACATTTTTACGTGAATCAAAGTTAAATCCTTCAATTCTTTTCTGAGCTGCTTCTAGAGTCTTTGAAATCGTCTTCGTTTGGATTGGCATATCATCATCCACGCCGAGTCTAGTAAGAATCATCTTCACACGATCACCTTGGAAAATACGCATCAAATCATCTTCACACGATACGAAGAATTGTGTTGTACCTGGGTCGCCTTGACGGCCACCACGACCGCGGAGCTGGTTGTCCACGCGACGTGAATCATGACGTTCTGAACCAATCACAACGAGACCACCGAGTTCTTTCACGCCTTTACCAAGTTTAATATCGGTACCACGACCAGCCATGTTAGTAGCGAGCGTAATCGCACCTTTTTCGCCAGCTTTCGCAATAATCGCGGCTTCACGTTCATTGTTCTTGGCGTTCAAGATTTCATATGGCAAACCAAATTGATCGAGATATCTTGCAATCTCTTCGTTGTTTGCAATCGAACCAGAACCAACTAGTACCGGTTGACCCTTCTCGTGATACTTCTTCACTTCCTCGGCAATTGCCTTGAGCTTGCCAGCCTTGGTTTTATAAATCAAATCATCCTTATCCACACGGGCAATCGGCTTGTTTGGTGGAATTTGAATTACGTCAAGTGCATAGATCTGTTGGAATTCTTCCGCTTCCGTAAAGGCGGTACCGGTCATACCCGAAAGTTTCTTGTAGAGTCTAAAGAAATTCTGGAACGAAATCGTTGCGAGCGTCATCGACTCTTGCTTTACGACCACACCTTCCTTGGCTTCAATCGCCTGGTGCAGACCTTCGTTGTAACGACGACCTTGCATCAAACGGCCAGTATGCTCATCCACAATAATCACTTCACCAGAGTTTGTCACCACGTAATCCTTGTCGCGCTTAAAGACGACTTCAGCACGAAGCGCTTGTTCCATGTGATAAACTAGGCGCGTATTCTTAGTTGAATAAAGATTATCGACACCTAAAATTTTCTGTACCTTATCGATACCAGCGTCGGTCAAAGTCACCGAGCGACGCTTTTCGTCGAAGACGTAATCTTCCGGCGTCAATCTACTGGCAACTTTTGCAAATTGGTAATATGATTCCGGATTATCACCGGCCGGCGCCGAAATAATGAGCGGGGTTCTGGCTTCATCAATCAAAATTGAGTCGACCTCATCCACAATTGCGAAGTTTAATTCACGTTGACGAAGATATTGAACTTCCGAGGCCATGTTGTCGCGGAGATAATCGAAACCGAACTCGTTGTTCGTACCGTAAGTAATGTCGGCATTGTAAGCTTCTTTTCTGGTAGCCGGACGGAGATGGCGAAATCTCTCATCGTCGTGCTCTTCATTTTCGTATTCACGATCGTAGATAAATGAAGCTTCATTAATAATTACGCCAACCGAAATACCGAGGAAATCGTAGATTGGGCCGTTCCAACCGGCATCACGTTGAGCGAGATAATCGTTCACGGTGACAATATGTACACCACGACCAGTCAAAGCATTAAGGTATGCCGGGAGCATTGCGACGAGCGTTTTACCTTCACCCGTCTTCATCTCGGCTACATTGCCTTCATGGAGTGCCATACCACCGATGAGCTGCACATCGTATGGACGCATCTTAAGTACGCGCTTTGATGCTTCCCTTGCTACCGCAAACACATCTGGCAGTAACTCGTTCAAAATCTTCGTGTCATCAGCCTCAACACGCTTCTTGGATTTCTTTGTCTTCTTAGACTTCTTAGTATCTACCTTTTTCTCTTCGACTTTCGCGGTCTTCAAAGCTTTTTCAATCTTTTTCTTAAAAATGTCAGTCTGAGCCGCGAGCTCTTTGTTGCTCATCTTTTCGTATTTCGGCTCGAGTTTGTTAATTTCTTGCGCACGCTTCCAGTATCTCTTCAAAATCTTCTTCTGGGCGTCACCAAACACGCCCTGCAAAAATTTAGTAAGGGCAGTTTTATCAGCCAATTTATCAGTCGGCTTCTTCTCTTTTTTCGCCATATTATCTCCAATCTTCTCTTTATTCTAACACACTAGTGTCTCTTAATAAAGAGATTTTTGAGACTTCTTCTTTGGCGATGTGGTTGGGTTTCTAGTTTATAACGACGGATTTGTCCAGTGAGTTTTGCTTCCACCAAATCCACGCCTGCAAACACGTTTGAGCATTCATCTTTAGCTGCTACAACCTTGCCACCAGGAATATCCATCGCCACGGAAATCTCGTATTTGTCGCCTTTGCTCTTGCCGATTTCCGTCACAATTACTTTTGCAATCACATCTTTCTTTGAACCGCGCGGTAGATAACGATCGAGTTTGCCGATTCTCTTTTCGACGTACTTACGAAAGCCATCCTCAACCTTATAGCCATTGTTTCCAGTGACTTCAATTTTTTCAATCATTTTAGATTTCCTCCTTATTGTTTAGATATGGCCTGAGTACCTCTGGTACCTTAAATTTACCACCTTCAGTTGCGTAGTTCTCAAGAAGCACTACGAGCGCTCTAGCTAGCGGGATTGCGGTACCGTTCAAAGTATGGACGAACTCAATCGTGCCATCCTTACGACGGACTCTACAGTTTACCGCTCTAGCCTGGAAGTCTGTACAGTTTGAACAACTGGTGATTTCCTGGTACTTCTGATTCACTGGCGACCAGTATTCCATATCATATTTCTTCGCCGCTGGCGCACCAAGATCGCCGGCCGCAATGTTAATTATATGATAAGGAATACCAAGTCCTTGCCAAATGTCTTCTTCAATCGCGAGAATCTTTTCGTGAATCTCTTTTGATTGCTCTGGCAAACAAAATGCGTACATCTCGAGTTTATTAAATTGGTGTACGCGGAACAAACCACGTGTGTATTTACCATACGTACCCGCCTCTTTTCTAAAGCATGGCGAATAACCAGAATAGAACAAAGGAAGTTTATCTTCGTCAATAATCTCATCCATATGATAGCCGGTGAGTGACATCTCGGCCGTCGCGATTAATGCTAAATCTTCACCTTCAATGTAGTATTCATCAGATTGATCCGAAGTGCGTGGGTTAAAACCACAACCTTCGAGTACTCTCGAGCACACCATGTCTGGTACCGTCATAAAGGTGAAACCGTGTTCCAACACTTTTGACAAACCATATTGCAGTAATGCATTCTCGAGTAAAGCCATTTCACCTTTGAGATAGTAGAATTTCGCACCAGCGACCTTTGCGCCACGCTCGAAATCTACCCAGTCACGGCTCACGGCGTAGTCCAAATGATCGACGCCTTTTTCATGATGTTTGCCCCAAGTCTTAACTTCCTTCGAGCATTCCTCACCACCAAGTGGTACATCGTCAAAAATGATGTTTGGTACGGTCTTTAGTAATGCGTTGAGTTTCGTCTCGGCTTCAGTTAATTCCGCCTCGCATTCTGCGAGCTCGGCTTTTACTTTCTTGCCCTCCTCAACAAGTTCCGGAGCTGGCTTACCACCTTTCATTTTACCGGCGATTTCATTACGCTTTTGTCTCAGCGCCTCCACGCGCGAAAGAATAGATTTTCGTTCATCATCCAGTCGCACAACATCGTCTACATTAATTTTATAGCCTTTTTCTTTGGTGGACTTCTTCACCAAATCGAGATTTTCTCTGATAAACTTCACATCTAACATATTAAAACTATTATAACACTAAATAGTTAAAAATCGATTAAAATAGATTAGTTTAGCTTGCGCCAAAGATTGAAATAATCGCCGAGATGTAGGTCGGCCGGACGGGCATCCAAACTAAGCTGAAGCTCGTTGAAAATATCCGTAAGCTTTTCTTTGCTCGCGAGTGGCGCTAGATTATGAATCAATTTCTTTCTTGGCGCCGAAAACGCCTGCGCTATTACTTTAAAGATTTCGTCTGGAAAAATTGGGCCGGAGGAATGCGGTGCAAGTACAATCACGCGGCTATCCACCTTTGGTGGCGGTGTAAATTCAGCCTTCTTCACGACTGGGCCAAGTGCGACACTGGCGCGGTTCTTTACAAATAATGACAGCATCGATTCTTTTTCATCTGCAATTCTTTCGGCCACTTCTTTTTGAACTAGAAGTACAATCCTTGCTGGCACGTTCTTAGTTGTTAATAATTTCTCAATAATTGGGCTCGTAATATAATATGGTATATTTCCGGCCACTGCATAGCGTTCCGAAATTTCATCAAAATCAAACTTCAAAATATCTTTATTAATCACTTCGAGATTCTTGCCCGGGAATGATTTTGGTAGATTCGTTGCAAGATGCGAATCATATTCTACTGCCACCACGCGTTGGAAATTCCTGAGTAAGCTCGAAGTTAGAGTCCCAAGACCCGGCCCAATCTCTACCACCAGCGCTACGTCATCCGGAGTTTTCGCAAGCTCCGCAATTTCATCGAGCACTGCACGATTATTAAGCCAATGTTGTCCTAGTGATTTGATATTTTTCATTTATACTCCATCGCGCCGAGTCCAGTCGGTCGCAAGATCAAATTGTTCAGGGTTCGCTGTCGCAAACGAACCAGTATCATATACTTTACCAAGCCCAAGACTCGTTTCTACCACCGAGCAACGCGGATAACGGCTTAAGTTTGCCGCCACCAACACATATCCTTCCGCATCTACCTTCACACCATCAGAACGCACCGAGTAGGTCGCTGGCACGCCACATTCACGGGCGGCAATTCTCATCACACCACTCATATTAAGATCGTAATAAGTTTCTTGGCGCTCCACCTTCTGGCCATTCGCCTTCGTCACGGTATAACGATTGCGTCCCTTTGATTTGGTTAGCGGAGTTTGTTCAATCGCACTAGCACCCACTGCCACGATTCTCGTGACCGGCTCTTTCTTCACTTCTTCCGAGACTAACTTTCTCGTCGCCTCAGCCCCATCGACATATTGAACTTCATAAGTCTTCACTTTAACTCCGACCTCGCCAAACTGGCGCACTTCTTCTTTGCCTGGCGCGACATTGTAATCCTTCACTCTCTGTTCGCTAAATGGAATCTCTTCCTCTTCAGTTATCTTCGAACCGCCATTTCTCTTAATGTCATAAATCTCCACCATTCCAAGCTCTAAAAACAGCGTATTCATCACCGGCTTTATCTCATCACCGTCATATACTTCAAATCCAGCGGCTCTCGCAATCGTTTTAAGATCGTAGCTCGCCGTCATCACATATTTATTATTGTCACCATCACGCACCAGTGCCGGACGGGCCCGGTAAATATTAATAAAATAATTATCGGCGTTCACGACAGTCTCAAGTGCTGGCTCAACAATATCGCCAGTGGAAAGTTCCACACCGGAGCGTTCCAGAATCTCAGCCACAGTCGCTTCTTTAGATTTAACTGTCAACTTATCCGAGCCATCAAAAATATTCACAAAGTATTCCGATAAAAGAGCGGCTGGTTCTTCTTCGCTCGCGGCAAAGGTCCTCTGTAAAGTTAGCGTGAAAATTGAACCTGCCAAAAGTAGGACAACACTAATCACTAATAAAATCAGAGCCTGATCGAGGTTTTTCGAAAGTCTCATATTACCATTATACCACATAATAAAAACCCGGCGGGGACCGGGTTCTCAATAATCTCTAGGTGGAAAACAATTTAGCCAAATTAACTCAACGCTCTCCACCCAATAAAACTTGATTCCAGTCCCTCTCAACGTTAGATTGACTTGAATCTAACTTTATTTTAGCATAGCCAATTTGTATGTCAATATTGATTTTTGACTTTTTTGATGTTTTTTATGATACAAAGTTTTCCACAAACAAACAGGGGTACAAATGCAAAAACCGAACACTTTTCGCTTGACAAAATTTAACTTTATTTTACAAGATATTTTTACAAATTGATGCGTTTGGCTTCAAAAAGTACAGTTGGTACAGCCGGAGGTGGTGTAAAATCAGTCGGTTTTAACGGCAAACGGATCTTAGTATTGTAATCCTGGATTAATTTCAACCCGAGTTGCGAAGTATAATGTCGCTCCGTATTAATCAGTTTCAGCGCCATCTGCTTCTGCAATATCAGATAAAAGGATTCCGGTGGGTTCTCTGCCTCAATCAATTTATGAATAATCGCCGAACTTAGATGAAACGGTGGATTCGAGAATACTTTGTATGGCCCTTCCGGAAGCTCCACATTCATAAAATCGTCTTCAATAATCTCGACGTTCTTAATTCCCCGTTTATTCAAATTTGCCCGAAGTTTCACCGCCGCCATACGATCCGGCTCTACTGCTATCACCTTCGTCACCCTATTCGCTAGAGCGCTCGTAATCACCCCTGAGCCTGCGCCAATCTCTAGCACGGTATCCCGTTTCTTAAGATTCGAATGACCAATGAGAATTAATGCCAGCTTTGGCGACCTTAAAAAGTGTTGTGATAAATTCGGATCTCTCATTTTACGATTTCAGGCCGGCGTCGAAGAATAGTTTCACGTATTCCCAACCCCAGTTTAGATCAAAGCCACTTGGCGTGTAGTTATTAAACTTAAAGTGTGGCATGCCGTCTACTAACTTTGTCATCCTCTGTGCATTCTTCACGATATCGGCTAACGGTTCTTCATTTTCGACGCAAGTTTCAAAGGTTTCACCTAAGCCCACTTCCTTACCGAGTTTAATATAGTATTCTTTTTCAATCTTATTGAAATCGGCAAATGCAGACTTACCGGCCTCTTTAAACCAACCGTTCCAAACCTTTACAATCAACTTATTATAATAGTCCCAGAATTTACCTTCGTTCTTTGCACAGTAAATCGCCTCCGCCGAATATCGTGACTGAATCGATTGGCTCTGACCATATTCATACATAAAATCAGATAAACGTACCTCAACCAAGATGTCGTTTTTCTCGATGTATTCTTTGAATTCGTCTTCATGCTCGATGATGGCATTTTCAAATGCTAAACAATACGGACAAGCAATATCTGAATAGATAATGAAATAGTTTTTGGCGTCCATATTACCAACCGTCATGTCTTTGTCCCAGACAATCTCCGAATTTGGCGTTTTATGCGTCATACTCGTCACGATCGCTGCAATCAAAACACCGAGCACAGCCACCACACCAATAATTCTAAATACTTTCCCCACGCTCCTCCTTCTTCCTCTTCATGTATTTTTCATTCACTATTATAACATACGTTTCTTCGCCAAGTCTCTTGAGTGAAAGAATTGCAATTATAATTGCAAGCGCCGTCACAATCCCCGAAATCACCCCTACCATCGCAAGGCCACCAGTTGAAAATAGTGCACCAAGTAGCGGAGTTAAGAGCGTAGTCCCACAAGTCGGACAACCGGCTCCAAGTGCAATTAAACCAGTAATAATTCCCGCCTTCTCAACGTTTGCCGAATTAGTACTTTCTTTACCGTTACTGATGCGCCTCTTGTGCCAAAGCAAGACGATAAGACCGATTAAAATACCTTGAAGCCATGCCAAAGAGAAAACCGGCAACCACTCGAGAAAAATCATATTGATACCAAATACGCCCAACAAAGCATCACCAATAATTTTCATACTGCCACCAAATCCGACCATTCCCATTAGCTCAAATTTCGAAAAACCCCCAGATAGCAGATTCATCAACGTTCCAAAAAACAAAAAAGCAATAATAAATCCGACCCAAAATCTCTTTTCCTTCGTCGCTAGCAAAATACCTTTGCCCGCGAGGACGAACTCATCTAACCACTTCCTCCAATTCATGGAACTATTTTAGCACAAGTAAAATGATTTAGTTAAACTTTTTGATTTCGTAAGTACCGGATTTGGCTTCGTTTTCACCAATCACAATACCATTTTCAGCTAGTTTTGCAGCGTAAGTCAGTTTATCGCCTAATCTTTTATCGGTCGCGACAATCGTCACCTTCTCACCCTGATCACGACGATCCTTCGCCACCCTCATAGCAAGCTCAATCTCATTTTCTGTAATCGGAATCACTGCCGTATCAATCGGTTTACCTTCTTGACTTTTCACCAAATTATTTTCATTTAGAACATAAAATAGCCGCGTAAGTCCAATCGAACCCCCGACACCTGGTAGTTCTTGCTCGGTAAAGAAACCGGCCAAATTCTCGTAACGACCACCACCACAAACTGAACCAACCTGTCTGTATTCCGGCAAAACAAATTCAAACACGGTACCCGTATAATAATCGAGTCCACGCACAATCAACATGTCGGCTTCGATATCCGTACCACGGCCATCCATTTCAAGTGCGAGCATCACCTTCTCGAGTTCCGCGATGCCCTTCTTGTATGTTTCATTAAGATCGCCAAACTCACGAAGTGCCTGTGTCACACTAGCCCTACCACCATGAATGCCGATAAACTTAACTAACTGATTAATCTTTGCATTTTCAATCCCAAGTTCCGCAAATGCCTCACGCGTCGCTTCCGGTGGTACTTTCTCGGCATGATCAATTACGCCAAAAATTTTTCCAGAAATTTCAGATAAGCCCATCGCCTCAACGAAACCAGACAAGATTTTGCGATTATTGATTCTCGCGAGCACTGGCGTACCGAGCTCAAAGCCTTTAAACGCATCAATTAGAGTTGCAATCACGTCGGCATCATAATAAATCGGCAAGTTGCCTCTACCAATCACATCTACATCGCACTGATAGAATTCGCGGAAACGTCCTTTTTGTGCTCTCTCGCCACGGAAGTTACGTCCGATTTGCGTTACCTTAAATGGAAAAGTCAACTCATTTTCGTGTTCAACCACATAGCGCGCTAGTGGCACAGTGTGGTCAAAGCGAAGTGCCTGGTCGGCATCATCCTCAGACTCAGCCGTCTTAATCACTTTGTAAATTTGTTTTTCAGTATCACCACCCGCCTTGGCTAAAAGGATTTCGTTGCGGTCAATAATCGGAGTTTCGATGCTAAGAAAGCCATGGTTATGATAAACTTCACTGATTACGTTTTTGTATCGATCAAAAATTGCTTGTGTTTCTGGTAGCAGCTCTTGCATGCCAGAGATTGGTGAAGTATTCATCTTTTTCATAGATTAATTATAACACTAAAAATGGTATAATATAAGCATGAGCGAAGACGAGCAAGAAGTCATAGCAGAAGAAGCAGTCGAAGAGACTCCAGAAGCCGAAAACGCCGTTCTCGAAGAAGACCCGGACGAAGAAATCAAAATCTCCGTGCCAATTGCTTCAATCTGTCTTTCAGTATTACCTTTTGTTTTGTACACGATTTGCCTCAACACTTCCGGTGGCAGTCTTAAACAAGAAGGCGGTGCAGCGCAGTGGTGGATTCTAGCGGCTTATTACATCACAACCATCGGCTTTATTCTGGGTGTACTTTCATTATCCTTTGCTTTTGCTGCTCTTCGCACTCGCTTCAAAGGTATGGCGATTATTAGCCTGCTCATTAAAGCCACCTATATTATTATCCTAGGTCTCACGCCATTCCTTGGTCCAGAGATTTTCTATGAATTCCTATTTAATTATCATTTGCTAATCATCGCCGGCATCGGCATTGCCCTTAGCGTCATGCTCTACGGCATCGTCGGTATTCACGAACTCAACAAACTCGAAAAAGAAGAAGCACTCGCCCGAGCCGACACCGACATCGAACCGGCCGACGAATAATTCTTCAACAGAAAAGCCCCCGAGAGTGGGGGTTTTCTGCATCAACTTAATAGAAAGGAAGACCATATGAACATATGGTGGGCGATACAGGAGTCGAACCTGTGACCTCGTCTACGTCAAAGACGCGCTCTAGCCAACTGAGCTAACCGCCCATAATAAAATTTCTTTGAAATTTGGTGAGTCGGGAGGGGCTCGAACCCTCGACACCGGGCTTAAAAGGCCCGTGCTCTAACCTGCTGAGCTACCGACCCAAGTTGTTAATTGTGGTGGCGCCGTTGGCGAAGCCCGACCCACGCGTTCATTAGCTGGTGGCGCCGACTGGACTTGAACCAGTGACACAAGGCTCTTCAGGCCTCTGCTCTACCAGCTGAGCTACAGCGCCAACGCTACTTCAGCTATTATACCACATTTTCTTAAGTTTTGTCTATTTTTTTCTTAGATACGTTAAATAGTAACCACCACCGACGAGTACGGCCCCACCGATGATATTCCCGATCGTCACTGGAAGTAAGTTCTCCACCAAGAACGATTGTACGGATAAACCAGCCGTTGCTGCACCATTAAACCAATTCATAAATAACCCCGCCGGTACATAATACATATTAGCGACCGAGTGTTCAAAGCCACATAAAACGAAAAGAAACACTGGGAAAAACACTGCCGCAATTTTACCACCCACCGTTTTTGCGCCAAACGCCATCCAAACTGCAATACAAACTAGAAAATTACAAAGCACACCCCTCAGCATCGCGACCGGAAAGCCCATACTCACCTTCGCACTCGCCGTCGCTACGACTGAATCCGAAATCGGATCGAGCACGCCACTAGAAGTGACAATGAGAGCCACAAGCAATGCGCCGATAAAGTTCCCAATGAACACAAACAACCAGTTCTTTAATAACCTAAGTGGCCCAATCTCCCGGCTAAGAAGCGCCGTCACCATCAAACAATTCCCCGTAAACAATTCGCTTCCTGCCACTACCACCATTGCGAGCCCGGCCGGAAATATTAAAGCACCAGCGATTTTCCCGACATACGCATTCCCAAAGGTGGCACCCACACCTGCTAGCGCAATAAACGCCCCCGCAAACATTCCGAGTAGGATCATTTTAAATATACTGAGATTTGCTTTCTTAATCCCAGCGCTCACCGCTTTTGTTGCTATTTCGTCTGGCATAAACCTCCTATTTACCGATAATTTCTATCGTTTTTTGGTGAGACCTTCCACCCGACCGAATCTCAACACAGCTCTTCGCCACGTCATAATAATCTGCTAGCAAACGAACAAGTGCATCATTTGCTTCACCATCGTGCGGTTTCTCCCGCAAATACACGGTGACGCCTTCTGCTGTTTCCTCCACTAACGGACCTTTTTTCGATCCAGGCTTCACTAAAACTTTAATTAACATTACATCTATTATATAATAAACCAATGATTATTGGTGTATTTGATTCAGGAAGAGGCGGTAAAACGGTCGCGGACACTATCATCGAAATGAATCCTGGTATTCACGTGATCTATGTTTCTGATGCCAAACATTGTCCCTACGGCGAAAAAGACGACGAAACTCTCTATGGACTCGTTTCTAGAATCGTCCGGGGATTCGTTAATGCTAATCTCGATATGGTCGTCATTGCTTGTAACACCGCCACCACTCGTTGCATCAAAAGACTCCGTGAAGATTTCCCAGACATGCCTTTTATCGGCACTGAACCAGCAGTAAAACTCGCCGCTGGTTCCGATGCTAAAAAGATTCTCGTTCTCGCCACTCCTGGCACCATTCATTCCGAACGCCTCGAAACACTCGTGAAAGACAACCAGAAAAAAGGCCAAACCATTGATCTTTTGGCTTGCCCCGGCCTTGCCGATACGATTGAATTCAACCTCGACGAAGATAATTCTAAAATCGAGCAAAAACTGGGCGAACTCTTAAAAGATACTGACAAAGATTACGATGCTATCGTCCTTGGCTGTACTCACTATTCATTAATTAAGCCGATGATCCAAAAGTTTTTCCCTACTGCAAAACTCATTGACGGGAACGAAGGTATCGCGAGAAGAGTGGGCGCCATCGCCGAAGAAATCAGAAAAAGAGAAGCCTAAAAAAAATCCCCCTTTTACAGGGGGATTTTTTGACAACCCGATTATTTCTTCTCGGCAAGTTTGTCGGTATTGCGCCAAATGCGGCAAAGAACCAAGATAAGTTCAAAGGCAAGGCGAAGCACGAGTGGGTAAAGGAGAAGTTGTTCGAAGAACGGCAACACACCATTACCACCAAGAAGGATAAGATTATTAATAGAAGTTAATACAAAGTAAATTACAAATGCATAGTAGAACATCTTTGCAAGTGCTTCGACGTGCATAGTCTTGAATGAAAGATAATCGCGTAGGCTCTTTGCAAAACCCTTGAAATCAGCTTTCGACTTCACGAATAGGAAGTAGATAAGGATAGCGGCGGCAATTGCAAGAATTGTTGCAACAATCGTCCAAATCTGAACACCTAAGATAGTATTGCTCGTGCTTGTATAAGAGCTATAAGCAGTATTCATTAATGATTGTAAGTCCATATTTTTTAATAACTCCTTTTATTATTAACTTAATAATACCATAAAAAATTTATTTTTGTATAAAAATCTTATATAATCATTTTTATGAATAGAGTTCCCCTGGCCGAGAGAATGCGACCAACTAAATTATCAGAGGTTTTGGGCCAAAACGAGATTATTGGCGAAGGCAAAATTTTGACGGAAATCGTCAAAAAAGGCGAGCCGGTCAACTTGATTTTTTGGGGACCTCCGGGCACCGGCAAAACTACTTTAGCCAGAATTCTTGCCAAAGAATTTAATGCGGATTTTATTGAAATCTCCGCTGTTACGGCCGGGAAGAAAGATGTCGAAGAAGTTGTTGAGCGCGCCAAAGTCAACTGGAATTTAAAAACCAGAACCGTACTCTTTGTAGATGAAATCCATCGTTTTAATAAAGCCCAGCAAGACGCTTTTTTGCCACACGTCGAATCTGGATTAATCACCTTGATTGGCGCCACTACTGAGAATCCAAGTTTTGAAGTGATTTCACCACTGCTTTCTCGTTCCCGCGTAGTTGTCATTAAAGGCCTTGATCGTGATTCCATTATCGAAGTTTTAAAGCGTGCCATTAAAGCCGAAAAAGCCACTAAACGCGTCACCAAGAAAGCGATTGAAATGATTGCCGATTTATCTGGTGGCGATGCTCGCTCGGCCTTAGGCGACCTAGAACTCGCGCTTTCCCTTGCCGAAAAGGTTGATGAAAAAGTCGTCGAAGAAGCCGCCGGTCGCAAGATGCCGGGCTACGACAAAAAAGGCGACAAACATTACGACACAATTTCTGCATTTATCAAGTCAATGCGTGGCTCCGACACTGACGCAGCGCTTTATTACTTAGCTCGCATGGTTCAGGCCGGCGAAGACCCAAAATTCATCGCTCGTCGTATGGTAATCTTCGCTTCCGAAGACATTGGCCTTGCCGGTAATGGTGCTCTTTCTCTTGCTACCGCTTGCTTCCAAGCCGTCGAACGCGTTGGTATGCCGGAATCCGGTCTAATCCTTGCCCATACTTGCATTGCTCTTAGCAAATCTAAGAAAAACCGCGACTCCGCCGACGCTTGGTATAAAGCCCTGGATCTCGCCCATAAAACACCAAACGAACCGGTACCAATCTGGCTCCGCAACGCCCCAACCAAACTCATGAAAGACCTCGGTTTTGGCAAAGGTCAAAAATGGGAATCTGGTTTTCATCTTGATAAAAACTATTTACCTGATTCAATCAAAAACGAAAAAATCTATCACAATACAAAGACTGATTAATCTTTATCGTCAAGAAAAGCGCCACTCTGCCTAGACCATAATTTGGCATATTCGCCTTTTCTCACAAGTAATTTTTTATGCGTACCCTGTTCTACGACTTTTCCTTCATTTAAAACTACAATTTCATCTAGGCCAGCAATCGTCGAAAGACGGTGCGCTACTACAATCGAAGTACGATTTTTCATTAGGTTTTTTAATGCATCCTGAATTAGCGCTTCGGATTCTGAATCTAGAGCCGACGTTGCCTCGTCAAGCACCAAAATTGGAGCATTTTTAAGAATTGCTCTTGCTATGGCAATTCTCTGTCTTTGGCCGCCCGAAAGCTTTATTCCGCGTTCGCCCACCAGTGTTTCATAACCATTTGGCAAGTCACGAATGAAACCGTCCGCATTTGCAAGCTTGGCAGCTTCTACAACTTCCTCTTTACTTGCCCCGGGCTTACCATAAGAAATGTTTTCAAACACCGAACGATGAAACAAAGATGATTCTTGCGGCACATAAGCAATTGCTTCGCGCAATGATTTCTGTGTTACATTGCGAATATCTTGACCGTCAATGGTGATTCCTCCACCAGTCACATCCGCAAAACGAAGTAACAACTTTGTTAATGTAGTTTTTCCGGAACCGGATATCCCTACCAATCCTACACTTTTTCCGGCCGGGATTATTAAATTGAAATTATCAAATAAAGCCGTCTTCTGCTCGGCGTGCTTAAAATTAATCTTATTAAATATAATCTCTGCTTTTTCAACTTTCAAAGGTTTATCGGTTTTATCGTCAATAATATATGGCATGTCTAAAATCTCCACCATTTCCTTAGCATCACCAAATGCTCGATTCATTGTCCTAAGAATATGACCAAGCATCCACAAATGATCCATTAGTGACATAGATATTGTGTACAAGAACACGGTATTTGCCACACTAAGACCAAACCATTGCTGACTACAAATAATTAATATTACTATTACTACGAACGTAATTGTTTCAACCGTATTGAGGGCCGAATTTCTTACGAGCGACGCTTTTGCCATTCCAAATGTCGCATCGTGAGTTCGTTTAGTCGCTTTAGCAAAGCGTTTTCTCTCAAAATTCTCACGCGCGTACGACTTCACGCTTAAAACATTCGTCACCGAATCAGCTAGCTGTCCAGTTTGCTTATTTTCCGCCTCCGCTAACTCTTCTTCACGATAAGCATCGCGGCGAAACATATAAAACGCGATAAATACGAAGAAAATCGAGAATAACACTAACACCAATGCAAACGGCGGACAGATTAAGAATGCTGTAATAATCGAATAAAACGCAATCAAAATTAACGGAAAAACATCCCAAACAAAATTCGATTTAAAGTTGATAAATGCACCTGACAACTTATTTGCCTGAGATGTAAGCGAACCGGAAAAATGATTACTATGAAAAGTCATCGACTGATTAATCACCGCATTAAAAGCCAGTTGCGCTAAAAATTCTCCACCTTTAGCGTCAAGTGACCAATCTAGCCAATCAAGGATTCTAATTAAAACAAGATTATTAAATGCCGCCGGGAGCAAAGTCAATAAAAGAATTCCGATATAATTATTAATTTCAAAATCACCAGCGCTAATTTGCCCGATAATTTCACTAGTTCCACGAGGCACTATTACATGTGCAATAAAAATCCAAATCGGAATTAAAAGAAGAATTAAAAATGTCCGAACTTTATTTTGCATCAATGCCATCCAAAAATAATGGAGTGTTCGTTTCAGATTAATCTTTTTCTTCTTCGCCATATCAAAATTATAACACACCCACTTATCTCTATTAGGATAAGAGTATGATATAATACTTTTATGAGCAAATTAGAGGATATAGTAAGTTTATGTAAGCGCCGTGGATTTATTTTTCCAGGGAGCGATGTTTATGGCGGTATGGCCGGAACGTGGGACTTTGGTCCACTCGGTGTCACGCTAAAAAAGAAAATAATGGACGCTTGGTGGGAGTTCTTCGTCGAGAGCCGCGATGATATGTATGGCGTTGATGCTGCTATCATCATGAACCCAAGGACTTGGGTTGCTTCTGGCCATGTGGCCACTTTTGCCGACCCATTAGTTGAATGCAAAGAATGTAAATCCCGTTTTCGTGCCGACAAGATTGCCGATGGTATTACCGAATCTGTTACTACCGAAGAATTCTTAGCCACACACACTAAATGTCCAGTTTGTGGCAAAGAAAATTGGGGTCCAATCCGTAAATTTAACATGATGTTCTCTACCCATGTTGGCGCCGTTCTACCGGAAGATACCGCCGAGAATAAAGAACTTGCCGAAAAATCCATTGCTTACCTTCGTCCGGAAACCGCCCAAGGTATTTTTACAAACTACAAAAACGTCGTCGACACAATTTATCCAAATCTTCCTTTTGGTATCGCCCAACAAGGTAAGGCCTTCCGCAACGAAATATCGCCACGCGACTTTATCCTCCGCGACCGCGAATGTAGTCAAATGGAAATTGAATATTTCGTCGCGCCAAATACTTGGGAAGAAAACTTCGAAAAGATGCGTGAGCTTCAGCACGAATTTCTCGAAAAAATTATCGGACTTCCGGCCAATCATCTTCACGAATACGACGTTCCGGCCGAAGATCGTGCTCACTATAGCAAGCGCACTACCGACTTCATGTTTGATTATCCAAATGGCGCAGAAGAACTCATGGGTCTTGCTTATCGCACCGATTTCGACCTTTCGAACATTGCGCGTGAATCCGGTAAATCCATGGATTACCGCGACAAAGTCACTGGTGAGGTCTTTATTCCACACGTGATTGAACCTTCAATCGGCGTTGAGCGTCTATTCCTCGCTGTTCTCTCGACCGCTTATTCCGAAGACGAAGTCAATGGCGAAAAGCGCATCGTCCTAAAACTTGCTGAAAATCTCGCTCCATATCGTTTCTGTGTTTCCCCACTTCTAAAGAACAAGCCAGAGCTCGTCGAAAAAGCGAAGACCGTTTATGACCAGATTCGCAAGAAGTATGGCAACGTCACTTGGGATGATTCTGGCAACATCGGTAAGCGCTATCGCAAGCAAGATGAAATCGGTACGCCAAAATGTGTCGTAATCGACTTCGACACTCTCGAAGATGACACCGTCACCGTGCGTGACCGCGACACAACCGAACAAACTCGTATTAAAATCGCTGATTTGTAACTATTTATGGTAAAATAATATTAATAGGAGGTAAAATGACTGAAGAAGTTAGAGAAAAAAAGAAGCTTAATAAGAATTTGTTGGTTGCAATTATTGGCGTTGCTGCTGCCGCTATCACAGTTTTAGTGCTAGTCCTAGTGCTTGGTCGCGGAAATGGCGAATTAAATGAAAACTGGTTCAAGTCTGATGGCTCAAAATTAGTCTTAACCATCGAATCTGATCCATCCATGGTGGCGGAAAATGAGCAAACTCCAATCAATTCCCACCTTGTCTACACCTATTCTGGCGAAACTGTTACTGGTCTCAAGGTTTACTACCAATACGAGAACCCAGTTAAGGCCCAATCTGCTTACGAAACTTTGCATGATTCCAACAATGGCCAATACAAAGATGTATTAATTGATGGTCGCTATGTCATTCTCGTTGCTGTCGACTCTGAATACGAGCACCTCAAAGCATCCGATGTGAAGCAACAAATCGACTTCATGGAAATGATGAAGGGTACTACTTCTGTCGATCCATCCGATGGCAGCGAAGAAGCTCCAATCGAATCCATCGAAGCCCCAGCTGAAGCTAAGTAAAACAAAAAAATACTCCCTTTCGGGAGTATTTTTTTATTCGCTAATTATTTGTCTTCCCAGCGCTTAATGGCTGCAGCAATCACTTCCTTAGCCTCTTCCACACCTTCAAAACACTTAACCTCAGTCGTGCCAGGTTTCTTCAAATCCTTATAATGATTGAAGTGGAATTCAATTTGCTTCAAAGTCTGAGCTGGCAAATCTTTGAGTGAGTTATAGCAATCACCATTGTTACGATCATCGGCTGGTACACAGATGATTTTATCATCAACTTCACCACCATCCACAAATTTCATCACGCCGAGGATTTTTGCCTTCATCCAAATACCAGTCGTAAGTGGTTGATCGGTAATCATTAAGACATCAAGCTCATCGCCATCCTCATCAATCGTTTGTGGAATAAAGCCGTAGTTGCATGGCTTTGCAAATGCCATTGGTTCAACACGATCGAGCATAAAGCAAGCGCGCTCGCGGTCCCATTCAATCTTGTGGTTTGAGCCGGTTGGAATTTCAATCACGACGTTGAGTTCGCCCTTTTTGTAATCCCCTGGTGTCAAAACTTTATTAAAGTCTGCCATAATATCTCCTATGTTTTTATATAGGATATATTATAACATATTTTAAATATTCAGTTTAGTTTTCGCTAAGCTCGATTGCGCCACCGGCTGCCACCATACTAGCAATATTGTCTTTGACTTTTTCCGTGGTTAAATCACTATATTGATCAGAACTTAATTCAAAAATCACATATTTACCTTGGAGTTTTTTCTTGAGCGCCCAGTTTTTACCATCCATCGAAATGTTATTATAGGCCGTTCTCGCTTCATTTTTAGTATCATAAGCAAAGAAAACTCTGACATTATTAATCGTATTTCCAGTATAGTAATACACGACATGCGTGACATCCGCTTCGTAATCACTGTCATCAAATGATGCGATATCTTTATTCATCGAAAGCACTAGTTTCATGCCATCGGATTTAAAATAGGAACTATTCAGTCTATTGATGGCTTGTAGATTCATACCTACGCCAACCATCACTGCCACTAAAATAAAAACACTCGTGATAATCATCGCAATTGCAAAATCTTCACGAAACTCTATTGTGCGCTTTGATAATACGCTCATGCTTTTATTTTATCATACTTTTACTGTTTCGCGATAATTCTTGCAAATTTTAGAAGTAACGGCGCGTAGCTATCGTAGCCTTTTACTCTTGCCGCAATTTCTAATTTATTTGTCATCATAAGTCGGAGCATCTTAATTTCATCCGCCCCGAATTCGCCATTCTCTTTTTTATAGAAAGCCGACTCTGACACATCCCACACGTAATTCTCGTCCGGCGATAATTTCTCACCTTTTTCGTCACGATACAAATTAATATCCTCGCCAGTTTCTTTCGTGAGGTTAATTAAAAACCACGCCTCGACAAGCGCCGGACTCGCTCCGTCGTTTAAAGCTCTCAAGCTCTCGTCTGTAATTTCAAAGAATCTCGGTGAGTCCGAATGCTCCGCCACTAAACTAATCTTTTTTAAAATCATCGATGCCAGTTCCATTCGGCTGTAATCCTTTAGCAGATTTTCATAGAACCGGAGCATTTTTGCGCTCGTAATCGTGCCGAATTCGCCCTTACCTTTATGGATAGTCAGCTCCGCAAGCGAGAACATCTCCACACCACCCGCGAGTTTCGATTTTTCTTTTCTTACACCTTTTGCAATCGCCGAGATTTTCCCAACCGGCGTAATTAAATTGAGAATCCGATCCGCTTCGCCATAATTCGTTCGACGAAGCACATAACTCTTAGTTTTAATCTCATTTTGCATAATACTTCACCAATGCTCTAATATCCTTCGGTGTCATGTCATCCTTTGAAAGCACTTTCACTACGCCATACACTGATAAATCTTTATCCGACAAATCTAGCGACGTCACAATTACCACCGGAATTTTCGCCGTGTCGTCATAAGAAATCATCTCATTTAAAAAAGTGAAGCCGTCCGGCCCATCAAGCAAAATATCGAGAAAGATTAATTTCGGAATATTCCCCTTGACGATCTCATTCATCGCTTCAATCGCGTTCGAAAAAACTTTTGCATCTCCAGCCGCGTTCGCAATGCACTCCGCCATTATTTCATCATCATCAATTACAAAAATCATCTTCGCTCCTAAAACAAACTGGCCTGCTTCGATTTCATTAAATCGACATAAAAACTCGTCCCATCCCGATGACGAATCGCCCCCACCTCAGCATTCATGTAATGTGAAAACTTTGAAGCAATAAATAATCCGAGCCCCGATGAACCTGGGCGCATCGCAATCGAAGTTGGTTTCTCCACAAATCCGCGATTCATTTCTCGCCACACATCCGTTGGAAGTTCTGGCCCAAAATCTCTCACTACCACGCGCACACGGTCATTTTTATCCTTCACCATGAGTTCCGAGCGCGTTTCTGCCCCGGAATAATGCATTGCATTGAGTAGAAAGTTATAAATCACACCATGAAGTAGCTCGCGATTTGCAATCACGAGTTGCGAACGATTGGAATACTTAATCGATAAATCTCTCTTGTTGTATTTAAAGAGGTGCATGAGTTCTCTAGTTACATCATCACAAATCGGACGCACTGCTACCGGCTCCATCACAAAGAGTCCATCTTCTAGTCTTCGCACCTTGGTTAGATCATTAACTTGCCGAATCGCACGTTCAGAAACACTCACCATTTCATCCCTGATTCGTTCGTCTTTTGCACCCACACCTTCAAACGAGAGGGCTAGCTGGCGTAGTACCGCGAGCGGAGCTTTGAGCTCATGCGCCGCTACCAAAATACCATCTACCTCCACATCCATATCTTGATTATAGCATACTAAGCGTTGAAGGTGACTGAATCGAGAATCTTGTTGAAGTCTGACTCAAAGAGAATCGAATCGGTTTGAAGAATCGCAGTTTTATCGCGAATCTTAAAGACAATAATGTAACCACTAAATTCAGTATTTGGAATTGTGCCAGTGTATTTGTTAGCAGTAGCACCATTCTTGAGCGTGATAGATTCAACTGACAAATTAGAATTCTTCTTCTCGAGTGCTTTCTGATATTCTGCTACGACTGTTTCGAAAGCTTTGTCGCGAATCTTGACGCGAAGACCATAAAGCGAATTTTTGCTAGCAGTTGATTCGACTCCGCCCGGATTAAGATAGGCTTCAAAATCACCCGAAGTTTTAAGCAAATCGCTTGCGATATAAACGCTCCAGGTCTTTGGATACTTGAACGAAAGTTCGCCATAATCTACCGGACCAGCAAATGTCTTATACGGATATTTTTCACGTTCCGCGAAGTCTTTCTGATCCTTCTGGTATTGCTCGTCCTTCGCATTGGCCACTGCTACGTCAATCTGACTTTGAACATCAGTGTTAACCTCGTTGTATTGATTCAAGAAGTAAATAAATAGACAAATAAATGCAACGGTCGTAAGACCAAGAATCACAATCGCAATCGTCTTAATTAAACTATTTGGATCTCCATATTTTTTCGGCCCCACATCCGGTGGTAAAACTGGCTGCGGTGGCGTAATTGGAGATAAGACTGGTGATTGCATTACAGGTACATTTTGTTGTACTGGCGGCATCATTTGATTATCCATAAGTTTATTATACCATTATTTACTAAAATCTTCAGACAAAACTTCGATTTCGTTCTTTAATTCGTTTAAGTCTTTCTTGATATCGTTTGCGAGCGCCATCGCATCCTTGTAACGCTCTGCCGATTCTTCCAATTTGAAATCATCCGAATAGAACCAACCCGTCTTCTTATCGAGTTCTTCCATTTTCTTAGTTAGTGACATTTTTTCGCTCATGTATCTCCTTTACTTCAGCCGTTATCTCTTTATCGTATGTTGTAATATTTACAACACTCCCTGGAGAAACCTTGCCTGACAAAATCGCATAACCCTGTCTTAGCACTTTTTCCGGATTCAAAGCCTCCAGAATCTTCACCTTCTGGAACAACATATTGTGATAAAAATCGATTTTTTGCTTAATGAATCTACGAATATTATCAAATGGCTGATCTACTCTCTCAAGCGCCGCATCAATCTTATTGTAAATAATCGATTCAGCTCGCGATACGGACATATCTACCGTATAGCCGACTGCTTCTCGGTCTGGCGTCAGCATCTCGGCTGCATTTGATGGCGTTGAAGCTCGCACATCAGCCGCAAGATCCGCAAGACTTTCATCGACTTCGTGTCCAATTCCCGTAATCACCGGAATCTTCGAAGCCGCAATTGCACGCACTAATTCCTCGTCGTTAAAGCAAGACAAATCATCCGCCGAGCCACCACCACGCAAAATGGCAATTACTTGCACTTCTGAACGTTCATTGAAATATTTGAGCGCCCGAATGATCTGATCCGGTGCATCCATTCCCTGCACCTGCGTATGCGCCACTTGTACATGAATACCACCCCACCTCGCGTTCAAAATCTTCACAAAATCCGCATAGCCAGCCGCGCCCGTGCTCGAAATCACACCAAGTTTTGTTAGATCTTTCGGCAGTTCACGCTTTTTCTCCGGCGCAAACAAACCTTCATCCGATAATTTCTTCTTTAATAATTCAAACGCCTTCTTGATACTACCATCACCGACCGGCTTAATCGCCGAAACCGTAAACGAGAATTTTCCCCACTTCGTGACTTTTGGTACGCCTCGTACTACAATTTTCATACCATCCTCAAGTGGTACGCGAAGCTGGTAAATCGACATAAAACAAGAAATGCTCGACTCCTCGTCTTTTAGATCAAAGAACACCCATTTGCCTTGGTTTACTTTATAGCTCGCGACTTCACCAACAAGCAGTGCACCTTCATAGGCATATTCCAAAGTCTGGTTCATTGCCGCAATTAATGTAGACGGCGTAAACCTTGGTGGTTCACCCGGAATCGGGATATCAGCTTTTGCTGTCTTTAGCGGACTTATCGTCATGTTCTTTTCCTCTAATCACTTTATAATAAGGTATTGTACCCGTAACAATTGTCAGAATCAAGGTTAAAACTCTAGTCATTACAGTTACAATAGTCACGGTTGGGAAATGTTCCATTCCAAGGAGAGCAATCATTACGCCCGCCATACCAAGCTCGTACAGACCATAAGGCACAATACCATCGAATACTGAACCAATTGCCTCTCCTACTAAAATAAACGGCAAAAGATCCGGTCTTCCAAGCGAAATTGCCACAATCCAATAAGTCGCCACTTCAAAGAAACTATAAACAACCCCCCAGTACAGCGGATATTTCAGATACTTCTTATTTGCCTTTGCAATCATCACGCTTTCATGGATGTCGTCAAAATAATGCTTAATTTTGTCTTCTTTAATGGCTTTCTTTTTGTGGCCAAAAGTCAAAATCTTAATTACAGCGTTAACGAACCGTGTTGCTTTCAAAGTAAAGAATTCTATACGCTTTTTACTACTCGCGATATAAACAATCAGCGATAGCCCAATAAATACGCTAAAGTTCATGATGAGCGCAACTGGAATCACCCACATTGCCTCACCCGGAATCAGATTTAGACACAATAATACCACAATTGCGACGAGCGCCTGGAAATAATTAATCACCGTCGTTACAGCGTAGCGAAAAATATAAAGAAACCCGGATTGTCCTGCCGTCACATTATACGGACGAAGACGATAGGCAAGGTAGGCGAGCCCACCAAGACCACCTGCCGGCACGGCGTGATTCACAAAATTAAGCTCTGTCGAAATTGTGAGAATTTCCTTTTTCGAAAATTCTTTCACTTCTTTGCTATTTCTAAGAAATGAGAAAAAAATCTGCCCGCAAGCAAAATACATAAATAATTGCTCCGGGATTAAGAGCAAAAGCACTGGAATATTAGTATCGCTTAAATGATGGAAGGTCTTCACCATATCTGGCCAGTTTTGATAAACCACATAACCAACCAGTATCACTGTACCGACAGACAAAATAGTCCGAAAAGAAATGCCAAAGCGCTTTTTTGCCATAAGAACATTATACCATAAAAAAGAGCCCCGTTTGGGGCTGATTTTTAGCGAACTTCTACGCGGATCCTTGGCAATGATTTGCCAGAGAAATGAGTTTTCTTAGTCTTAACAAATGTGACTACACCGTCTTTCGCAGCATGGATAGTGAAGTTGCGTGACATGTAGGTACCAGGGCCTGCAAGTTTAGTAGCACCAGTTTGGCGAACAATTACTTCGCCATTTTTAACTTTTTGGCCACCAAAGCGCTTGACGCCGAGGCGCTGGCCAGCATTATTATGGACGTTCTTGGCGGTACCGCCAGCTTTTACGTGTGACATTTAATCTTTCCTTAATATTATTAAATCTCTCGCGACAATCTGCCCCTCTCGATGATAAAGAAGCCCCTCGCGAGATTTATTGTAAACATTATACCCCATATCAGTAATTTCGTCAAGGATTTCTAACCTTGAATACGAGCCGTCTTCCCTAAGCCAAGCTGGCATCGCCACCACCACTGGCGTCCCGGATTTAATCTGTGAAGCTAAGTTCTTTAAGAACCCCACCATAATTGCCTTGCACTCTTGTTTCTCAGTTTTTAGCTTAATCTCCGCCGGTACCGCCGACATTGGCCTCCCGAGATACCCTTCACACGCCACCGCATCAATCGGCTGCTGCCATTGATGAGAAGTTGCATCGCCTTGTGAAATCTGAAAAACACATCTTTCGAGAGAATCCGGAGCTTGGCAAAGCGAGGACGAGCGCCGGTCACCCGTGGCGACGGGCTGACCGGACGCGGCCCGAGAAAGCGTGTTTTCAGATTTTACGAGCCATTCAAGATTCCTTTCGGTGTATTCAACCATCCGTTCATTAATATCGGTCCCATACGCCTGATATCCCATCAGCAATGCCTCTTGTAGAACTACACCAGTTCCACAAAACGGATCTAGTACTCTCGAACCAGCCGGCAAATCGCCACAAAGATTAATCAAAATCTGTGCCAGTTTCGGTGGGAGCATCCCTACTTTCGCGTCTCTCGCTGGTCTGGCTTGATCGCGCTTTGTGTAAGCATCAATATCCTGCACGCCAATCACTTTGTACCACTCATCGTTCACTTTAATGAGTTCAACTTTACGTTCGTTTTTGCCAGAAAGACCGTTATGAAGCGAAGTCGCCGTCGAAATTACGGCATCTTTATTCTCAACCACCCGCACCGAACGCCCGTGCCTTACCAAAATCTTTTTTAATTTCAGCGATTCAGTCGTTGCGGTTTTCTTGGATGCACCGCGTGAAAAATCGGACACACCGAGCGTAATCTTTCCTTCCGCTAGTTCTCTTAGATAATCCAGAGGTTTAACTTCGATTAGTTCAGCGAGTTTCAAGCTTCCGCCCAACCGATCAATTTCTGGTTTTTTATCCGCATGAAAAACTGCGAGCTTCCCCGTGATTTGTTTCACTTCACCAAAAAGCGCTTCGAGTTCTGCGACAGATATTTCCGGTTGACGACCTAAAACCGCTAGATATTTCATTTTACAATTACAAACTTATTCTTACCTTTTTTCACGATGGCAGTTTGATTTAAGTCAATTTCTTCCGTTACTTTCGTACCGTTAATCGTGATTGCACCACCAGTAATAAATTCGCGGGCTTTCTTCTTTGAATCGGCGAGGCCAGTATTACAAAGTGCATCAACGAGCGCCGTACCCTTCGAAACTACCGGGAGATAGGCGGCAAATTCCGTGATTTCGTCAGCTGTAAAATCGGCAAAATCTGTATTCTTATCAAAGAGCACAGCCGTGAGATTTTCAACGGCGGCGGCATTGTCTTTACCGTGCACCACTTCCGTCACACCACGCGCGAGTGCCTTTTGCGCGATGCGTTTTTCAGGTGCTTCTTTGTGGCGCTTCAAAATATCCTCAATTTCTTCTTTAGAAAGCAAAGTATAAATTTTAATCAAATATTCAACGGATTCATCCGGCTGGTTCATCCAGAATTGGTAGAAATCAAAGATTGAAGTATAGTTACCAGAACCATTATCAGTTGCGGCGAGCCAGACGGCGTTACCTTCAGACTTACCGAATTTGCGTCCAGTCACTGGGTCAATCACAAGTGGCGTTGACCACACATCGGCCTCGCCATTTTCAAGTCTCTTAATCAAATGAATACCGGAAGAACAGTTACCGAATTGATCAGCACCACAAAGCTGCATCTTAACACCATAAGTACGATAGAGATACAAGAAATCATAGCCCTGAATAAGAGAGTATGAAAATTCAGCATACGAAATACCGGAACCGCCTTCACCGATACGATTCTGCACGAATTCGCGATCGAGAAGTTGCGTCATCGAAAATGCCTTACCGACTTCACGTAGGAAATCGAGATAGTGGATATCTTTAAACCAATCATAGTTATCGACCATCGTAAGACCCGGCGTTACGCCATCCTTGGAATTACCATCGCCAGCATTAATTACGCGTTCAATTTGTTCACGAATACATTTCTTATTGTGCTCAACTTCGTCAAGCGTTTTCAAATCACGTTCACCGTTTTCTTTTGGGTCACCAATTTGCCCGGTAGCACCGCCAACCAAAAGATACGGCTCGTAACCATGACGAACAAAGCAAGCACACATCATGATGGCTGCTAAGTTGCCGATTGTCAAAGAATCGGCCGATGGATCTGCACCCCAATAGAACTTTTTATTCTTTCTGGAATCAAGGTCCGCCGGGTTTTCTATGGTTGTTTCGGCTTTAAAGCCACGATAAATTAGTTCCTCTGATAGTTTCATATATATAATATATCATAATTTCAGAGAAAAGCTAAATTCTATCAGATTTCAGCGCCTTCACGCGCCTTGTTGGCCCAAATGTCTGCCATCTCGTTTAGTTCAGTGCCAACATGTCCGCGCACCCACACGATTTTCACATCATGTGATTCGTATAAATCATATAATTCTTTTACTAGATCTAAATTCTTAATTGGTCCGGATTTCTTGACCCAGCCATTTGCCTTCCAAGTCGGCGCCCACTTCGTGAGTACATTAATCCAAAATTCCGAATCGGAATGAATTTCGCAACCTTCATCGCCAGCGTATTTAATCGCTGCAATCATGGCCTGGCCTTCCATCTTAATGTTGCTAGTGTCTTTATCACGGCCAAGCACTACTGGCCTCGCTCCGTCTTCCGTTTGTTCAATCACGGCAAAACCACCCGGCCCCGGGTTTGGTGATGCACTACCGTCTGTCCATAGAATCTTCATGAGTTAATTATACCATTATTCGTAAACTGGCAAATCTTCTGGGAATGGATCAAAGTTATCTCCACCAAAATCGTCACTAAAATCATCCGTAAAGCCATCACCATCTTCATCTTTAAATCCAGCCGAACCATACGGATTGTAACCAAGTTCCGTAAGAAATCTCGATGGCATATTATAGTTCCGGCTCCCAAACGAATAGCGAGATAGCGCATAAGTAAGGAATAATCTCTTCATCGCCCTAGTCATGCCGACATACGCCAGACGTCTTTCCTCTTCCAGTCCTGCCTCGTCATCCATACATCTCGCACTTGGGAACAAACCCTCTTCCATCCCCACAATGAATACTACCGGAAATTCCAAACCTTTCGCCGCGTGGAGCGTCATGAGCGTCACTGAATTCTTACCAGCACTTTCATCCGCTGACGACATCAAACTTGCCTCCGCTAGGAAGTCTTCCAAGTTTTCAAACGATTCGGCATTGCCAGACAAGACTTCGAGGTTCTTCATTCTTTCATCGCTACTTGGCGTGCCATCGTCTGTTAACTTTTGGAAATCAAAGTAGTCCACAACTTTTTTGATAATTTCACTCGGATTCGTACCGACCGCCGTCTCACGAATAAATCGTACCAATCTCGTCAGTGCGTTCTTCGCTTTGGCGGTCGTCAAAACTTCTGGCAAATCTAAGCTTCGCATAGGATCGACGCTTTCCGGCATTGAATCCATCGCCACTAAAATCTTCGCGAGTGATGCTTCGCCAATTCCGGACAATACATTTCCGACTACGCGTTCCAAACTCACTTTATCGCGACCATTCACGATTAGTCTTAAGATAGCAAGCACATCCTTCACCTCCTTACGGTCGTAGAATCTCACGCCACCCACAATCTTGTAAGGAATATGCAGATTCATGAACGCTTTTTCAAATGTATACGACTGCGCATTGGTACGATATAACACTGCAAAACTCGAAAAATCCGGAAAGTCTTTCTGGAGTCTCAAAATCGACATCGCCACAAAACTGGCTTCGGATTCTTCATCACGAAGCGACTCGATATCTACCGGTTCGCCATTCCCCGCCTCTGTAAACAAAGTCTTTTCGGTCCGCGTTTTATTCTTATTAATCACTTTTTGCGAAGCCGTAAGAATGTTTCCAGTCGAACGATAGTTTTGCTCAAGTTTAATCACCTTCGCGCCCGGAAAATCTCTTTCAAAATGCAAAATATTCGTAAAATCCGCTCCGCGCCACGAATAAATCGACTGCCAATCGTCGCCCACCACTGCAATATTATTCTTTTCGTTCACGAGTAACTTCACTAAATGATACTGCACCATGTTCGTATCCTGGTACTCGTCAATCAAAATGTACTTAAACTTGTCTTGCCATTTTTTCCGGACTTCCGGATGTTTCGAGAATAATTCCAAAGTTTTAATAAGAAGGTCGTCAAAATCCAGCGCCTCAGCTTTATTCTTTTCTTCTTCATATTTCTTAAAAACCTTCGCGATGTCGCGTTGATTCGGATAGAGTGCCTTCGCTTCGTAGTCGCTCGGATCGTTCCCCATGTTTTTCTCAGTCGAAATAATTCCCTGAATCGACTTTGGTTTCAGCGCCTTATTATCATTTAAATTAAGATTCTTCATCACGCGACGAACCAGCGAAATTTGGTCATCCATATCATAAATCACAAAATTTTTGTCGAGCCCAGCCGCATCCGCTTCTTGGCGGAGAATCTTCACGCAAATTCCGTGGAATGTCCCCATATACGGCATAAACGAGCGTGGCGCCTCAGCATCCTTTTCTACTCCCGGCGTCAGAATTCTAAACAAACGGTCACGCATTTCTTTCGCGGCTTTATTCGTAAAAGTCACTGCGAGAATATTAGACGGCTTCACTCCGTGCGCAATCAAATTCGCAATACGATGCGTCAAAGTTTTCGTCTTACCCGAACCAGCACCCGCCAAAATCAGAAGCGGACCATCGAGCGTCTCCACAGCCTCTTTTTGCGCTGCATTTAAACCATCTAAAATCGGATTCATTGTTTCATTATATACCAGTTAACGGTACAATGTCAGCCCCTAAATGACGAAGTCTCACTGCAAAATCTTGGTAGCCACGATTAATCGGATAAACATTGCGAAGAATTGATGTGCCTGGTGCAGCGAGCATGCCAATTAGTACCACTACTGCTGGACGCAGTGCCTGCGGTGCCACGAGCTCAGCTGGACGCCAGTTAGTCGGGCCTTCAATATACACACGGTGCGCATCTAAAAGTTCCACCTTCGCATTCAAATTCGAAAGCTCTGTAATATAAACTGCGCGATTTTCAAACACCCAGTCGTGAATCAAAGTTCTGCCCTTCGCCATCGCGGCAATCACCGAGAAGAATGGCAAATTATCAATGTTAAGCCCCGGGAATGGCATCGGATGAATCTTATCCACTGGCGCCACGAGTTCAGATTTTTTAATCGTAAGATCAACTAACCTCGTTCTACCATTTGCAGATAAATACTCCGGCGATTTTTCAAACTTCGCATTCATGTTTTTGAGAACTTCGAGCTCAACTTCAAGGAATTCAATCGGTGCGCGAATCAGTTTAATCTCCGAATGTGTCGCAAGCGCCACGGCGATAAAACTCATTGCTTCAATCGGGTCTTCCGAAACGTTATATTCAACATCATCATTAATACGCGAACGACCACGCACTACTAAAGTAGTTGTACCGATACCAGAAATCTTCACACCAAGTTTTTCGAGGAAGAAACAGACATCCTGCACCATGTAGTTTGGTGAAGCACCCACAATCGTCGTCTTGCCTGGCGAAAGCGCCGCCGCCATCAACACATTCTCCGTCACCGTATCACCGCGCTCAGTTAATACAATGTAACGATCCGTGTATTTGTTAAGTGTTTCCTGATTCACTTCTACTTCGTAAAAACCAGAGTTCTTTGTCGCATCAACCTTTAAACCAAATGATTTAAGCGCAAGTAGATGTGGTTCAATCGTACGCGTACCCAGCGAACAGCCGCCTGCATAAGGTAGTTGGAACTTTTGATAACGATGAAGAAGCGGGCCGAGGAACATAATAATCGAACGTGTCCTTCTAGCTGCTTCAATGTCTAATTCGTCCAGTTTTAATTCGCGTGGTGATATAATCTCCAAGTCACGATGGCGATTTTGCCAATGGCATTTCACACCAATCGATTCCAAAACTTCGATAATTCTAAAGACCTCTTCAATTCTCGCTACGCGGTGAAGCACCGTTTTACCGGAATTAAGAAGTGCCGCACAAAGCAGACCAACGGCAGCATTTTTCGATGTATTAATCGTAATTTCACCACTTAATTCTTTGCCGCCACGAATGCGGAAACTCTGCGAAACTGAATCATTAATAGAGAGAATCTGATTTCCAAGTGCCTCCGAAAGCTTTTTCACCATTTCTAGTGAAATGTTCTGGCCCCCTTTTTCAATACGATGAATCGCGGACTGGCTCGAGCCTACGGCTTCAGCCAAATCACCCTGCGTCCAGCCTTTTTCTAGACGCATCTGTTCAATCGTTTCCCCGATCACCTGCTGATAAGTCTTTGCCTTTTTCATAGCAAAATTATATCACAAAATGAATATTTGTTAACTATTTTGCTTCAAGTACGGCAATACCCGGAAGTTCTTTGCCCAGCAAGAATTCCAGCGCCGCACCACCGCCAGTCGAAATCAATGAATATTGAAGGTTCGGATGCTCTTTTACAAGGTTTTCGACGAATCCAGTTGTATCACCACCACAAACTACCGTTTCGGCGCCGAGCTTTTCACCCATCATTTCTGCCACAATCGTGGAAGCCGTCGAATAAGCTGGGTCTTCTGCCTTGCCCATTAATCCATTCCAGATGATTGTCTTTGCATCGGCAATGTAGCCAGCGATTTTACCCGTCGACAATGGACCCACATCGAGCCTATTTCCCTCGCCATCTTCATCAAAATCATCAGCAACGAAAATCTTACCAGAACCCTTGTAGCCATCGGCAGCAATCTTGCCACCTACCACAATTTGATCCGCTAATTTCTCAAACTTTTCGATTAGCGGCTGCTTGTCGTCCACTTTTGCACCACCAATAATAAGAAGTAGCGGGCGATCTGGCTTCTCGGTCACTTTGCTTAAGTTCACAATTTCCTTTTCCAGCAGCAACCCAGCATAAACCGGTAGATGATTTGCTACGGCATTTGTCGAAGCATGCGCACGGTGCACTACAGCAAAACCATCTTGTACGAAAACTTCAGCACCCGTTGCATCAATAATCTCGCGAATAAAATCATCCGAATTCTTCTCTTCGCCTGGATAAAAACGGAGATTCTCAAGCAGCAGGATTCCACCTTTACCGACTCTTTCTACTGCTTCCTCTACGTCTGGTCCAGATACATCATCCACAAACGAAACATCCGAAATCAGTTTTCCAAGTTGCGTCGCCACTGGTTTAAGTGACAAACTCTTGTCTCTACCTTCCGGACGACCAAGGTGCGAAATCAGAATGATTTTCTTGGCTCCACCATCACGTAAGAATTGCAATGTCGGTAGGCTCGCTCGAATTCTTAAATCATCGGTAATTTTACCATTCTTCATCGGCACGTTATAGTCCACACGGACTAGCACAACTTGCCCTTTAAAGCTAATGTCCTTAATGGTTTTATAATTCATATTCCTCTTTCTGCCCACTTTTAAACGTTACGCACTCTAATAGTATCGGAGCCAAATTGGTTTTTGTCACCAGACACGATAACTGCAAGAAGATCTTTTTCGCCTTCTTTGGTTTTGAGATATTCGGATTCTTTTAGCTCTTCGGCCAGTTTGTAACCAAATTCATCGGCATAAGGACGTACAAAGGCTGAGTTTGCATAAATGAGTGCTAGCTGATTCGCCACACGTTGATTCGAAGTTACCGACACAATCGGAAGATTCGGGCGCTGCGCCGCCATCGCAAAGGCGGTTGCACCAGAAGCCGTCTGACAAATAATTACATCGGCATCAATTCTTTCCGCTAATCTTGCCGCAGCATCCGAAATCGCATCATAAACCGCTTTTTCACCTTCTGGCTCTCTTGAAATCGAAGCGATCCGTGAGTGATTTTGCGTATAAAGAATTACTTTCTTCATCTCGGCTACAGTTTCTACTGGATAGTTACCATTGGCTGTCTCGTCCGAAAGCATCACCACATCAGCACCTTGAACCACTGCCGTTGCGACATCCGAGACTTCTGCACGAGTTGGTTCCGGCGAATCCACCATCGATGAAAGCATTTGTGTTGCCACAATACAGAGTTTCGAGTGCGCACGACACATTGCAATGAGTTTCCGTTGCACGATTGGCACGACTTCGGCACCGGCCTCTACGGCCATGTCACCACGTGCCACCATAATGCCATCCGAAGCTTTCACAATTTCTTCGAGATGCTCGTCAGATTGAATAGCCTTCTTGGTTTCAATCTTGGCAATCACCTTTGCGGTAGAACCAAGCGATAATAGCATTTGCTTTAATCTCTCAATATCCGCCGCACTTTGCACGAACGAAAGCGACACATAGTCATAGTCACAATTTGCACCGTATTCAATATCAGCAATATCCTTTGGCGTTAAAATGTCGCCACCAAAATCGGTATCTGGAAGATTTAGCCCCTTCTTTGACATGATAAATCCGTCATTCTGGATTTCCACGCGAATTGCAGTATCCGAAACAATCTCCGTAATCACGCTCTTAATCTTACCGTCAAACATCGAAAGCGGTTCCCCAACTTTCACTTTCTCAGCCAAGTTATATTGCACCGGCACAGTCATACCACCATCGTGCTCAAAACCTTCCTTCGCCTCAAGTACTAGTTCATCACCTTTTTTTAGATCTAGATGATTGTCTTTGATTTCGCCAAGACGGATTTTTGGACCTTGTAAATCTTGCAAAATCGCAACCGAACGACCTTTCTTCTCGGCCGCCATGCGAATCCATTTAATCTGTTGATCGCGTTCTTCGTTCGAGCCGTGAGAACAGTTGAGCCTACAGCCGTTAACACCGGCCATAATCACTTCTTCAATCTTTTCCTTAGAATTTGTTGATGGCCCAATCGTCGCCAAAATCTTGGTTCGTTTAAAAAGCTTACTCATATATTTATATATTACCATATTAAAGTTTTTATGGTAATATGAAACTATGAAGACTGCAAAAAAGAAAAACGCCAGTTCTACTTTGCATACATCCCGCACTCGCATTGAATCTTCCAGAATCGCTCACGACAAAAAAATTGAACGTATCAAAGCCGATACTGCTCAAACCGCCATTATCGGCGTGATTTTAGGCGCCATGCTTGTCGTGGTCGTAGGTGTTCTCGCCATCCAATTTGCTAAACCAGAGCGCCAAGTCGCCGACAAAGTCAGCGCACTTGCTTCTAACTACTATGAGAATTCACTCTACAAATCCGTCACCGACGAAGGCGCCAATAAAGATGTTTTGAAAAAATACACCGAAACCGGTTTCGCACTAGTCACCCTTCGCCAACTCCTTCTCTTCAAGAGTTATACTGATACCAAAGAATCTAAATACTTAAATAAGTATTGCAGCGACGAAGCCACTCGGGTGACCTATTATCCAAAAGAACCATACGGCGTCAAAGACTATACGGTTGAATATCAATACTCCTGCTCATTCTAGGCGCTAACCCTTGCGAAGAATTCGATTTTTTGATATAATAATTCTGCGGTCTCGTAGTATAGCGGTTAGTACATCGGGTTTTCATCCCGACAATGCGGGTTCGACTCCCGCCGAGATCACCACTAAGAATAAAAAGAAGTCCCAAAGGGACTTATTTTTATTCTTAGATAATGTCGGGGAGAGGCGAATCCGCAGGGTTCGCTCGCCGAAGGCGAATAGCGAGCGCAGCGAGCTAACTCCCGCCGAAGCGTGCACCGATCACCAAAATATGTTATAATATATCCCAAGCTATCAGAGCTAATCTGTACATTAGGAGGGTTAATATGAACACATACGTTTGTCCAAAAGTACGCGCTTACATTGAAAACGAGATTTTACCTCGTTACGACGCACTTCCCGGCCACACCGGAAGCCACATCAATAACGTCATTGAGCGTAGTCTCAAGATCGTTTCGATACTCGAGAACACCGATACCAAAGTCGACGTAAATATGGTCTACGTTATCGCCGCTTATCACGACCTCGGCCGTGAAATCGCCAACAAGACACACCACGAATGGTCCGCTTATTTGCTTCGTCGCGATGAAAAGTTAAGGAAACTCTTCCCGCCGGAAGAAATCGAAATCATGGCGGAAGCCGTGGAAGATCACCGCGCTTCATCGGAGCGCCCGGAGCCTCGTAGTATTTACGGCAAAATCGTTTCTTCTGCCGACCGTTCGTATAGTGTCAACGAAATCCTGGCTCGCGCCTACGATTACAACAAGACACTTCATCCAGACTACACGGAAGACGAGCTCATCGAAGCGGTTCGCAGGATTCTTCGTCGCAAGTACTCGCCGGACGGCTACGCCGCAACCAAAATCTATTTCTTGAAAGAAGAATACTACGAGTTCTTAAAAGAAGTTGATCGCCTCACCCGCGATCCCGAGCAGTTCAAAAAGACCCAGCAAGAGTTCAATAAAAAACGAGGACTCTAAAACAAAAAACTCCCGCTAGGCGGGAGTATTTTTTTATTCACCAATCAGCTTCAAAAACTCCACTTCATTCATCCTCGGAATCCCGAGTTTGTCGGCCTTATCAGTCTTGCCTTTCCCTGGCTTTTCACCCACAATGAGAGCGGTCGTATTCTTCGTCACGGATGACGTCACCGTCGCACCAAGTGCTCTTAGTTTATCCTCTGCTTCTTCGCGCCCCATCGAAGCGAGCGTTCCGGTCACAATATAAGATTTCCCTTCAAGTGGCAAACTTGCCCCACTTTCCTCACGTGGCCATACACCGAGCCCACGTAATTCCTCAAGTAATTTCACATTTTCTTCATCCGAGAACCACGCCAAAATTGACTCCGCCACCACGTCGCCAATATCCGCGACATCTAGTAACTCGTCTTCCGTCACAATCATTAGCTTATCGAGCGATTTAAACTTACGTGCCAGTGCAGTCGCCGTTTGTGCCCCCACGTGGCGAATCCCAAGCGCCGTAATAAATTTATTAAGTGGCGCATTCTTTGTCGCTTCAATCGCCGACACCAAATTATCCGCCGATAATTCCCCAAATCTTTCGAGCTCTGCCAATCTAGTAGCATCCAGCCTATAGAGATCTGCAATGGATTTCACCAGTCCAGCATCTACTAACGCCACCACATTTTTCTCGCCGAGCCCATCAATATTGAGAGCCGGTTTTGACGCATAGTATTCAATCGCACGCTTCAGAATCAAATCCGACGATTCACCGGCCACACGGTATACTACTTCTCCATTTGGTCTTTCAAACTTTAATTCCGGATATTGTTTGGCTAGCGCTTTTTCAAAATCAAACTTCTCCGCGCCCTCCGGACGAAGCGAAACCAACACTTCCTTCACCTGCGGAATAATATCACCGGCTTTATATATAATTACCGTATCGCCAATTCGAATGTCGAGCCGAGAGATTTCATCCGCATTATGTAGTGTAGCGTGACGTACCGTCGAGCCGGCTACTTCTACCGGGTCAAAAATCGCCACCGGCGTCGCGGCACCCGTTCGTCCCACCGAAATCACGATATCACGTACCTTTGTGGTGGCTTCCTCGGCCGGGAACTTAAAAGCTACCGCCGCCCTTGGCGTTTTACCCACAATCCCTAGCGCATCATACACCACACGATCATTGATTTTAATCACCATGCCATCTGTATTAAATGGCAAACCTTTGCGGTATTCATCGAGCCCCGCAATATATTCAAATAATTCCTTTTTCTCGTTCGCTTTAAACACCTTGTCTTCATTCGATGTTTGGAACTTAAGCGTTCTTAGCATCTCGTAAGCATCGTGATGCGTTGGCAAATTCGGCTTCACTAAATCATAAGCGATAAATCTGAGCGGACGGCTCGCCGCAATTTTCGGATCAAGTTGCCGGATTGAGCCAGCCGCGAGATTCCGCGGGTTCGCAAACTCCGGCTCACCGTTCTTTCTCTGTCTTTCATTAATTTCTTCAAAATCTTTCTTGTAAAGAATAATTTCACCGCGTACTTCCACTTCGCCAGTATTATCAATTCGCATCGGAATGTTTTCAATCGTTCTTACGTTCTGTGTTACATCCTCACCGACTAATCCATCGCCACGCGTCACCGCTTGGTAAAACACGCCATCACGATATTTTAATGCACAAGCTAGCCCGTCCATTTTAATATCCGTAAAGAACTCTTTAATTTCGCCTCCTGGCACCAATTTTTCGTTCCGCGAAATCCAATCTAGTACCTCTTCTTTTGAAAACACATCCGCGAGACTAATCATTCGTTTTTCATGTGTTACTTTCGTGAATTTATCGAGTGGTTTTCCCGCAACACGCTGCGTTGGTGAATCCGGCGTAATAAGCTCCGGATACTCAGCTTCGAGTTGTGCGAGTTCATGTTTCAATGAATCCGCCGCCGCTTCACTCATAATCGACTCGTCTAACACATGATAGTGGTAGCGATAGTCATTGATAATTTCACGTAATTTGATAATTCTTTCTTCAGCTTCACTTTTCGTCATAGTTTAACATCCATCTATAATATAAATACAAATATGCTGTAATGTAAATCCCTGTAAAACAGGTCATCACAAGTAAGCATACTGGTACAAATGGAATGCCCGCCGCCCATTCAAAGTTTTTCATGAGAAGATCAAACACAATTAGCGGTAGCATCACCGCCACCCACGTTAATGACAAAATGATAAATAACGCAATGATACGTAGAATAAATTTAAATCTGCGCCCCATCATGAGGTCCGACGCTGCATGCATCGCTTTCATTGGATAAAGCCCTGGCGCACTCACCGCCACAAATGCCATGAGCGAAGACGAGAGTAAATATCCAGACAAAATCACCATTAATGCTGCAAAGATAAAGAATAATAACGCATAAAACGGTGTCGCAAGAAATTCCGTCTGTACCGCTGCCGAATATACAATAATTAATAGGAAAATCGGAATGCATTGAATCACGGCAATCGCAAAAATCACAAATGATGAAATCATCGGCGTCATCGCATTATAAAGCGCATCGCGTAGTTTAATTTTGTGTCCTGCGAGACGATGGCGCAAAATAAAAATCGTTGAAAGCCATAAAATCAAGAAAATCAGCACGAAGAAAATCGTGTTGGTTTCTTTGCTCGAACTCGACAAACCACCAGTCGTCACGGTCGAAATGAGGAGCAACCCCGCCTTTGCCACATAACCAATATCACCATAACCCATTTCTTCAGTCGTTTGGTTCAAAACTTGTTGAAACTGTTGGAAAGTTGATTCGTTCATAAGACCAATAAATACCACCGCCATCACTACTGCGATAATTAAAAGTGGCAAAAACAATTTCCAGTTCTTAAAAATCACACTAAAAGTCTTCGCCGCATGGTACGTAATCCCCGGCACCTCGAGTTTCCTTTTATAATCCTCCCGATACGACCTCTTAAAACTCCTATGCGGCCTAATCCTCTCCGGCGAAACAATTTTATTTTTCAACAAAAGCCACTTCTCTTTAATCCAAGAAAATGTTTTGCGGGGGAATCCGCAGTCGCTACGAGGACTCAGCGATGAGCCCCGTGAAGACGGGCGCGAAGAGCGTCCCCGCGAAACACTTTTCTTGGATTCTAAGGGAGCGTCTTTTTTAGAAGTTCTTTTTGCCATGTTCCAGCCTCTCAATCCTCTTCTCAATTGGTGGGTGCGTACTAAACAAACTACTTAAGAACCCTTTTCTTAAAGGATCATTGATATACATCGAGGCGGCTGCCGTATTCTGGCTCTTCAAAGGTTGCGAATGTGCTTGAAGCTTCTTTAATGCATTAATCATCCCATCCGGATAGCGCGTGATGTTTACTGCCGATGCATCCGCAAGATATTCACGCTCACGCGAAACTGCCATTTGAATAATTGACGCTAAGATAGGCGACAAGATCCCAGCGATAAGAAGCATCACTAGACCCACCGGGCTACCTTCATTATCACGACGACGGCTACCATAAAACACCATCCTTGTGCCAATATCTGCAATCAAACCAACCACACAACAAAGCCCAAATACAATGAGTGACACCCGAATATCATAATTCTTTACGTGCGACATCTCATGCGCCATCACGGCTTCAAGTTCCTTGTTATCCATAATATCAATTAGCCCAGTTGTCGCCGCGACCATCGCATGCTTCGGATCACGTCCCGTTGCAAACGCATTCGGCGCCGGATCATCAATGAGATAAACCTTCGGCATCGGAAGACCCGTCGTAATACTTAAATTCTCTACCGTATTATATAGTTTCGGGCAATCTTTTTTCGTAATCTCATTTGCACCCGTAAGCATCATCGTCGTCGCGCCAGAAATAAAGTATTGAATCACTGCATATATTACCGCAACAATTGCTACCCATAGCACAATCCACCAATCTCCAAGATAAGCGGCCAGTGCTACGCCCAGCAATGAAATGAGCACGACAAAACCAAGCATAATATAAATGGTTCGTCTTTTATTCTGTGCGATTTGCTTATACATTTTTCGTGATAGTACTACGCCCCGCTCCTCGCGAGGCGTAGCAAATTATATTAGAATTTTACATCTGGAGCTTTTTCGATTTTGGCTTGCTCAGCTTCGGAAACTTCGAAGTAATCACGCTTCTTGAAGTGACCAAACATGTTGTTTACCACGTTGGCTGGGAAAGTCTTAATCTTAGTGTTGAGCTCTTTTGCGCCGGCATTGTAAAAACGGCGAGCAGCTTGAATTTTGTCTTCACAATCTTGAAGTTGACCTTGAAGAGTTTGGAAATTCGTATTTGCTTTGAGCTCTGGATAAGCCTCGGCGATTGCAAAGATACGACCAAGTGCATTTTGCATTTGGTTCTCTGCTTCAGCCGCCTGCTTAACGGTCTTTGCACCCATGGCAGCCGTACGAGCTTCCGTCACCATCTTGAAGGTTTCGTTCTCGTGCTTGGCATAGCCCTTAACAGTCTCAACCACATTTGGGATGAGATCTGCACGATACTTGAGCTGAACAGTAATGTCAGACCAAGCTTCGTTTACGCGCTCATTGAGCCCGACTAAACTGTTGTAGATCGCAATAATCGTACCAATGACGATTAATAGAATCGCGCCGACAACTATTAATGCTATTAATCCTGGATTCATTTCCACTCCTTATATTATATATATAATCATTATAGCACAAAAACTGCTAAAACTAAATCTCGGGCGCTGCTTCGTTTGCCGGATGCACCATCGTATATTTCACTTTTCCAGTGTAACTACCAGATGGTTGGGTACCAGAAATATTTACCGCATAACTCGATATTACCGCCGCTCCGGATTCCGGAGTTGTGCGCGCTGTGTAAGTAATTACTTTCGTATAGTTTGCCGGAATCACTTTATAATTTTGGTAGCCACTTTCAATCCCAAGATTTGACGGCACATACGAGTCCATATCCTTCACGAGTCTCATCGACCAGTTCGAAGTTGTTTCATCGACACCCGTACCAGTCGCAATTGTATAACCATTTGCATTCACCATATTGGTATTCCCATAAGTATCACCAGAAAAACCAATCGCATAAATCACAAATCCGGAAGCATCATTACAGATTGCCGTGAGTTTAGTTTTACCAAGATCTTCTTGATAAGAATTCACGCTTAGAGCATAAAGATGTGTCGTTATAGAAGCCGTCGACATCGTACAAGCTGCCGTCACACTAACCGTTGCGGTTTTTGATTCTGCTCTCACGAATTCCAAATTAATCATGGAAAAAGCCGAAAACAGTATCAATAATGATGGGGCAATCATAAAATAGAAGTCACTTTTTCCCGTCTTTATTTTTGTCTGACTTTTCATACTTATGATTATACCATGCTAAGATTAATACCTCGGAGCAAGTTCGTGTGTATATACTGCAGTAAGATTCCGATGTTTGTTGTCAGGATCAGCTTTTGCTCTTCCCCAAAGGATGGTTGACACATCATAATTTACAACTTCTGCCGGTACTTTAGAATTAACGCCAGTAGCCGCTCCATACGTACGATTAAGAAATAGTTTATTAGCCATAATCGAACCATTAATCTTAAGTTGATGAGAATTAAGTCTAAGGTTAATATTTTCAGATACACAAGTATTTACATCCTCTTCCGCGATGATAATGGCATCGATTCTGCTTACCGCACAACCTATAGTGATATTTCTACCATAAATAATTAGCTTCTGAATATCCGACAAATTCGTAAATGCCATGTCTTGATAGGTAATATTTCCGGCTATTGTTATATCGCCAGTCGCGTTAACTATATGTGTTCTTCCCACGCTGATGGTACTGCTATTTAGCACAACATTACCTTTCACATTGTATCTCACGACGTTTTTAGGCGTCCCATTGTTAAATACAATCGTCGTATTTCCAGTATATTCATTTACTAGAGAGTCTTCGTTTGGCAATCTAGCGATGATGGAGTCTCTATTTATTGTAGCAACAGAAATACCAGAACTACCGGTCATTTGCGCACTTGGGCAAATTCCCGAAACAATACTATTTGAATAATTGCCAATCGAAAGTGGCACACGGTATTTACAATAATCTGCATTTACCTCCAAACTTCCACCACCCGCGATATTATTAGCTAGCCCAGAAGCGGCACCAGATGCCAAAGCAATCACGCGACCTTTGGCCGTTATACTCTGTTCCACCCAAGAACTAAATACGAACGTTCCCGTAAATTTCGGTAGTCCACTTAATGTTTTCTTGTGCATGGCAGAAGTCGTAATTACGCCACCAGAATAGGCACTCCCGCCCCACACTTGGAAAGTTGGACGCTTAGCAATAATATAACATTTAGAGTCCGAGATACGCCATCGATGGTTCCCTTCAGGATCGCTGAAATTCGTGTATTCACCACTATTGCTTGGATATGTTGCTACGGCAACACAAATCTTAGAACCGGCAGGAATGTCTGGGACGATATAGCTTAATTTGTATTTGTCACTACTACCATTTCTATTACCGCTAGCATTAAGTATCTGATTCTTTTCGTTATCATATTTACAAGTGCTTCCATTATTTGTGAGGCTATAATAACGACATAAGTCATCTGTTTTAGAACTGCCATAATTTGATGTTCCACCTTTTTCGCCACCAGAACTCGGGCGATAAATAATTAGTTTCGAAATCGAATCTGGCACGATTGTAGCATACGCATCCTTTTCATCCCCGTTGGTAGTTTCTGGATTCACCCTTTTTTCGACATTAACGATATAACTGAATTCATCCTCTTCTCCAGAATAGAGGATTTGCTTATCTTCCGGAACAATTACCTCTACCTTAGTATCAAAATTATATGGCACTCTTGCTTCCGCAGCACTACTCTTAGTTGCAGTAATCACATTGGCATTGATATTACTACCAGACGCCGTGAATGTAACCTGGCTTGGCGTTGTCTTAGTTGTATTATTTAAATTAGTCTGAGCGGTTTCAACCAGTTTTTTACCGACCTTCGAGCTCACGACGGTATAATCATTGGTTTCTTTTCTTTTCAAAGTATTCCCGACACTATAAGAATAATTCTGCGAGAACGAAAAGTTCTCATTTGATCTAATCGAGAATGCATTTTTCCATGTATACGTATTCTTATTATCAAACAAACTATATAAATAATACCCATTATTGGTAATAGTAGCTCCTCCATCTATTTGCATGGTCTGAGGAATTATCGAATAGCTATATTGCAAAATCGGATTATACGTACCACGGTAAGTCAAAATATCTCCGGGCTTTGCATATACTATTTTTTGGAACTTCTTATACTTATCTGCACCGGAATTATTTTTGACACGCATATCAAGAAATGCATTGCTTAAATCATCATCTTCCATAACGGCAGAATCCGTCGGATCTGGTGGTTGTGCATTGCCGGTTGCCATTACACAGTATTTAATATCAGCCGCCGGCTTAACATCTATCACGTTATTTGAAGGCTTGAATGTTAATATCTCGCACACCATTTGTCCAGGAACCAAGGTAATATTATTATCATCAGCTTCTTTAACTCCGGTGTTATTTGGAAGATTAATAAAATATTCCGTGACATTATTCTTCAAAACGCTATTTGAAACAACAGAATAATTCGATGTACGTTTAATCGTATAATCCGTAAACCCAATTCCGGATGTCCTACGAAGATAGTGCTGGAAATTTACGGTGCAAGGCTTAGCGTAAGTACAGGATGTTAAGATTTTGCTTTGCGAATCATTACTTGATTTCCAACCAGTGTCACCAGTAGCACCTCCAGAAACACCAATCCTCCCTTGGAAAGACGATTCTTTCGCTCGCGCACACGCCTCAGCAGCCGATATTTTATCATTCGAATAGCTACCATAAGGTTGAAAGGCAATACTAAAACAATAAGTTTCTCCCGGATGCAATGTATCTGATGCATAATTACGATAAAAAGTATCGCCACTAGCATAATAATATGATTGAATATCTAAGAGTGTTCCAGAAGTAGATGGAGAGAAAGGACTAAGTGGTGATGTTATTAAGTAAAAGAGCAGTCCATTTTTTCTGATTCGTCCGGTATAATAAGCTAGTCCAGAACCCTTTTCTCTCTTCATGGCTAGATCGAACGAACCACGACATCCATCGTTCGGACATTCCATGTCTATAGAAACAGTTCTATCGTATTCAACATATCCGGTGCTCGCATTATTCGCGCTACCTGTTCCTTCTCCCTCAAAAACTCGCGCCCGTCCAGAAAATTCATCTCTTTCATAAACCGCATATATAGTAGTATCTGATTCTATATACCCAGCATCATAACACAAACTAGTATCATCCCACCAAGTGTAAGACGAAGTACTTCTACCCCACTTAATCTTTGTATAGCCATTTGCTGTTCCTATACATGCTTGTGCCCTACCACCAGGGTCCACCTCAACCGTAGCGTCTGGAATTATGGAAGATAGCGACCATCCATTCGTATCAATAGCCTTAATCGTAAGAGTATTCGATACTCGCTCTTCAACTGTGATTTCAATATCATCTAGAAAATCGCCCCAACCATCTTCGCGCGGCCAGTCGGACCCCCACCAATCATAGTGATCTACTTCAACCCATAGAGACCAAACTTCGTAGTTACCTCTCCTAGTAGAATAACCATAGCGCTTAATATCGTCTTTTGAAATAGAGAAATTATAAACATTGTATTTTGGGCTATAATCCTGTAGCTCTTGTGACCACGACACTCTATTACCAAGGAAGAAATCCTGGCTGCCTCGATAATCTGAAGTAATTCTTGTGTACAAAGGAACTACTTCTGTCCAATTCGGATTAGTATTATATGTGATACCTGCATAGATATTCACGGAGCAATCATATTTTGTGCTTCGCTCTTTACAACTCAAATCTCCATCAACCCACCCCTCAAGCGAATAAGCATTCACGTTATTAGCGAGAAAGAAAAGCCCAAACAACAATGAACCTGTCAGTCCAAACAGAAACATGAATAGTTTGTTGAAGATATTAACCTTCATCTTCGCTCCAGTGCACTTTAGACCTACCCTCTTTCCCTGATTCACCTGAATCGTTCTTTTCTACGCAAGAAGACATAATACTAGCCGTCAGCTGCTTCATTTCGCCAGATTGATCTAACTCATTTGCGAGATTAAGGTCACGCTCAATCATTTCGCATAAGTCAACATCGGTTTCAAGCATATATTTCTTTAATTCATACGCTCGATCAATATAAAGGTTCATTCTTGCTACGTCGTCAGTAGATTTATCATCTATTTTGGTTTGATATCGTGACACGATTTGTTCGACTTCAGACTTTTTTTCAGGAACTATCTCCTGTTTTTTTATAAAATGGACGGCAACTATTACACCCGCGAGACTAATGCCTAAAAGAACCAAAAAGCAAAATGCAATTTTGAGAACACGTCCCTGGGTGTTATTATGCTCCATAATCTATATTATACATAAGTTTTTTTGAAAAAAACATAACAATTATTTAACTACACAGAAAGCAATAAAAAAAAATACTAATATACATGCAATAAAAAATGGTGCGAATGAAGAGACTCTAACTCTCGACCTCTTCCTTGGCAAGGAAGCGCTCTAAACAACTGAGCTACATTCGCACGTTTAATCTATTATAACACATATTTTTAAACTAATAAAGATTTTCTTTGACAAATTCAAACTTATCTGCTAAAATCATAAACATAATAAAGCAAAAATAAACAGGCAAACAATAATAAATGGAAATGTTTCTACAAATAGTGATGTTGGTTGCTGGCTTCGTACTTTTGATTAAAGGTGCGGACTGGCTAATCTCCGGTGCATCTTCCGTCGCACAAAATTTCAAAGTTTCAAAAATGCTAATTGGTCTTACAATTATCGCATTCGGCACCGGTGCTCCAGAGCTTGCAGTTTCCATTTCTTCTATGATTAGTGGCAACACCGATGTTCTCCTCGGCAACGTTGTCGGTAGTAACATCGTAAACGTCATGCTTCTTCTTGGTGTTGGTGCCGCTATTGCACCAATCATTGTCAAAAGAAACACTGTCAAAAAAGAATTACCGATTTTGCTTCTTATTTCCACCATACTTGTTGTTCTGTTCCTTGATACATCGCTAAACGACGCTACGGTTAGCAAAATCTCTCGTGCCGATGCCATTGTCTGTATTCTATTATTTGGCGTCTTTATTTATTACCTTGTCGCCATGGCGAAAAAGAAGAAAAACGGCAAAAACGAAGTTGAAAAACCAAAATGGAAACTTGGCAAATCCTTCCTCATCACCGCTATTGGTCTTGCCGGTGTCGTCGGCGGTAGCCAACTCGTCGTAAACGGTGCAACATCCATCGCTGAGGCTTTCGGTGTTTCTGAAAAAATGATTTCCCTCACCATCGTCGCCTTCGGTACTTCGCTTCCAGAACTCGTTACCACTATCACAGCGTCAAGACGCAAAGAACATGATCTCTTACTCGGCAATATCATCGGTAGTAACATCTTTAATATCTGTGGCGTAATGGCGATTCCAGTCCTCTTCGGCGGCTCTATCACCGCAACCAACTTCGACCCAGTTGACCTTATCATGCTCGTCTTCTCTGCTCTTCTTGTCTGGCTCTTTACTGTTAAAGACCATAAAATTACCCGTAAAGAAGGTTGGGCTATGCTTACCATCTTTGCCCTGTATTATACCTATGTCATCTACGTTGGAATAACTGGCGTTCAAATCCTATGAATTGGCTAGTTCTGGTTGCTGTTGCGGTCGTCGCTGATGCAATCAGAGTTTTCGCCGATAACTACATTACCGACGTCTACTTCAAAGGTAAAGAATCCGTTTCACAAAAGCATTTCTACGGCTGGTTTTTCGTCGTCATGGCCATCGTTATGCTTTTAATTTTTCCGGTCAACTTCGAGACGACTCCACTTTACCTCATTGGATTTCTTGTGCTCGCCGGCTGTCTTAATTCCCTCGCCGGCATTCCATATTATCGTGCCATGGAAATGGACGACACCACTAATATTTCGATCTTCGTCCAGCTCGCGCCAATCGTATATCTAATCTTTGGCTGGATTGCTTTCCACGAAAGTTTCTCACCACATCAATTACTTGGCTTCGCCATTATTCTCTGCGGTCCATTTCTTGTGATTGCTACTTCCAGGAAAAATAGTCGCAAAATCAAAATCAAAGCCGCGATTCAAGCCAGCCTCTACGTCATCATTTCCGTCGTCGCCAATATGATTTTCGTCAAAGCGAGCGATACTACTGAAATGTCATTTATCCAGGATATGACTTTCGTTTTTCTCGGTAAAGGTATCGGTAATAATATCATTTGCGCCTTCAAGCCGAGTTGGATTCTTCGCTTCAACAATGTCGTCAAAAAGACTAAAGGTAAAATGCTTCGTCCGCTTATTATAAATGCTATCATTGGCGTAACTAAGGACTTCACCTATCGTGCTGCTTTAACTCTCGCGCCAGCCGTTGCCATCGCTTCCGTTGCCACCGACTCAGCTTCGCCAATCGTTGTTTTCTTCCTCGGTATTTTGTTTACTATCATCTGGCCAGCTTTCGGCCGCGAAAAACTCGACAAGAAATCTGTTCTCGTGCATCTCATCGCCACAGTCTTCGTTGTCGCCGGTATTATCATTCTGCAAAAATAGAATCTATGCTATAATAAACCAAGGTGGTGCTTTGGCGGAGTGGTTACGCAGCGGTCTGCAAAACCGCGTACACCGG
>CAMHNK010000003.1 GCA_946186455.1 uncultured Candidatus Saccharibacteria bacterium
GAAATAATGTCGTTGATTTTTTGTTCGTCAGCCTCGGTGAGATCTTTCACCCGAGTGGTAGGCTCGATTTTAGCCTCCGCAAGGATGGCTTTAGATGTTGTGCGTCCAATCCCATAAACATAAGTCAGTGCAATCCACACTTGCTTATCGGAAGGAATCACAACGCTAGCTATTCTAGCCATATATTTTAACCCTGCCTTTGCTTATTCTTAGGTTTTTTCTTGTTGATAACACGAAGCACACCTTTGCGGCGTACAATGATGTCATCTGGGGAGATTTTTTTAACACTTGCACGTACTTTCATAGTGTCAAAACCTTTCCTTTGTTAGCGTTGTAAAAATACAATTTAGTCCCCTATAGCAAGACTAAAATGTTGTATTTTCTACAACAATTAATATTAATCCTTGAGTCTAAAGCTGATTCTACCCTTTGTAAGATCATAAGGGGTTAACTCAACCTCAACTCTGTCACCCGGGACGAGGCGAATATAGTTTTTTCGCATCTTCCCACTCATATGGGCAACAATAATATGACCATTCTCGAGTTCAACCCGAAACTGGGTATTAGGTAAAGCCTCAACGACAGTACCCGTGAGTTTAATCACTTCCTTTTGACTAGCCATAAATTACCCTACTAGTTTAGCACAAAAATAAAGGATTGTAAAGAGATATTTTTATCAAATTATTTCACAAGAACAGCTCTTAGGAACTGACGTGATAAATAAGTTCCCTTCGTTTGGGACCACTCGCCCGTGCAAGTAATTAAAGTCACTGATTCTACACCAGATACCGGTGAATGCATTGCTTTCACCATGTACTTATCCGCTTCCGCAAGCGGCACCGTCACATTGTCGTATACAGAATAGGTATATTCAACATCGTCACCACGCTGGATCACGAATTGATCGCCCGGAGCCAAATTTGGCAAATCTTTAAATACACCATGCTTCGTTGGGCCGCCATTATGACCGTCAATCACGATAGTTTTGCCTTCACCCGGCTTGCCGGAACTCGTGTACCAGCCCACGTCATAAATATTGCGTGGTGTCGCTAATGCACCATTCGAATCAACACCCACGCCAATCACCCTAGCATTGTAGATTTCAAGCTTTGGAATATGTAGGTATTTTGGCCGATCCGCTGGTACCGAATAACTCTTAACCTCGGTTTCGACCGGTTTTTCTTCAATCAATTCTTCGCGCTCAATCGCTTCAACTGAAGAAATTGCCCTTTCGCTACCATCCATTCTTGTATAATAATCACCTTCGTAAATCGCAACGCGCACGAAGAAAACTATCACAAAGATACCGAGTAGGCCGATTACCACCCATTTTGCAACTTGTTTAGGACTAGTATCAATCTTCAGACTCATTTGAGAAATCATCGTATGTTATCATTAGAGCTCTGGAATCCACCGACCTTAGATTCTCTAACGCCACCGTCACTACGATAAGAAGCCCAGTACCCGAAATCGAAAGACCAATCGGAGCACCAGTTACTACAATGAAAATATAATCCGTGATAAATGGAAGCATCGCAATTAAACCAAGTGCCAAAGCACCAAATAGATCAAGGCGATTCACGACCTTACTAAGATATTCGGCGGTCTTCGCACCCGGTCTGACACCTTCAATGAAGCCACCTTGTTTCTGCAAATTATCCGCAATTTCCTTCGTATTGAAAATAATCGAGGTATAGAAATAAGTAAAGGCAAATACTAAGATGAAGTAAACAGTCGGGTAAACGAACCAGCGCCCATTAATGCCATCCGGATATAGTGAGGCAAAATTATTAGCCGATGGTGCTGAGAAGGTCGAAATTAATGACTGACCAAATTCATTACCTGGATCAACCGACGTTACTACCTGGCCAATCAGTGCTGGAAGCGACAAGAATGCCGTTGCGAAAATCACCGGCACCACACCCGCCGCAATCAATTTAATCGGGAGAATTGATTTAATCCCGCCGTACGACGAGTTACCGTGCACGCGCTTCGCGTAATTAATTGTAATTACCCGCTGCGCCTCGTTTAACTTCACTAAGAAGTATATGACTATTAACATCGCAATTGCAAAGCCAAACACAATCCAGAAGGTAGTCGGATTCACCGGTAGCTCAAGCCAACCAAACAAATTGAGCGTACCTTGGCTCGTATCGAAGAGACTTGCCCCAAGTGCACCCATTGTGTTCGGGAGTTGCGTAATAATTGAAGCGAAGATAAGGGTTGAAATACCATTACCAATGCCCTGCTCAGTGATAAGCTCACCCATCCACATCAAGATAACCGAGCCAGCCGTCATTGATACTACTGAAAGTACCCAGTCACCAGCCGTTGGCACGAAATCAGTCGAGATGTTCGCCGAGAGCACCGATTGATAAAGAATGAAGATATAGGCAATTGATTGCACGATTGCTAGAGGTACTGTGAGCATACGAGTCCACTGGTTGATCTTACGACGGCCAGACTCGCCATCGTTTGAAAGTTCCTCAAGACGTGGAATCGCTTTAGTAAGCAGTTGAATCACAATCGAACCAGTAATGTATGGTGACAAACCAACCAAGATAATACTAAACGAAGCTAGGCCACCACCGGAAATAAGATTCAAGAAACTCGAAAAATCGGATTTCTCCATTAAGTTTGAGACTGCTTCTTTAAATGTAGAAGCATCGCCCATCGGAACCGGAATCTGAGCAAGTAATCTATAGGCAACTAAAATACCGAAAATAATCAATACTCGCTTCAGCATGTCTTTATTTTTTAGGGATTTGAAAATAGTCTTGAAATGCATAGTACCTCTTGTCTCTAATCATTATAACATATATTTACCAAAAAAAGTCCCCGAAGGGACTTTTTTCTGCCGTTTTTTAGACTAGATCTCTTCTAGTTCTTCTGGAGTTGGCTCCGTCGCATCAGCAATCGGGGTGACACCAGTTCCTACTGGAATCTTGCGACCAATAATCACATTCTCCTTGAGACCACGGAGATGATCAACGCGGCCGTTGATAGCGGCATTGATGAGCACTCTCGTAGTATCCTGGAAGGATGCTGCTGAAAGGAACGAATCTGAGAAGATAGACACCTTGGTAATACCAAGCAAGAGATTCGTGTATGTTGCTGGTTTCTTGCCTTCGGCTTCAAGTTTACGATTTTCAATCACTACTGAAGACTTCGAAGTAATATCACCAGTTACAAATTCAGAATCACCTGGGTCATTGATCTGGACGCGTGAGAACATCTGACGGACCAAGATTTCAAGGTGTTTTGGTGAAATCTCATGACCTTGAGCCGAGTAGACTGAAAGCACATCGTTCATGATGTAACGCTCAGTTTCTTCGATGCCCTTGTATTTCAAGAGATCTTGGAGGTTCAAAGAACCAGTTGTTAATCTATCGCCAGCTTTCACTGAATCGTTAGACTTCACTACAAGTTCAGCATCACCAGGAATCTCAACACGAACGGATGAGTTAGCGGAGCTGACCAAGATGATGGCGTCCTTCACGAGTTGGACGTTAGCATCATTCTTTGCCTTCACAGCTGCCTTTTCACCAGATTTCTTAATGAGGGTAGCACCGGCTTTTACGAATTCACCATCTTTTACGGCTGGCTTGCGACCTTCAAGTTCAATTCTGGTAATTTCACCAGATTGTGGGGTGATTTGAACGACATAGTGGTTGTTGTCTTCCCAAGCTTCGACGACACCATCGATTGGCGAGACATAAGCCTGACCTTTTGGTGTACGGGCTTCGAGAAGCTCCTCAACACGTGGAAGACCACGAGCGATTGCACCAGAACCTGCCACACCAGAGCCGTGCTTCGTATCGAGCGTCAGCTGCGTACCTGGTTCACCAAGTGACTGAGCGGCAATCACACCAACTGGTTCGTTAGCAGCCACGAGTTCACGGGTTGACATATCAACACCATAAGCCTTACGAGGCACACCATTAACTGCAGTAGTTGAAAGAACAGATTGAATCTTAACCGATTGGATATTTTCATCTGCATCAATTTGTTTTGCAATGTCGTTCGTGATGAGCTCGTCCGCTTCGATATAACCCGGCACCGCTTCAGCCGTGTAACGACCAGCGATACGAGCGACGAAATCAATACCAGAGGCTTCAGTCTCAGACTTATATACAGTAAAGCCTGGATCTTCCGCAACTTCATTGGTCGTAAACACATCTTGCGACACATCAACAAGACGACGAGTGAGGTAACCAGAGTCAGCGGTACGAAGAGCGGTTGACACCTGACCTTGACGTGCACCACGAGTGGCGATGAAGGATTCGAGGGTGTTAAGACCTTTCTTATAACTCGACTTTACTGGGAGCTCGATTTCGTTGTTGTTAATATCCACCATGATACCAATTTCGGCAGATGCGAGCTTGATGTTCGAAATATTACCACGAGCACCAGAGTTCACCATCACGGCGATATCCGTATCCATCTCAGAAAGTTTACCCTGGAGGAATTCAGAAATCTTCTTGTCGATATCACGCCAGTTAGCAATCGTAAGTTTGTAACGCTCTTCATCAGTGACAAGACCATCATTATATTGTTGCTGAATGAGAGCCGTCTTGGCATCACCTTCGGCGATAAAGTCGTCAATTTCATCGTAGGTTGGATAATCATCCTTAGCGGTTGAAATCGAAGCAATCGTTTCGTATTCGAAAGCGAGGTCCTTAAGATCATCAGCGGTTTTTACCATGACCTCAGCACCGTATTTGTCAAAGATATCTGCCATCACCTTAGAAAGATGCTTCTTGGTTTGAACAGCATTATCAAATGGATAATCCTTTGGCAAAATCTCGTTAAAGATCACGCGGCCAAGAGTCGTATCACGAATCTCACGCTTAGCAAACACACGAATTGGCGTTTGAAGAGCGATGATTCCCTGGTCGTAAGCCATTTCTGCTTCATAAACCGAAGAGAAGGCTTTTGGATTACCCTGGTCAGTACCTGGCTTGTCATAAGTAAGGTAGTAAGCGCCAAGTACCACATCCTGGTAAATAGCAAGCACTGGTGCGCCATCGGCTGGCTTCAAGAGGTTCTTCTCAGCGGACATGAGTTCGCGAGCTTCAGCTTGAGCAGCGTCAGAAAGTGGTAGATGGACTGCCATCTGGTCACCATCGTAGTCAGCGTTAAAGCCAGAGGCTACGAGTGGGTGAAGCTTAATTGCCTTACCATCAATGAGGCGTGGCTGGAAAGCTTGTACCGACAAACGGTGTAGCGACGGAGCACGGTTAAGGAGCACATATTTACCCTTAATTACTTCGTCAAGTGCATCCCAAACGACAGTTTCTTTAGCTTCAATCAATCTCGAGGCGGCACGAATGTTATTTGAATAATCGTGACTAATGAGCCATGAAATTACGAATGGCTTAAAGAGTTCGAGTGCCATTTGCTTTGGTAAACCACATTCGTTGAGCTTAAGTTCTGGGCCGACCACAATCACGGAACGACCAGAGTAGTCAACACGCTTACCAAGAAGGTTCTGACGGAAGCGACCTTGCTTACCCTTTAAGAGATCAGAAAGTGATTTAAGCTTGCGGCGACCATTGGTTGAATTGGCGCCACGTGAACCATGCGCAGCCGAGTTGTCGATAAGAGCATCAACCGCTTCCTGAAGCATGCGCATTTCGTTGCGACAAATCACTTCTGGAGCATTGAGGTCTAAGAGTTTCTTGAGACGATTGTTACGGTTAATCACACGACGATAAAGGTCGTTAAGATCGGACGTAGCGAAACGACCACCAGGAAGGGCAATCATTGGACGTAGATCCGGTGGAATCACTGGAATCACCGTGAGAATCAAATCCTCTGGTTTAATTCCGGCAGCTTGCATACCCTCAAGAGTCTTAAGACGCTTTTGGATCTTTTTCTCTTTTTGGCCACGAGCTTCTGCTTCTTCTTTATGAAGATCTTCAATAAGCTTATCAAGATCGATTTCATCAAGTAATTTCTTGATAGCAGTCGCGCCCATCTCAACGGTAATCAAATCTTCATATTCTTCTGGAAGATTGCGATACTCGACTTCAGTAATCACGCCACCCTTCTTGAATGACTCAAGCATAGATTTGCGAGACTGGTAGTCGCTTTCGAGTTCTTCCAATTCTTTGGTACGAGCTTCAGCGAGAGCCTTTACGTCGGCACCTTCAGCTTTAGCTTCGTTGGTATAGCGAATCTCAATTGCTTCCCTTGCGGCCTTAGTTTGGCTTTCAAGTGTTGCTAAAGTCTTCGCAATTTCATCTTCCTTCACCTCAGTCATGAGATAAGTTGCAAAGTAGACAACTTTCTCGATGTTCTTGACGGTAATGTCAAGAAGCAGGCTAAGTGCGGAAGGAATACCACGCATGAACCAAATGTGTGCTACTGGAGCAGCAAGGGTGATGTGACCCATACGCTCACGACGAGTGATAGATTTGGTAACCAGGTTACCTTCCTTATCGACTGCCGCTTCACGGGAACGCACGCCCTTAAGTTTAGAATCATGTGGGTTAATATCTTTAGTTGGACCGAAAATTCTCTCACAGAACAAACCATCGCGTTCTGGTTTTTGAGTACGGTAGTTAATGGTTTCTGGCTTAGTAACTTCGCCATAGCTCCAGTTCAAGATGTCGTCACGACTTGCAACCGACAAACGAATGGAATCAAAGTCCGAAGCACTGATAAAATTATCCATCCACGCCATATTAGAACTCCTCTCCACCGAAGTCGACCGTGCCGTCGTCTAATTCTTCCTCATCCTCTACCGGGGATTCATCCAAATCTTCTGACTCGTCGCCATCAGTGATTTCGATACCTTCTTCAGCCATCATTTGTACGGCTTCCTCATCATCGAGGTCAACAATCGTTGGCGCGGTATCTTTCTTATGTTGATCGTAAATCGACTGATCATCCTTGTCTTTTTCGATCTCTCTTGAGGTCTTCTCAATCACATCGCCTGCATCGGCAGATTCACCGTGATCAAGGAGGTCGACCTTAAGACCAAGACCTTGAAGTTCCTTAACGAGCACGTTAAAGCCTTCTGGGAGCTTTGGACCTTCAATCGGTTCGTGTTTAATAATCGATTCGTATGCTTTAGCACGTCCGTAAACATCATCGGACTTGATAGTGAGCATTTCCTGGAGCGTAGTAGCAGCACCATAAGCTTCGAGGGCCCACACCTCCATTTCTCCGAAACGCTGACCACCATTCTGTGCCTTACCACCGAGTGGCTGTTGGGTCACCATCGTGTAAGGACCAGTTGAACGAGCGTGAATCTTGTCTTCCACCATGTGGTGAAGCTTCAGCATGTGCATTACGCCTACTGAGGTGCGTTCGTTAAATGGTTCGCCAGTGAGACCATCGTAAAGTTGGACACGGCCATCGCGGGCGTAACCAGCTTTTTCGAGCTCATCAGAGATGACTTCGTCAGGCACACCGTTAAAGGATGGCGTTGCAACTTTGTAACCGAGTGCACGTGCAGCCATACCAAGGTGAGTTTCAAAGAGCTGACCGAGGTTCATACGTGAAGGCACGCCCATTGGCGACAAGATGATGTCGATTGGGGTACCATCAGCCATAAATGGCATATCTTCAATTGGGAGTACGCGTGAGACCACACCCTTGTTACCGTGACGACCAGCGAGCTTATCGCCAACGCCAATCTTACGCATTTCGGCGACAAAGATTTTAATCTGCATGAGTACGCCGGCTTTAAGTTCGTGACCTTGTTCACGGGTGTAAATACGAACATCCACGACCTTGCCGGTTGAAGAGCCATTCATACGGACTGAAGTATCGCGTACGTCTTTGGCTTTTTCACCGAAGATAGCGCGGAGCAGTCTTTCCTCAGAGCTGAGCTCTTGCTCACCCTTTGGCGTAATCTTACCGACGAGGATATCGCCGTTTTTAACCTCTGAGCCAACCGTCACGATACCATCTTCACCAAGGTGGCGAAGTGAGTGCTCAGAAACGTTTGGAATATCGCGCGTAACCTGCTCTGGACCAAGCTTCGTTTCGCGAACTTCTACATCAAAGTCTTTAATATTAATCGAAGTAAGCGTATCATCTTCTACTAGGCGATTCGAGATGACGATAGCATCATCCATGTTGTAACCACGCCATGGCATGAAGGCGACGAGAAGGTCGCGACCAAGAGCGAGTTCGCCATTATTGATGGATGCACCTTCAATTAAGATGGTACCTTTCTTCACTTTTTGACCACGAGAAACGACACAGCGTTGGTTGTAACAACGATCATCGTTGGTCTTTTCAAAGTGTTGCAATTTATATTCGCGATCACCGAGTTTTTCGTAAGTCACGATGACGGATTCGCCATCAGCCTTCTTCACTACACCAGTGGATTCGGCCATCACGAGTTGGGAAGTATTCTTAGCCACTTCACCTTCGATACCAGTACCAACAACTGGGTTATCTTGGCGAAGTAGTGGCACTGCCTGTTTCTGCATGGCGCAGGCCATGAGTGAGCGGTCCACACGGTTTTTCTCAACAAATGGAATGAGGCTTGCTGAGACGCCCAGAATTTCCTTATGTGCGGCATCGATGTGCGTCACACGTTTGGCTTCTACCTGAGCTGGAGTACCGTGAACACGGGCAGATACCCAGTCTTCAGCAAACTTGCCGTCTTTGGTTAGCTTCACTGATGCGTCAGCGATAATCATATCGTTTTCGGTATCAGCATCCATGTAAACAACTTCATCAGTTACTTTGCCGTTCTTCACGACGCGGTATGGCGCTTCGATGAAGCCGTATTCATTGATACGAGCATAAGTTGCAAAGTTCAGCACAAGACCCACGTTACCACCTTCTGGGGTTTCTACCGTACAAATACGGCCGTAGTGAGTCGGGTGAGCATCACGGACATCAAATCCGGCGCGCTCACGCGTCAGGCCACCAGGACCCATCGAGCTTAGACGGCGCTTGTGTGCAAGCTCTGAGAATGGGTTTACTTCATCCATCAGCTGTGAAAGCTGTGAAGTCGAGAAGAATTCCTTAACGGCAGCCACGACTGGGCGGGAGTTAAGTAGTTGTGACGGGGTCACTTCTTCTACGTTAGCCATTGACATACGGTCTAAAATATTACGCTGTAAGCGGAGCATACCAAGACGAAATTGTCTCTGAACGAGCTCACCTACGAGTTTGACGCGACGATTCGAAAGTGAATCAATATCATCCGGAGCTTCTTGAGTATTGTTAAGACGGATAATCTCTTCCACAATCTTGAGCACATCTTGCATTTGCAGAGTGCGGTGCTCTGGATCGTTCTTCGTATCAAATCCGAGTCTGCGGTTCATCTTGAAACGACCAACATTTGAGTAGTCGTAACGCTTTGGATCGAAGAACATCTTCTCAATCATGGATTTTGCGTTATCGACGGTTGCAAGATCGCCTGGGCGAATTCTGCGGTAAACCTCAAGCAAAGCCTCACCTTGGCTTGAAGTGGTATCTTTCTCGAGCGTAATGTCGATATATTTCTTTTCACCGTTATCAATTTCCTTGAAACGATCCTTAATCTCGGACTTAGACATACCGAGGGCACGCAGGAAAGTCGTGACAGGAATTTTACGACGGCGGTCGATCTTTACGTTAATTGAACCATTTAATGCGGTCTCAAATTCAAGCCAAGCACCACGGCCAGGAATTACCTTAGCACCGTAGTAGCGGCGAAGACCAATAGTCTCAGCGTTAAAGAAAACGCCAGCCGAACGAATGAGCTGTGACACAATCACACGTTCAGTGCCGTTGATAATAAAGGTTGCGCGATTCGTCATCCAAGGATAATCACCGAAATAAATATCCTGTTCTTTCTTCTCGCCGGTCACCTTATTCTCAAGCTCAACTAAAACATGAAGTGGAGCTTCATAAGTCGCCAAATTGTATTTGGCCTGGGCTTCAGTTTCCTTTGGTTCTTTAAAATAGTAATCCTTAAAACGGAGTGAGAGTTTTTGGCCGGTATAATCGTCAATCGGATTAAGCTCAGCAAAAACTTCCCTTAGACCGTTTTTGACAAAGTCATTCCACGAATCCTTTTGATGTGCCGTCAAATCAGGAATCGGGAGGGCTTGGTCACCTTCAGTGAAAAAAACTCTTTCACCAGTCTTTGGTTTTGTAGCCATTCTACCTCTTATTTTTTAGTGTTATTATTCTTAGCGCCGAAGAATACTGTCCTATCGCCCCCAGAGAGTCGCCAGCTCTCAAAAGATATATACAAAAATAGGACACACTACTTCTTGCTACTGATTTTACTCCCATAAAGTCAACCTGTCAAGAGAATTTTCCACCAAAAAACGCCTCAACGTGGCGTTTTTTGAACATATATAAGCTCTCAACAATTATTCTATGTTTTAAGCGAACTCGCAGTTAGTTAGCTTAAGTTTAGTTTACACGAACATAAGCAAAATGTCAAGGACATTTTATAATATTATATATCTAAATCGTCAAGGTCAGCGAGCTCGGCGCGAGTCTTTTCAGCGAGTTCGGAAGATTCCTGTTCCTCTTCAAAATCCTCGTCTTCATCATCATTAACCTCTTCAGCCGGAGCCTCATGAGCTTCTTCATGCTCTTCATGCTTCTCATGCTTCTCGTGGTGATGAGCTTCGCCTTCACCTTCGCCTTCATCAGTGTTTACGATCTTAAGATTGTAACGAGCATCTTGCTTAGTACCAAGAGCACGGAGTAGCATACGGATAGACTGAGCCGTCACACCACGCTTACCAATTACACGACCGACATCATCTGGATCGACAGTTAAAGAAAGTAGTACGCCTTTTTCGTCAATTTTGCGGTCCACCTCAACTTTATCTGGATTGTTGACTAGGGTTTTTACGATATATTCTACGAATTGTTGGTCAATAGTAGCCATATTGTCTCCATTTTTAAAGTTATATACCTTTATTATAACAAAAAATAGTCCCGTGTAAGGACTATTTTTTGAAAATTTTTAAGCTTCAGCTGGTGCTTCTGCGGCTGGTTCTTCAGCCTTAGCTTCTTCAGCTGGTGCCTCGGCCGGAGCTTCTACAGCTGGTTCTTCAGCTGGGGCTTCTTCCTTTGGCTGGTTCTTGCGAAGTTTGTCAGCGTGTTTAGCCTTAACTGACTTCTTTGGCGCGAGCTTAACCCAATCTGGGAGCTTCACACCGTTCTTCTTCAAGATGAAAGCAACACGAGTGCTTGGTTGAGCACCGTTTTTAAGATATTTTTCCACCGCTTCCTTGTCCAAAGTTAAGGCCTTGGTGTCTGGGTTGTAATTGCCGACCTCGGCTACAACACGACCCGAAAGTGGGTGGCGCTGCGCTTCTTGGACGACTATCCGATACGTAGGGTAATGCGTACGGCCATTACGTTGCATGCGAATCGCTAGCATTTTTTCTCCTTAAATTTTATTAACTTCACCATTTTACCACATTTTTAAAGAAATGAAAAGGGCTTCCCGAAGGAAGCCCACGAGCTGGTTGTCAGTCAGCTCATTTTGGAGGTCTTTGAATGTTTTCTTTTGAATCCGATGATTTTCCAGATATCCTGGATGGACATTTCACGGCGCTCATTCTTAAGCACCTTGAGTATCGCCCGAAATTCTTTGCGATTTTCAGCGTCATGGAAAATACGAATCACGAAACCATAAGGTTTCTCTTCGCGCGCCACGCCGTTTTCGTCACTTAGAACATCATAATCAAAAGTCATCAGATTCAGGAACTTCTCTGGATCGGTGATTTCTTGCAGGCCATCAGCCTTCAGAATGTCATTCAGCTCTAAAACAAGCTTCAGACAACGCTGGTGGCAACCCGAGTTTAACGTCGGCTTATCTTCAGTCGGAAGACCGACTGCATAAGTCAGGCTCTCAAATGCCTTATTCATCACCTCAGGCGGAGCCTTGTCAAAAGTCTCCCCTTCACCGAGAAAACGCACATGAAAGTAGCGTCTCGCCCGCTTGTCCACCTCTTTAAGAGGCAGGTGATACTTCCGCCACAGGTTCATCTCATACTGAGTAAAACGTACCTTGGCGTACTTCTCAAGTGCCGCACTCGGTCCATTGAAAAGTTCATCTAATACTTCAAAATACCCTCTTTTAACGTTCTCTGCCATTTCTACACCCCCTAATCTGTTGGCAGCAACAAGTTTATGCCCTAATTATAGCACAGAACGCCAAAAAAGTCAATACTCCACCCCTATAAAATCGAGCCTAGAGCGACTTATTTCCAGTCTTTTGGCGGTACTTTTTTACCCCTTCGCGCGCCGCCGCCGTCTGAGCTTCCTGCTTTGAGTGCCCAGTACCAGTCCCCATCAAATGTTCTTTTACATATAAACCAACGGTGAAGGTCTTATCGTGGTCCGGACCTTCTTCTTTCAAGGTCTTATAAACCGGCGTCACACCATCCTCGCGTTGGGCCAATTCTTGAACGTAAGATTTCGGATCACGCCAAGTACCCTCTTCGATAATCTCATCGATTTTTACAATAATATGTTTATAGATAAAATCTTTCGCTACATCGTAACCTTGATCGAGATAAATCGCCCCAATCACGGCCTCAAAACAGTCCGCGAGAATCACATCATGCGCCCGGTCGGAGCCATTCTTCTCACCATGCGACAAACGCACCAGTGGCTCGTATCCGAGTTCCTTGCCAGCATCGCCAATCGACTCAGTGCGAACCAGTGCCGAACGAAGCGCCGTCATAATTCCCTCAGGTTCGTTGTAATTCCGATACAAAAAATCTGAAGTAACTAATTCTAAGATAGCGTCACCTAAAAATTCCAGGCGCTCGTTATGCTCGTGTACCGTATTTTTATGCTCATTCACATAACTACGATGTGTGAGCGCCGTCACCAACAAATTAATATCATTAAATGAGAAACCGAGCTTCTCTTTTGCAAACTCCTGATAAGGAGTCGTATCAATCTGATTCATTTTACCTCCTATTTATAATCACCAGCACGAATACGTTTCTTGGCAATTAGCATCAACTTTTCAATGTCATCATACTCGATCAAATCGAGCGCATCGGCAAACGGGAACCATTGAATCCCCTTCATCCACTTCTCGCCAATCGGCGTTTCATGTGTGTCCATCGCTTCGACCAGGTAAATTTGTGTTGTCATCAGCACCAATTTATCTGCCCGGCGATATTTAAAATGAATTTTGCCTAGCCACGTCAAAATGTTCACGTTCTTAAGACCGGTCTCTTCCTCAATCTCACGACGTGCGGTCATCTTAGCGGTCTCACCCGGTTCAATGTGACCTTTCGGGATCGTCCAGCGACCTTTCGAATCTTGAATCAAAAGAATTTCAATATCTTTTTTATCTTTTGTCAATCGAAAAATGATACCACCGGAAGTTGGTTCCCTCACAATCTCTTGAATAGTGGCCTTCTTGCGGAAGACCGCGGATGTCAATTTCTTAAAAGGAGACTCTTTGATTCGCTCCGCCGGCAACGCCTCCGGAACTTTAAGCGCTCTCCTTGCCATCGGCTCCGATGGACTTTGATTTTGCTCCATTGTTATTGTCTTCTACTATACCGAGCTTTTTATAAGCTGTACCGAGCACACCGTTGATAAACTTCGATGAATTCTCAGATCCAAAAGCTTTCGCAAGCTCAACAGCTTCATTAATGGCTACCTTAGGCGGGACTTGGTCCCGACATTCGGATAATTCATACAGGCCCATCCGTAGGACATTACGATCAATTGCGGCAATCGAACTAATCGGCCATTCTGGCGCCATCGGGGCGAGTGCCTCGTCTAGCGTTTCAAAATTCTCCGTCACTTTATGTGCCAGATTATAGACAAATTCTGTATCACCGAGAGCTTTCTCGTATGGCTCGATATTCTTCGCAACGATAATGTCCAAATCGACGTCAGGGTCATGTGCCAAAGTTCTTAGTTCGTATTCATACAAACTTTGCAGAACGATTACTCTACCTAAATGTCGATTACTTGCCATATTTTTTAAGCTTCTTTTTTCTTAATTGTCTTTACTTTTAAATTTGGTGTCTTCTTCTTGGTTTCGAAGACTTTCACAGGTGAAGTCTTGTTCACTCTGCGAGCAAGCTCCAAGCGAATGTGACTGCGGCGAAGGCCGGTCTTTCTTGGGCTACTCTGTTTTTTAGGTTCAGGCATTTTGCTCCTTAGTTTAATAGATACTTTTGACCATATTACCACTTTTTTAATCACTTGGCAAGGCGAAAAAAATCCCCTCCGTTTATCTACGGAAGGGTGATGGTCACAGGTCCTCCTTTTTTAAAGGATCACAGGTCTCGGTTGCCGAATTATGGTAAAAGAAATCTTCGCCCGAGCCATCGCTCGCTTCAATTTCTGCATAAATGCAGCCCATTCTTCTAGCGTAATCCGACAAAGCCTTTTTGGCAAACTGCATGAGATATACTTTCTCGACCTCAGTAAACAATTTATTGTCGCGTGTCGTAAAAATAAATCCGAGCTCAACCACTCCCACAGATTCAAATCTGCGGAATTCATTAGCTCCAGATACGCTGAAGGCATCAATTCCACCCTTGTAGGTATCTGCAATAGGCATCGCATAGCGAATCATGACAAGATTCCCATTTCCGCCCGCAATACCGGCCAGCACTTCAGGATCAAAACCAAATTTTGATACTTTGTACCACTCGGCATCTTCTTCTTTCTGCGCTAGCAGCCTATTAAATAATTCGACGTATCGATCTCTGCTGTAGGCAGCAATATAACAAGTTGCTTTCACTCTGACCTTGTTAAACAAATAAACCACCCCTTCATTTCTCTATGGACCAAAAACCATCATCTTGATTATACCATATTTGGTATATTTAAGCGGCAATTTTTTTGAGAGCTCTTTTAATGGCTGGGCGATCAAAGCCAACAATTCTCTCGTCACCAATCACAGTAACCGGCACCGAACTAATCGTCTTATCTTTAGAGGCATCAACTTCTTCATATTCGACACCCTTTTCATCAAGCCAATCCATTAAAGCATGGCAATAAGCGCAGGTTGGAGTTGTGTAAATTTTAATCATAATTACATTCTATCACATAAACACCATTTTGCAATAAATCGAAAATATGCTATAATATATTAGATTTGCCTCAAGGCAAATAGAATTTTTTAAAAAGAGGTGTTAGAAATGGGGAGAACTCCGCTTACAGCAATCGATGCAATTAATCCCGATGGAACTTTGCGCCGCTCACTCACGTTCATGACAGAACAAGGATTATCTGAATCTCGATTCTTTGACGAGAACAGTATGGCCATTATTTGCGGCCCTCGCGAGATGTACGACTGGTACGGTCGTCCAGTTGAAATCAGCGACTCAATCGAGTCCGTCATCTCTGCTTATGGGTCAGAAATTGATGGTATTACTCCGTCAAACGCCAATCAGACCTTTATTACTAAGAAAACCAATGGCAAATATGCCATTGCTATTCTTAAATTGGAAGAAGAAAGTGAAACCATTAAGGAAAAAATGCCGCAGTTTAAGCGCATTCTCACCGGAGGTTTCATTGGTAAGAAACCCGTCCTTGAAGCTACCGAATGGGAATTCGATGGCATTGATTACGAACTGATGAACTCATTGGTCATGCAAGCCTATATTAAAAATCGGCCTAGTTACATCACTCCAAGCAGAATTGATGCCTTTAGTAGCGTCAGAGACTCCTTTAAGACATCAGGTAGTACCTATACCGTTCTCCGTACCCCCGAAGATTACGGATTTGGGACCTGGATTTGCCATTGTTTTGTACCGAATCGTGATCTTCTTTTTGAGACCGCCGTCGGCAAAGAACCGCCACAGACCCATGCCAATTATGTGGTTGGCGATATTACTGTTTCAAAAGATGGCGTCAAAATGTATGCCAAGGCTCCCTTCGCAGACAAAAAAGGTCGTACCAAAATCGCCACCGATATTGATGTCTTAAACCACATGAAAGGCATCGGCATCTACTGGTACTATTGCTAACACCACTTTATCCCCCGTAGCTAACGGGGGATTTTTATTTCGCCATTAATTGATACATCGCAATTCCGGCCGCCACCGATACATTAAAGGATTCTTTCTGGCCCTGCATCGGAATTTCAATAAATAGGTCAATTATCTCATGGAGCGAATAATCGATACCATTTACCTCTTCACCTAGAATTAAGACGACTTTATCTGATAGCGCCTCTTTAAGTTTCGGGTCATTTGATTGAAAAAGTGGTACATTTTGGATATTATTTTCCAAACCAACAATTTGCCATCCCTGTTCGCGGAGCTTAACCAACTCCGATTTTATATCATCAGATGAATAAATATCCAACATATCTTCCGCACCGAGTGCCGTTTTATGAATCTCGTGATCGAGTTTCTCGCGCAGATGCGGAAGCAGATTCTTATCATGCACTCGTGGCGTATAACCTGACAAAATCACCTTCGAAACACCAAAACCATCTGCCGTGCGAAGAATCGCTCCGACATTATAAGTCGAGCGGATATTATCAAGAACGAGCGTCATTTTCATAAAAATATGATATAATAAAATTTATGAAATGTCAAAATAACTTAGCCTCTGAATACGACAAATCTGCTATTATTAAGCAGCTTCTTTCGCATGAAGTCGCCACTGTTCCAACCGAGACGGTGGAAGGCTATGCTGTCCTTTTAGATGACAAAATCGCCATCAATAAACTGATGGAGCTAAAGAATCGCGGATTTGAATCTGGTAAAGTTTTTACACTTGTGCCAAAGAATAAATCGGATATCAAAAAATACGTTATCGTTCCAGAAGGTGCTAAGGAATTAATCAAGAAGTATGTTCCAGGTGAAATCACCCTAATCCTCCCGAAGAATCCGGATTTCAAAAATTACTATTTTGACCACTTTAATACCATTGGCATCCGCATCCCAGATCACGATTTTTACGAAGAAATCTTAAAAGAAGTCGGCCCAATGCTTCTAACATCGGCCAACCCGCGTGGCGGCACGCCGAAATCCATCACCGGTCACCTGCCATCCACTATCGTGGACTTCACCGGTGATTCCCCTAAAATCATTCGACAAGGTAACCTAAAAGTGCTATAATTATCCATTATGGATAGATATGAGCCACTAAAAATCGAAGAAAAATGGCAAGCTCGTTGGGAAAAAGAGAAGCCGTTTAAAGCAACTGAAACCTCTGACCAGCCGAAAGTATTCCTAGCAGAGATGTTCCCTTACCCATCTGGTGCCGGCCTACATGTCGGTCACGTTCGTAACTTCACGATTGTTGATGTGCTCACCCGTTTCTTTAAACAACAGCAAATGAACGTCATGCGTCCATTTGGCTACGATACCTTTGGTCTCCCGGCCGAAAACTACGCTATCAAGACTGGTACCGCCCCACAAGACATCACTAAGATTAATATTGATAATTTCCGTAAGCAAGCTAAAAGGCTCGGCTATGCTATCGACTGGGATCGCGAAATCAATACTTCCGACCCAGAATATTACAAGTGGACTCAGTGGTGCTTCCTTCAACTTTACAAAAAAGGTCTCGCCTACCAAAAGGAATCTTACCAATGGTGGTGCCCAGTCGACCAAACTGTGCTCGCGAACGAACAAGTCGAAAACGGCAAATGCTGGCGCTGTGGCCACGAAGTAGAAAAGAAAAAAATGAAGCAGTGGTTCTTCAAGATTACTGCCTATGCTGATGAACTTCTCGAAGATATTGACCACGTCGAATGGCCAGAAAAAATCAAGACCGCCCAGAAAAACTGGATTGGTCGTTCCGAAGGTGCCGAAATCACCTTTAAGATTAAGGATCACAAAGAAACTTTGACCGTCTTTACTACTCGTCCAGACACTTTGTTTGGTGCTACCTTTATGGTGGTCGCTCCTGAGCATCCGATTATCGCGAAACTCGTCACGAAAGACACCAAGAAAGCCGTCGAAGAATACTGCAAGAATGCGATTAAGAAATCCGAAATCGAACGCCAAGAGAATAAAGAAAAGACTGGCGTCTTTACCGGTTCTTACGCTATTAACCCAGCTACTGGCGAGCTCATGCAAATCTGGGTCGCTGATTACGTCTTGTTTGGTTATGGTACCGGCGCCATTATGGCTGTGCCGTCCGGCGACGAACGCGACTTTGAATTCGCAACCAAGTTTAAACTCCCGATTATTAAAGTTGTCGAACGCCCAGAAGGCATGGAAGATGATTCCCCATGCTATGTTGGCGAAGGCACAATGGTAAATTCCGGCCCATTCACTGGCCGCCCATCTAGCGAAGTCCGCGAAGAAATCAACGACTGGCTCGAGCAGCAAGGTTATGGCAAAAAGAAAGTCACCTACAAGATGCGTGACTGGCTGATTTCTCGCCAACGCTATTGGGGCTGCCCAATTCCAATTGCTTATGACAAGAATGGCAACCCACATCCAATTCCAGAAGACCAACTTCCAGTCATTATTCCAGAAGTCGAAGATTATCGTCCAGATCACACCGGTCGCTCCGCCCTTGCGAAAGCCAAAGACTGGCTGAAAGTCACGATTGACGGCGAAGAAATGACCCGTGAAACCGATACTCTCGATGGCTACGCTTGTTCATCTTGGTATCTCTGGCGCTATGCTTCACCTCGTGATTCAAAACACGCCTGGGATCCAGATGCCATTAATTACTGGGAGCCACTCGATTATTACTGTGGTGGTGACCACGCCGTAGCACACTTGCTCTACGTTCGCTTCTGGTGTAAATTCTTTGCCGACGAAGGTTATCTCCCATTCCGTGAGCCAATCAAACGCTTACTTTACAATGGTTACATCAACGCTCCAGACGGTAAGAAGATGAGTAAATCCAAGGGCAACGTGATTGATCCACTCGATGTGATTAATGATGGTTACGGCGCCGACACACTCCGTACCTACGAAATGTTTATTGGCCCATACGACCAAGACGCCGCCTGGGATCCACGTTCAGTTGGTGGTGTTTATCGCTTCCTCAACCGTTCTTGGAGTCTAGTCTTCGACAAATCCCTGAAGCCATCCGCTAAGGGTGATACCACTGTAGTTCGCCACAAGACGATTAAAAAAGTCACTGAAGACATTCACCGCTTCAGCTTCAACACGGCAGTCGCTGCGCTTATGGAATATGTAAATGAGCTTTACAAACTTGGCGCTTCGAAGGATGATCAAATTACCTTAGCCAAACTCTTGAAGCCATTTGCACCACATCTCGCTTCCGAAATGCTTGAAGAGTTAAAGAGCGATGACGTCTGGCCAGTTTGGGATGAAAAGTATCTTGCCTCCGACACCGTTGAAGTTGTCGTCCAGATCAACGGCAAACTCCGCGCCAAACTCATAGTTGATAAAGCCGACCTTGAAGATGAAAAGAAAGTGATTGAAATCGCCAAAAAAGACGAAAAAGTGAAAAAGTACACCGCTGACGGCATCAAGAAAACGATTTTCGTGAAAAAAGCTAAACTCTTAAATATTGTAGTGTAGGGGCAACAAAAAAAGTACTTTTGGGACCATAAGCTTGGCCGAGCGGCCTCGAGCGTGTCCCAAAAGTACTTATTTTGTTGACCCAATTACTTTGCTATATATATTTAAAAATTTATCTATTGTCTTTTCGAGATCGTGCTCAGCCGCGATTTCGAGTGATGCTTTACTGTATTTCTTCTGTAATTCCTTATCAGACAATATATTATATATACTATCCGAAATCTGCTCCACATTTTTTGGTTCACATAAGAATCCGTTTTTGCCAGTAATACATACTTCTGACACTGCACCAGCATTTACGGCAATCAGTGGCAAACCTGAAGCAGCCGCTTCAATTAACACAATTCCCTGCGTCTCAATTTCGCTTGCCGTTGCAAACACATCACCAACTCGATACAACTCATAAAGATCCGGTTGTAGTACCCGACCAAGAATCCGAATCGATTTCAGGACCCCGAGTTTTTTCACATTTTGCTCAATCCTAAGCCTATCCACGCCATCACCAACTATCACAAGTTGTGCTTCTGGCAGTTTCTCTAACACTTTCGAGAACGCATCCACTACTAATCCAACTTTCTTCTCCGGGTCAACCCGCCCAACATATACTACGGTTGGTACGTTTTTACGAATTTTATATTTCTCGTAAATCTCATCCGAAGCTTTGCCTGGTTTGAAATTCGACAAATCTACGCCGTTCGACACCGCTGCGACCGGTACCTTGAATTCTTTTTTCCGTGACAAAATCAAATTCTCAATTGCTTGTTTGGTCGGCATCGTCACAAAATCACTTTTCTTCTGGCGACTATAAAAATACGAAGACAACATTGCATCAACCGGTTTTTTAATCAGCTTTGGCATATGAAGCGGTTCCGTAAATACTTCCGGCTGATTATGTTCCGTTGTCACCACCGGCACGTTCATTTTTCTAGCATATGATACTACCGATAGTCCAATCGGATCAGAAACCTGCACATGCACCACGTCCGGCTTAAATGCCTTCATGATTTTCTTAATTTGGCGCGCCGGAAAAACTGACACTCTAAGACTATGCTTATAGAATAGGTGCGGCATTTCCTTGCCAAGTAGTTTTTTCTTCGCCGGTACATCATGTATTTGGTCTGGATATACTCTTGCCTGCGTTGACTTTAAATAATGCACCTTTACACCATCTTCAGTCTTCGAATGATTCTTACCGGTCTGGCTTGGGCAAATCACCGCGACTTCATTACCACGCTGGGCTAGTCCCGTCGCCAAGTTATGCGAGAAAACCGCCACACCATTTACCATCGGGTAGTAGACGGCAGTAGCGATTAAAACTCTCATTATAGCTCCTTTGCTTTATCCAGTTGCGGATCACGCATCGCATTAATATCTTCGTACGAGCGCTCAACTTCAATATCTGGAGTAATACCAGTCTTATTGATTGAGCGTTCTTTTGGCGAATACCATTCTGCAATCGTTGACTTCAAAGTGCCACCGTCCGAAAGATTATACAGACCTTGCACCACGCCTTTACCGTAAGTCTTCTCACCGACGATAGTTGCCAGTCCATAGTCTTGAAGTGCACCAGCTGTAATCTCCGCTGCCGAAGCGGTCGAACCATTTACAAGCACCACTGTCTTCATGCTTCTTAGAATTGCTTTGCCAGAAGATGTTTTCGTCTCAGTATTACCATAATGTTTCGATTTTTGAATCACGACTGTCTGGTTGTCAACCCAAAGCGAAACTAAATCTGCCGCTGCGGATACATAGCCGCCACCATTATTGCGAAGATCAAGAATCACCTTCGTAATATTACGCTTCAAGAACTCCTGCGCCATTGTCTGAACTTTTTTACCGGTGTCCTCGTCAAATCTCGTAATCGTAACAATTGCGGTCGAGCCATCATATTCTACATAGGCCGAAACATTATTAATTACTTCGCGCGTCAAATCAAACGATAATTCTTTACCGTTTCTAACTACAGTTACTTTCACCTTCGACCCAGTTTCGCCGCGGATTTTGAGAGCGACTTCGTCAGCCGTCAAACTCCAAACTTCTTCATCATCAACCTTAAAGATGATATCACCTGCTAGAATTCCGGCCTTACGAGCCGGGTTGTCTGGGAGCGTTCTTAAAACTCTCACATATCCATCGCGCACACCAACTTCTACACCAATACCAGAGCCAACATTACCATGCAAATCATCATAAAATTCCTTGCTGACTTCTGCGTTCATGTAAGTAGTATATGGATCACCGAGCGCTTCAACTAAGCCCTTCTTTGCACCTTCAATAATATCGTTTTTATCAATATCACCATTAAAAGTCGTCGAAAGCTGATTATAAACTTCATTAAGTGGCGACCAGTCCATGTCAGAAATCTTGCGATTAGTAATACCGAGATATGGTGCAAAATTATTAAACCAAGTTTCCCAGTTCATCCCGACAAAAACACCAAGCACTGCCATTACGGCACCGATAATTATGGCGTTGCCAAGACTAGTCTTTTTCTCTCTCCACTCTATTTTCTTCATTATTTAATTATAGCACAGCCAGTTTAAAATAGCATTAACGAACGTGAATATAGTTATATTTACGAGCTTCTGACGCCGACAAAGTTTGTGCACCGAAATCACCCACGTGGTAAGAACCAGTTAATTTACCAGTAGACCACCAGTTGTTATATTCTGTAATATTCACCGAACCATCGGCATTCACACTTTCTACCCAGAACACGTGGCCGGTACCATAATCGCCTGGGTTACCACTCTGACCAATCGAATAAGCGGACGGGTTATGATCCACTCTGAAGCCAGCGTTTCTTGCGCTTTGTGCCCAGCTCTTCGCGTTGCCCCACCAAGCAATTGCCACGTTACCAGCCGTTGCTTCGTAGGCTTTCCAACCAGCATAGCTCGTACATTCACAGACATAACCACCAATGTATTGCCCGCCATAAATGGTGTAGTATTGATCCATTTGGCCTGGACAATTGGCTTGCCATGGATAAGTGTTAGCACCGGTATAAACTTGGCCTTGACCGAACATTTCTGGGTGCTCACGCTGATACTTTTCCTCAGCGGCAATCTTCTCAGCGAGTGCTTTCTTAGCCTGCTCTTCGTAAGCAGCGGCATCGTGTTCATACTTCACAACTAACGCCTGTTGTTCTGCACGGGCGGCCACGAGTTGGTTCTTCGATGCTTGCTGTTGCGCTAAGAGTTGTTCGACTCTGGCCTTATCTTCTTCGAGTTTAGCTTTCTGCTCTTTCACTTTTTCAGCTGTAGCAGAAATTTGCTGTTTCACCACTTCGTTTCTGGCCATCTTCTCAGAAAGGTCGGAGATTGAACTAGCCCCTGCCAGAATTGTAATCGGCTCCGCATCGCTTTCAAAATGCATATTGATGAGAAGTTCCGCGAGAGCATCTTGCTCTTCGGCTAGTTTCTCCTCGGTCTTCTTGATTTGTTCTTTCAAATCTTCCACCTGAGCAGTCGTATCAGCAATCTGACGTTGCATCGAAGCAATCTGGGAACTCAATTCTAAAACCTTTAATTGGAACATGTTTGCCGAATTGCTCGCCGCGGCCGCATTCTTATTTGCCTGCGCTTCACGCTCAGCCGCCGCCCGACATTCTGGGCTCTGGCTACAAGCTAGTGAAATGCCATCAACATCTTCTACAATCACAAAATCAGCAATTATTGGAGTAGCACAAAGAATAATTACAATCATACACACAAGAATTTTTGTAATTTTTGTTTTAGAGATAGTTCTCATACTTACATTATAGCATAAGCGTCAAGCTTTGTGAAGATACTTCGACACTGCTAAGCGAGATGAAACACGACCAATAATAATACCAAGCCCAATAAAGATTAAGAACATTAGCACCAACTTACTTGATTGGAGTATGTCTACGATCTCATCGACATTAATGCCGTATCCCGACAGTTTCGGTGCAAGCCACATAAAACCAAAGTAACTAGCTGATGCAGCAATGAGACCAGCGAGCACACCACAAATCTCCGCTTCCACTAGGAATGGCCCACGAATAAATCTTTTATCGGCACCCACGAGTTTCATCATGTAAATCTCTTCACGGCGTGAGAAGATCGCCATACGAATCGTGCTAAAGATAATGAGAATCGAGATTACAAGGAACACTGCTGCGAGAATAATACCACCAGTCCTAGCAATTCTCGCCCAAGATGTAATCGTGGCAATTTCTACCTGGTTTACATCATAAGTCGGTTGTTTTTCTTCATCCACTAACTTTGCAAACAATTCATCATTTTCGACAATGTATTTAATACTTTCGAGATTATCGACATTGTAAACCTTGACACGCATCGTCGCCTGCATCTTTGAAATCATCAAAGCCTTCATTTCATCATCGAGCACGTTGATGATTTCCTCGCTACCAGCATTCTCGGCCACAAATTTTTCGTATTCTTCTTTCGAATCCGCCGTCACGACACTCTTAGTATTACTATCCGCCGAAATTATTTCGGTAAGCTCATCAAGGTTTTCGCGCGTCGTTTCTGGCTTGAAATAAATCGTAATATCAATTTTGTCGCGCATCATATCGGCAGTGTTAGTGAGAATCACGCTCGCAACTACCGTCACAAACAGAATAATGAGCGTAATCGACATTACTACGGTTGCTGCCGAAGATAGCCAAAAGTTTCTTGCAAAACCCTTAGTGCCATATTTAATAATGCGACCCTCTTCGCGAAGCGGATGACGCCTGCGGGTTTTTCGCATGGTCTTTAAGCCGTTCTTTGCGGCTTTTTTCAGGCTTTTTGACTCTTTGATCTCGTCCTTTACCTTTGGTTCTTTAACTTTCTTTTCTTTATTTCCCACCATTATTGAATCACCCTTCTAGGTCTTTGTTTTAGTGCGTGTCCTGGTGCTTGCATCATATTTCTGATTAGTTTCGGTCCTGGAGTTTCATCAAGCTTATAAATACCACCGTTCTTCTGATCGGCCACAATTTTGCCATCCTTCATCGTCACTACGCGCTTCTGCAAAGTATTTACAATGTTTTCGTTGTGTGTTGTCACCAGAACCGTCGTGCCAAAATCATTAATTTTCTTGAGTAGTTGAATTATTTCCTCGGTCGTTAATTTATCAAGATTTGCCGTCGGCTCATCTGCAATTAGAATCTTTGGCTGCCTTGCGACCGAGCGCGCAATGCCCACACGTTGCCTTTGACCACCAGAAAGTTGAGCCGGGAATTTCTTCGATTGGTCAGTAAGGTCTACCAGTTCGAGAACCTTCGGTACCGTCTTACGAATTTCCTTGCCACTCATACCGGCAATTTCCAGCGCAAATGCCACGTTTTCGTAAACTGTACGGCGTGGTAAAAGCTTAAAATCCTGGAACACTACGCCTAGACGTCTACGATAACCCGGGATATGGCGTTTCTTCACATAATCAAGATCAATACCACCAATAATAATCTTACCAGAATCCGGCGTCTCCTCTTTGGTAATCATCTTCATGAGAGTTGACTTACCGGCGCCTGATTTACCTACTAAAAACACGAACTCGTTCGGCTCGATATGGAGCGACACCGAATCAAGCGCTGGCTTATGATCGCCAGGATACGTTTTAGTTACGCTATCAAGCAAAATCATAACTTGATATTACCATAAACGTTTTATTTTTGCAATGTTAGCGAAACTCTAGGTGGAAGGTAATATTCTTTTCTTCTTTGCCTTCTGGTTGGTAAATTCCGACCGGCGAAATCTCAGCTTCTGGGTATTTCTCTTTTACTTCAGCCAGCACTTCGGCGTAAGTCTTCGTCGAAGTGACCGTCAAATCTTGCTTGTCTTTAATCTCGAAATCTTTCGCAACTAGTTTTGGCGACTCGAGTTCAAGAATCGCGAGTAAATCTAATTCAAAACCAGCCAAATAATCCGCTAATTTGAAATTACGCTTCACGACAGTCTTGAATTCACCGACCACACCAAGATACCGATCGCCTACCCAGACTTCCGCCGAGCGCTTTGGCTCAAATGGCAAGGCCTCTGCGGTCTTTGTCTTTAATGGCTTAAAAGTTGCCTCGATATTTAGCTTTGCCAAATACTTTTCAACGAACAGTTTTGCTTTGTAGTATGCGTCACCGGTGGTTTTGCGTTCCGCTAGTACGAGCGCGATATTCATCTTTTCAGTTGGCACGTCTTCTTCGTCCATGCCCCAGTCTTTGCGATAGATCTTATTCATTTCAAAGAGCGCGAACTTATCGAACGGGATCTTTTGATTCATATGTGCTTTATCCAACAAACTCGGAATCAAAGATTGACGGACCAACTGGAGTTCTGGGCTAATCGAATTCACAATTTTGTATGAATTCTTCGTATCAAGTCCAGCGTTTTCGAGTAGTCTCTCACTCACGAAACTATAAGTTAGAACTTCATTTGCACCAAATTCTTTTAAGGTTTGGCGTGAAAAACTCTTCAACTTAAATAGTTTACTTGGCGTAGCAGTACCATGCTTCGGCAGAACCGGCGCAATATTATCATAACCAAGTAATCTACCAACTTCCTCAGTAATATCTTCCTTAATATGGATATCCGTACGCCAAGCCGGAGCTACAACTTTGAGGTTTGCATCGCCAGACACTTCAAACGAAACGTTCGTTAACGTCTTCTTAATCAAATCATTTGAATAATCCGTACCAAGCAGGTTATTAATCTCGCTCGTCGCAATTTCTACCGCCGGCGTTTTTTCCGGTTTTGGATAGCAATCCGACACGCCCGCTACTTTGAATCCATCTTTTAGCATTTCGGCACACTCACCGGCCACGGCTAGAGTTTGGTAAGCTGGTTGGCCTTTTGTAAATCTCGTGATTGCTTCCGAAAAGATACCGTGCGCCATCTGGGTTTTACGAAGGTTGTACAAACTAAAGGTTGCCGACTCCAAAATGATGTTTTTAGTGTTTTCATCAATCATCGTCGAAGCGCCACCCATCGCACCAGCGAGTGCCACTGGTACGTTGTTGCTCGTAATCACGATGTCATTTTCGTTTAACTCAACATCTTTACCATCAAGCAAAGTTAGCTTCTCACCATTCTTGGCAAGTCGCACGATAATCTTTGGTTCTTTCGCGCCACCTACAGCCACAAACTTATCGTAGTCAAAAGCGTGTAGTGGCTGGCCAGTTAGAAGCATCAAATAATTCGTCGCGTCTACAATCGGGTCAATCGGGCGCATACCGGCTTTGGCAAGATAGGTATCCTGTAATGATAAATACTTCTTTTTAATCTCACCGTGCTTTTCGAGCACTACCGCCGTATAACGACCGCAAACATTTTCATCAACTTCAATCTTAATGTCACCAGTAGTTTCTAGCTCAGCTTTCACTTCTGGCTCTTCGAATTTTTGGCCTAAAATCCCTGCAACTTCGCGAGCAAAACCAATTAAACCAAATGTATCCGGGCGGTGCGTGAGCGACTTGTTTTCGATTTCGAGAATCTTGTCGTCAAGCTCAAAGATGTCCGCAAATTTGTCACCTGGCTTTGCCATTTCTGGATCGATTTCCGCAATACCGTCATGTAAATCACCAAGATCGAGTTCATCCGGCGCCGCCAGCATACCATGCGAATCATATTTACCAAGCATCTTGCGCGTGCCAATTACAAATGGCGCATCTTCATGTACACTAGCTGGCACGGTTGCACCCGGTGCAATCCAAGCCGCGAGCATTCCCTCATGTACGTTTGGCGCACCACAAAGCACTTGCGTCAGCTCCGCGGAGCCATCATTCACCATACAAAGCGTTAAATGTGTACCTTCGATTTTCTCCGCCGTCTCGACGCGTACAATTTTAATCCCATCATATTTGTGCGATTCATCTACAACACCCTCAACTTCTACGAGTCTCGCGCCAATCAAACGAATTAATTCCTCATCAGAAACCGGAATTTTAACACATTTTTTAAGCCAATTTAGTGAAATTAACATTTAAAACTCCTTCAAGAAATTAAGGTTACCAGATTCAAAATGGCGCACGTCTTTCAGCCCATACCGGAGCATCACTAGGCGGTCAATTCCGCCACCCCATGCGAAGCCGTGATACTTTGTCGGATCAATGCCGGCCATCTTTAATACATTCGGATGAATCATGCCACATCCCAACATTTCGAGGAAATCACCTTTTTTGCCACCAAGCGACTTTGGTTTTTCAATCATAAATTCGAGTGATGGTTCCGTAAATGGGAAGTAGCCCGGCTGGGTGCGAATGTTAAGTTTCTGCTCGTAATATTTCTCGAAGAATTCACGCAAGATCCCAAGCATGTTACCAAGCGTACAATCTTTCGACACAAACACGCCCTCACATTGATAAAAGGTGTGCTCGTGCGTCGCATCAACATCTTCATTACGATACACACGACCTGGCACCACTACAGCGATGTCTTTCCCTTCGTCCAAATTGTGTTTGTAGGCCTTGAGCACGCGATGTTGCATCGTGGAAGTGTGGGCTGGCGGAATCAGACCTTCTTCCGTACGGAAGGTGTCATAACCATCGCGAGCCGGATGCTCTTTCGCGAAATTAAGGCTATCAAACATATGGAACTCATCATCAAGTTGGCGGGATTCGACTACGTCAAAACCCATGAGTTGGTAGATTTCGGTGACACGATCAAGCTCGGTCATCAGTGGGTGCTCTGAACCTTCAAAGACGGAATAGACTTCTGGCAAAGGCTCATTGCTAGAACAAGGCGCCGTAATATCAAGTGGCACCACGTCCGCATCAAGCAATGCTTCCTCAGCCTTTTTAATCCTTTCTAATATTGCATTTTTCTTGGCATTTAATTCACGACCAAACTCGCCACGCTTCTCGGCCGGAACCTCTTTTATTTTAGCGTATTCGCTATTTAAGCTCTTTAATTCGAGCTTTAATTTCTCCAACTCTTCCATATATTATATTATACTACAAAAACGCGGTTTCTAACATCGGCAAATGAGATTGCATTGGTCAGAATAATGGCCGGTGCTTCAGCCACATAATTTTCAGTGTCAAAGAGAATTTGATTCGGCATCACCACTTCTGGTTCACCGAATTGGTGGCGGGTGGTCGGATCGTAATCGGCAATGTAATTTGCAAGTTCCAAATAGTTCAAAACAGCAACAACCTGATCCTTCTGAAGACCAGAGTATCTCGCAAGAATACCTTCGTAAGTATTATCGAGAGGATGTTCTTCGTAGTATTCTTCAAGAAATGCCGTAACAGCAGATTTTTCAATAACGCCCATTGTTTCTGCAAGAGATTGGTCCTCAAAGAATCTTTGATAGAGCTTTGCTCTCTCCCAATTAGGTGATTTTGCAGCGTTCACATCATTACCGGCAACACACGATTCACCACTAATATAACCAATCCCTTCGAGCGCCTCAACAGATTGGAACATATCGACAATGTCTCCAAAGACCGGAACTGCACCAATGGCAGCATTTGCAACTGAATTAAGCTTACCATTTTTCGTTCTTACTCTAGCCCAGTTTTGCAAATCATCGGCGATATTTTGGTCAGCAACACCAAAAGTAGACTCCCTGTTATTACAATAAAGCATATATTTGGCGAGATCGGAATTCCCCGCAATTTTAACATTGCCATCAGACGTTAATTCATCTGCAAACTGGTCTTCACCAATCTCGTTAATAATTTGCGCAGGATCTTCGTTAATGGTAGTAATATCCGTTATCGCATATGGATTACAGAAGGCATCACCTATTGCGCCAATCGAAGCAAGATAAGGGCAAGTTTTTTTGTACTCTTCTAAATCTGGCAAGTTTTTCGCAATACTGCTAGCAGTAGCAGTTGGGGAAAGTGAAGCGATAGAAGAAGAGAGTACGTTTGTGCTAGTCGAAATAGCACTCATGACAGAGCTTGTAGACAAGAAGCTCATAAATTGCGTTATTAATGAGCCCATAAAAGTATATTTAGAAGTGATATCAAATGGGCTACGATTCATCCGCTCCAACCTCGCATTTTCGGCAATTACCTCCTGCTGCGCGACCGCAAACTCGACATATTTCTCTTGCGTAGCTAGAGATCCACCATTTGATCTATGATTATTACCCATAACCATATTACCACCAGAAGTCAATGCATTACCCAAATCTTCTCCACCGATATCAGATATCAAATCTCGAGTAAGAATATTAGTAAGTACAGGCGTAATAACGGCAACTATTGCGCTAATTGCAACCGTAGCAGCAACGCCAAGTGCAATACTCGTACCAATATCACCAAGCAACGGCAAACAAGTCGCAATCGATGCGCCAAAAGTAAATAGCGCGCCCACAAGCCCAGCAAAGCAAGTTCCAATTTCAGCAATCTTTATACCAGCAGATACGAGATTAGTAGCCGCTTTAGCGATCATACAAGTCTCAAACACATCAGTCCTAGATGTGAACGAAAGCATGTTTGAAGAAACGTTAAAGCTCTTTACGCTAGGGTCTTTCGTATTAATTTTGGTTCCCTGAAAAACTGCAGCAAATCCCTCAGATTCCATTGCGGTTTTCTCAGAAGAAGACTCATCCGTAGTATTCCCAAAAATAGATATATGAGTATTCTTCCGTCTTTCATTTAGTGCATCTGTTAAATCAGTCAGTGGTGATTCGTCGCCAAGGCCAGCCTTAGTTTTATCTACAGCTTCAGTGTATCCAGAAATAAGATTAATAATCTGAAGAGCCTCGGCAGCGGAAGCCATCAAACTAAGTGCACCCAAGAAATTGACACCGGCGCAAGTAACATTTACTACCTTTTGTGCTGTACCAGCACCTTTATTTGCTCCTTCAAATTTCTTTTTAACATTATCAACAATGTCGCCGACTAATTCAGGGTTTGCTTTAATCTGAGCACGACTTATTCTGCCTTTACCACTAGACGCCGGAGCACCTAAATGCTGATCTTCAACAACATCGTGGACTGTTCTACTTACGCCATCTTCGCCAACCTCAGTTCTCTCATAATCCTGATCCTCTGCAGTAGCCATTTTTGAACCGGGCTCTTCTATAGAATCTGTACCTTCAGCCATTTTTTCCAAAGCATATCTTCTAGTATTACCGGCTTCTGCTCTATTTGTTTTTTCTATAAAATCCTTAAACATATTTCTAGTAATTCTGTTTTTTGAAAGAAACTTTGCGGTAACACTACTAAACCAGTTAGATATTGCCCCTCGCCAAGTCATTGATCCTTGATTATATCCGTTAAAAAAGTCCGGATTATCCCTATATGCCGTTTTAAAATCAATCGCATCACCACCAACTCTACCGATATCGTCAGGGTCCGCTACAATGGTTTTAATTGTGCCACTCCCATCATCAAACCTCAAAACAGTGGTTCCATTTACCTCATCCACTTCAATGCCTTGTTTTGCTAGTCTGTTTCGCTGCTTAGGAGTAATTTTAAACGTATCATTACCGAAGACGTGCCCTTTAATTGGGTTGGCGTATTTCCCCTTGCCCATCTGCATCTTAAAAAACACATCCGATCTCTTATTGGTGGAAACATGCATAGAATTATATAGCTCTCTAAGATTTTCAACTAAAGCAAATGGTTGGAAAAACTGTGTACCGGCCATCAATCCACCGCACCCCATTATAAGTGCGATAATTAATCCAATCGGCCCCTTACTTTTAAGAAAACTCTTGCCTTTTCCCTTACCTTTAACAGAAATTAACTCACGACCAGTCCCAGTATAAAACCCATTCGCGGCCGCTTCGTTTGCGCGGTTCGCATCAAGATTATCACCGGTCTCTTTCGGCTTATCCGAAGCTGCGCCAGCTTCAACTGCACGCAAACCTCTCGCGGCTTCATTATTAGCCGCGTCAATCTTAGGAATATCATTCCGTTGCGCCGGTTTAGACCTATCGTCCATATAATATATTATATAGCACTTATGCTAAATTTTGAAGCGTTTTCAAACTAAAATTATCGCTGCTGAGTCAAAAGATAAATGACTACAATAACAATCGCTACAACACCAACAATGGTGCAAACCACCCAAAGCCAAGCATATTTCTGAGTTTCTTTCATATCGCGGACATAATCAGAATCTTCCACTAAATCAGGATCTTTTTTATTGCCATCTTGCTTCGATGTCTTATTCATTTTTTCACGCAAGTCTGCATTAATTCGACGCGAAAGTTCATCCGTCACATCATCTTTTTTACTTACCATTATGCCCATAGTCTATTCCCTAAAAATTAAATACTTTTTCATTATATCACACCGATAATATGCTATAATAAAGTAAATATTATTTAAGGAGGAGAAATGGCAACAAAAAAGCCTAAGGCATCGTCTAAGACTACGAAGTCCAAAACGACCAAGCCAAAAACTGCCGCGAAGACTGTCACAAAGCCAGTGTCCGAGGCCTCTAAAACACAAACGGTGGAGAGAGAAGTTATCACTTCAACAAAAGGTAAATCTATCTTTAGTGGTTTCTTCGCAAGAAAATATGAAGAAAAAGAAAGCATCTTGACTGTGTTCAAGAATCACAAGTTCTACGGCGCATTGCTCGGCGAAGTGCTTGGTTCAATGCTCATCACATTGTTCCTCTTCGCACTCGGCCTTATGGGCGTGGCAAGTGTTGCTAACTATTCATTCTTGATCCTAGCAGTCTTCATTGCAATCTACTCACTTTCAGGCGCCTGCCTCAACCCAATCATCACGGTTGGCATGATGGCTTCCCGCCGCATCTCAGTCATTCGTGGCGTGATGTATCTCATCGCTCAGGTGCTCGGTGCCTGGCTCGGTTGGGTCATCTTCAACGCCTTCCATTTGGCTGGCGGCGAAACCGCCTACGAAATTCCAAAGATGACCGCAATTGGCGAGAACCAATTCTGGGTCTTCGCAATGATTGAGCTTCTTGGTGCAATCGTGATCGCATTCTTCTTTGCTCGCGCTCTCAAATACAAGCGCAGCGTCTTTACTTTCGCAGCAACCACTGCTGGTGGTATTGTTCTTGCAATGCTCATTGGCTTCGTTGTTTCAGCCGCTTTCGTCGGCGTCCAAAACAACTTCGTCTACAACCCAGCAGCTGCATTAATGTTCCAAATCTTCCCAGAATCTGGTGATAACTTTGGCGCAGTTCTTGGCGGTATTTGCCAAGCGCTCTCAGTCTATGCATTGCTCCCAATGATTGGTGGCGTAGTAGGTTTCTACCTCTCCGACTTCATGGGTAAGCTTTCCGGCGAAGAGTAAAATCCAATAAAATAACCCGTCTAAATGGCGGGTTATTTTTTTTACCTCTAGATTTAATTCTTCGGGAAGAGTGGCGTTTCTGGTGGCACAATCTTACCGCTAAAAATCTTCTCGATCTTTTCGGCTGTGCCTGGAATAAACGGACGAAGCATGTGGGCCACGCCAACGAGATTACTAATCATCTCGCCCATCACCTTTTCGAGTTTTTCCGTCTCACCAGCCTTCGCGAGCGCCCATGGTTTCTCATCGTCAATTCTACGATTAATACCCTGAATCTTTTCCCAAACGAAATCAAAGGCTTTGTTAAACTCAAAGTTATCCATGAGTTCACGGTATTCTTTTGGCAAGTTCACCTTTACTTTTGGCGCTGAAATGCCATTCTTGTTTGCAAGCGTGGCAAGACGTTGCACTAAATTGCCAAGATCATTTGCAAGTTCATTATTGTAAGCATCCTCGAACTTTTCCCACGTAAAATCGGAATCCGCAAACGTATCGATGTGACGGAGGAAATAATATCTCATCGCATCGAGACCGTGTTTATCCATCACTTCAATCGGATCAACTACGTTGCCAATCGACTTGCTCATCTTCTGTCCGTCCGCAAGCACCATGCCATGCGAGACCAAAGTCTTTGGCACTTTGAGACCTAGACCAAGTAACATCGCTGGCCAAATGATTGCGTGGAACCTCAAAATATCTTTACCCACAAATTCGGCTGATGCTGGCCACCATTCCGAAATATCTTTTTCCGGAAAGCCAAGCACCGTAATATAATTTGCGAGTGCATCAATCCAAACATACATCACTTGCGTATCATCATCCGGTACTGGCACACCCCATGTAAGCTGCGCTTTTGGACGTGAAATCGATACATCCGGCGAATCTTCAAGCAATTTCAAAATTTCGCGTTTTCTAAATTCTGGCAAAATCAAAAGTTCATCGCTTTCAATCTTTTCGCGAATCTCGTCCTTGAAATCCGAAATGCGTAAATAATAATTCTCTTCTTCGAGCCTTTCGTACGGTTTTTGATGATCCGGACAAATGCCGTGATTTTCTTCGGCTTCTTTGTTCGTGACATATCTTTCACAACCAGTACAATACCAACCTTCGTATTTTGAAGAATAAATGTGGTCTTTTAATTTTAACCATATTTGTTGACAAAGTTTTTCGTGACTATCATCGGTCGTACGAATAAAATCCGTATATTCTACACCGAGTTTATGAATGAACTCTTGGAATTTCTTTGCATTCTCAGCCACATATTCTTCGACCGGCACACCGAGCTCCTTGGCTTTCAAAAAGATTTTATTGCCATGTTCATCCGTTCCGGCTTGGAAACGTACATTATCGCCAATTAATCTATGATATCTAGCACAAGTGTCTGCAAGACAATAATCCATCGCGTGACCGATATGTGGCACACCGTTTACGTATGGAATTGCAGTTGTAATATAAAAATTAGACATAACACAATTTTATAATGCTATGTCTAATTTATCAAGCGTAAGGAATAAACGCGTTATTTACCAAGTTGCATAATGAGTACAACTACGAGCACTGCAACGATTAAACCAGCAACCGCTACAAGTGCAATCAAAGTTGATTTGCTAGTTTTCTTCTTGGCTGGAGCTGGAGCCGAGGTGTTTGTCGGCTGATCACTAGTAGCCGGATCGTTAAAAGCAACACTTGGTGTGCGACCTGGATCGGCGGCCGGAGCGGCACCTTCCGGAACGGAAATCGCACTACCGATTGAACCAGGAACTGGTTCAGCAGCCTTGAATGGGGCCTTGAGTTCTTCTTCAACTGGATCCGGTGCTTTCGGTGGAGCCGGCATCGTAATTGGGTCAGTTGCGCCAACAAGTGGTTGACTACCTGCGCCTGGAGCAGCAAATACCTCTGAAGCAGACATTTGATTAAATACTGGAGCAGCACCCGGAGCAGCAACTGGTGGCACCGGTGGTACCGGTGGCACGCCTGGAGCAGCAGGTGCGGCCGGAGCAACAGGTGCAACTGGCGCCGGAGCTGGAGCAACTGGCGCAGCAGGTGCGGTCGGAGCAACAGGCGCAGCTGGAGCTGGAGCAACCGACGCTGCTGGGGCAGCTGGTTCTGGGGCTGGTACTGGTGGTACTGGTGGTACCGGTGGGACGGCCGGTGCAGCTGGAGCTGGAGCCGGTGTCGGAGTTGGATTAGTTAGTGGATCCATTTGTTATATTCCTTACTTTTTTATACACTATACTTTATTCTAGTTTACCATTAATGCTTATTTTTGTTAATACCTCGGTGCGATTTCGTGGGTATAGACTGCTGTCAGATTCTTGTGTTCGTTATTTGGATCTGACTTTGCTCTACCCCAAAGAATCGTCGAAGTATCGTAATTCACAATTTCGGCCGGAACTTTCGAATTCACGCCGGTCGCCGCACCGTACGTACGGTTAAAGAACAATTTATTTGTAATGATTGCGCCATTCACTTGCAAGCGATATGAGTTCTGTCTAGAATTAATGTCATTCGATTCACAAGTGCTCAGATCATTCTCAGCGATAATAATCGCATCAATTCGTCTGACCGTACAACCAATCTTAATATTATTCGCATAAATAATCACCTTCGGAATCTGGTCGAGCGCCGTGAAGGTCGAACTCTGATACTGAATATTGCCATTAATCGTCAAGTCGCCAGCCACATTAATAATATGCGTTCTGCCAACATTCACAGTGTTCGCGTTAATCGTCGCATTGCCGTTCACATTGTACCTTACGATATTCTTCGCTGAACTATTGTTAATCGTAATCGTCGAGCCACCGGAAAGCTCATTGACTAGGCTGTCCTCATTCGGCAGTTGCCCAATTAGCGACTTCTGATTTGATAGCACGGCCGAGATTCCGGAATTACCAGTTACCTGTGCCCCCGGACAGATACCAGATACGATGTTACTAGCGTAGTTTGCTAAGCTGAGCGGCACCCGATATTTACAGTAGTCCGACGCTGGCTCTTGCGAGCCACCCCCTGCGATGTTATTAGCAAGACCGGAAGCGGCACCTGATGCGAGAGCGAGGATCGTACCATTAGCCGTTACGCTTTGCTCAACCCATGACGAGAAGACAAACACGCCACTAAATGCCGGAAGATTCTTCAAATTATTCTTAATCGCGGCAGAAGTCTTAATCGTACCACCAGAATACAGGCTACCACCCCAAACTTGGAAACTCGGACGCTTTGCAATCAGGAAACATTTCGATTCGGAAATCCGCCAAGTTTTGCTACCTTCTTTTTCATTCCAGTTGGTATAAGCACCACTGTATGCTGGGTAAGTTGCCACGGCCACACAAATGTAGGTTCCGGCCTTTTGATCCGGCACGCTCATTTTGAGCTCACGATTGTAAGCAATACCATCAAGTCTACCCGTCGTGTTGAGCGGGCTGTTTTCCTCATTATCATAACGACAATTCACATCATCCTTAGTTAGCCCGAAGTATCTACAAACATCCTGCGTCTTACCATTACCCCAACTATCCGCGGCGTTTTTCACGCCATTAAGTGGTGTGTAAATAATGATACGCCCTAAGAATTCCGGCACAATCGTTGCATACTTTTGCGCATCGGAACCATCCGTCGTTTCCGGATTCTTGCGCGGAACCACGTCGATTTCATATTCAATCTTCTTGTCTTCACCAGCATAAACTGGATCGGTATTGTCGGTCTTAATCTTGAGCGCCATATCAAAGTTATACGGAACATAAGCGTGTGCGATGCTCGTCTTGCTTGTCGTGCTAACATTAGCGAGGTTATCTTTTGCCGTGCTATAAGACGTAAAGGTCACTTGGCTTGGCGACATCGCCGTCGCGTTCGATTTAGTAATGTTCGTCGTCACCGACTCACCCAAATCCTTACCTACTTCCGAAATCGTCACGCGGTGAGTATTAACTTCTTTTTGCTTATCCGTTTTACCAAGATTATAATAATGTGGCGTCGAATAGCTAAATGAGCCGTTGCTATGTACCATGATGGCATTATTCCAACTATTATTATTGCCACGGTTTTGGTTAAACAGCTGATATAGATAGTAATAAGTATTTAACGAGCCGGTCGGCTTAACCGCACCACCATCAATTTGCAACCTTTGCGGCACGAGATAAGTCGTGTATTGGAGAATCGGGTTATAAGTTGCACGATATGAAATAGTATTACCCGGCTTCGCGTAAACCGCCTTCTGATACTTATGATATTTAGTCGGACCATCTGGGTTCTTCACGCGCATATCGAGGAAGGCATCGCTGAGTTGGTCGTCCTCCATCGTCGTCGGATCATTCGTCGGGTCATCCGGTTGCGCCTTACCCAGCGCCGAAGCACAAAGCTTGAGTGAAGTGTAAGCCGGCGGCGTTACATAGTTATTATTCGGTTTGAATTGTAAAATCTCACAAACCACCTGCCCAGGTTTCAAAGTCAAATTATTGTCCGTGAGTACCTGGTGCGGGTTCCTCGTAAAGTATTCTTCGCCACTACCAAGATTGTTATTTGCCGTGACAGTCGAGGAATAGTTTGAAGTACGCGAAATTACATAATTAGTCGAACCGGTACCAGCCGTGCGCCTAAGATTATGGTTAAACGAAACCGTACATCCCGTCACCGGACAGTTGTCGATATTCTTTACCACTGTCTTACTCGCATCGGTCCAATCCACGGTGTCACTACCAGATGGTGTCGTTACATTAATCTTACCCTGGAAGGTTGATGGTTTAGCATAGGCGCAAGCCTTGACTGTTACATTACCATTCCCCTTCGGGCTAAATACAACATAATAGCACAAGGTCTCACCCGGGCGAATCGATTCTACATATGGATTTCGATAGGCCGATCGTAGCCACACGCTAAGCGTTGAACCAGACGTACTTGGTGCAAACGGAGCCGCCGGATTAGTCGTCTGCTGATACGCAGAACCACCAGTTATTTGCCGGTAAACCACAAAGTTTACATTACCTTCACCTTTTTCTAGCTTCATCGCAATATCAAAGGCTACATCACAACCCGAATTCGGACAATCTATCTGGATATTCTGCGTCGCGTCTCGCTGGGAGAAACCAGTACCAGTCCCACTTATCGAACTACCACCGGATACCCTCGCTCGCGCCGAGAATTCCTGATGCTGATAAATCGCATAAACTGTCTGATTACTCCAAAGTGCCGTCACCGCGTACGTTATATTGGTCGAAATATATGAAGAGCTACTTAGACTACTCTTCCAGCCCACAAAAGTATACGCTGCCGCCGTTCGCCGCGTGATTGCGGCATAGTACCCTTCTTCCACCGTATTTGTTACATTGGACATCAAATTCCGAAGCGAATTACCATCCGTATCGTACGCAATACCAGTCAAAGTATATTCCTTGTATTCATGATACACGGCGTACATTGTGGCGTCACTATACATATACTGGCCCCACCAAGTATCCGTCGACGCATAATACGAATCATTCTTCCGGTACTTCCAACCCTTAAATATATAATTGGTCTTCTCACGACGATACACATAAGTATAATTTCCTTCTTCCACTGTACTTGTCACGTCACGAATAATGTTTCTCAGTGAATTACCATTTTCGTCCACCGCCACCGCTGTCAAAGTATATTCTTTTACTTGTGGCTGAACTTCTTCCACCGAACTTGGACCACAGAACCAACCCAGGTTACTACCATAGCCCCAACCAGATCTAAAAGTGTTTGGATCTTGCGCTTGGAGTGCCAAATAAATCTCTCGTACGTCTTCCCACCTACCATCATTCCAGTTATAACCATACGCATACTTCATCGGCCCACCAAAGAAGACCGAATAGTACGAGCCTGTACCAATCGAGCTAATACCACGCTGATCGTACTGATCATACGAATAGCCACAGTTCCAGTTGCTATAGCCTCTCTGTGCCACCCAGGCATAACGCCAATAGCCACCATAATCACCGCAACCTCTAATATGGCCGCCGGCTGCCACACCATCCTCTTGACAAGTGTTATCGTCCACGGTACCGCTAATACGAATATCATTTGAAGAGGTTGAATACCAACGCCAAACCGCACCAAAACATGTCGCAAGCACCAAGCTCTGACAACCCGGAACACCACCATAACCACCACCATAACCTTCACCGGCTTGCACCGACCCAATCATGACGGTACCAGAAACAATAAACGAAATAAAACCACCAATCAGAATTGCCCAAATTCTTTTAATGCTGGTTTTCATTGTCACATCCCCCTTCTATACATCCATAATAGTCTTTATGTGCCTGCACGGACAAAGCCTCATACTCTTCCGCTTTTTCCGTCTCGCCTAAATCTCTATATACTACCGCATAAGTATGGTAAAAATGTTCCCGTTGTCTTTCTGGCACTTCCGGAAAATTCACCTTATCGAGCTCTTTTAACGCCTCTTCGTAATATCCAAATTCATCCTTGTCTAACTCTTGAATATACGCTAGCAAAAATTCGTATTTGTATTCGCGGTTCTCGCACTGCTCCGAATAAGCTTGGAGTAAATCTAGCTCCTCACTTTCGGATTTTTGCATTGCACTCGTAATTGCATTACTTACTTCGCTAAGATCTTTAAAATTACAATCAACCTTACCAATCTCTGGTGCTTTTGGACGGAAGAAATTAATGTAAATCAGTCCACCAGAAAGACCGATGATTGCCACAATAAAGAAAATCAAAAACCCATATAAAATGAAGTTGCTTTGTTTTTTCTCTACCTCAACTGGTACAGAACCACTCTCTCCCACGTCCATATATATATTATATTAGCACAAGCTTTTTAATGTTTTAAGTATTTTTATACTTTTTAGCGACCTCCGCCGCCGCCTCCGCCGCCGCCTCCGCCGGAGAAGCCGCCGCCTCCGCCACCAGAGAATCCAGACGAATATCCACCACCACCGGAAATACTTCTGCTGCTACTATAGCTTGTTGAGCTATTAGCATACCTCGTGGCACTATTGATAAGAGAATGCATCCGATAAGAATCTAATCCACTTCCATACCACTCCGGTTCCTCGATGTCCATTGTCTTGCAATAATCTTCCATTTCTTTCATCCAGCTCTCCTCAAGTCCAAACACCGCCGCATACGGAAGTAATTTCTCATATAGGTTCACGATTCCTTTCGCCGAAACATCCGCACCGCTCACGCTCTGCAAAAATTTCAATCTATCTGCTTCCGCCATTTTGATATACATTTTTAGCCCATCCATAAATCTCGAAGCCTCAAGTCCTTTTTTCGTCCTTGCCATGTATTTATTCGTATTCTCACGAAGCAAAGCAAAGATAATAATTGTTAAAATCACCGTTACGCATATAACTGGTAATACATATTCTTTTCCTACCGCTACACCGACTAGGGCGTCCTCGGATTCCGGATTTAAAAGTCCAGCAAACACCACAATCGTAAACGGAATGAAATACCAAAACGCCAATATAAAACCAATGATCTGCCCAATAATACTACCACCACTCGAAGTATATTCTGAATACTTTGATTCCGCTAGCCCATACGATTTCAAATTCGAAATAATTGACTTTGTATAATTTCGACCCAAACTCGCCAGCGACGAAGTTGGGGTTTGTTTTTTAATCTCAATTTCATCACCATCTTTTACGGCCGTACCACCGTTTAGAATCTTCAGAATTATGCTCCCCTCTTTTGTGATGTTTTCATTTTTTTCTACCAAAATCTTCCACTTATTTTTCTTGGACGACTCGTCTTTTATTAAACGGATTTGTTTCTTCACCAACATATCAAGTAGCACTGCAACCTTTGAGTCTTTTTTATCACCAATATAGATTTCCGCCATTTCGCCAACCGTATATTTATCATGCGGTTGGAACTCCGGTTTTACAAAAAATCCTTTATAGAATTTTCGCTTTTCTTTTGCTTTGATGAATTTTTTTAATGGGAAAAACAGAATAATTACACAAATTGCAATCACACCCACCATGATTTTTATCAAAGTATAATTCTTATCAAGCGGTGGAATTACGAAAGAATTCGGTTTAAATTGAACATCGAAAGTTAAATTTTCAAAACTGTCCAAATCCTCGGTTACAAATTGTACGCCATCCTCAATTTCCGTAATTACACATTTATCCTCATTTTTGCCATATTTACCAACATAACACCATTTTTTGTTTTCGTAATTCTCTTTCACTTCCGGTGAAAAATGAATTCTCGCCGTAACCTTATCAAATCTCTGAGACCATCCATTACCATTTGTATCCCAATATAATTCCTGATAATCACCCCAATCCGTTACCGGCTTAACAAATTCATATTCAAAAGTATAAACTTGCCTACCTAGCACGTAATCATCGTTCCCGGTGCAAACTCTAAAGAAACCGTTCATTTTTTCAATACTGTAAATCGGCTCTTTTACGCCATTTCTGGTCAATTTCAAATTTGATTCGTTCAAATCATAGA
>CAMHNK010000004.1 GCA_946186455.1 uncultured Candidatus Saccharibacteria bacterium
ACCGGTGACCTCGGTTACCAAAGTGACGACGGCCTCATTTACTTCGCCCAGCGCCTAAAACGTATGATCATCTCATCTGGTTACAACATCTACCCAACCCACCTCGAGTCTATCATTAACTCGCACGAAGGTGTGCTTACCTCTACGGTGATTGGTATTGATCACCCATACAAAGGTCAGGTGCCAAAAGCCTTCATTGTCTTAAAAGAAGGCTACAAACCAGGGAAGAAGATTGAGAAAGAAATCCGCGAATTGCTCGAAAGAAATGTTCCAATCTACGCCCTTCCAGCCGCCTACGAATTCCGCGACAAACTTCCAACTACTCTAGTTGGTAAAGTCGCCTTCAAAAAACTTGAAGCCGAAGAAAAAGCCAAGAAATAAAAATAGCCCCCGCTTAAGGGGGTTATTTTTTATAATTTAATTTCACGCGCATTCTAAATTTCAATGGTTTTTGCTTCAAAAAGCGGTTTTTTCGCCATTTCGGGAAGTATTTCTTCATCATTTCGCGAGAACGCTGGAATCCCGGCTTACCCTCAGGGAATTTATCAAAATCCTTCGCCGAATCAATTAATAGATTCCAAATAAAGAACCATTCGAGTTCATCGTGATAGGTTTTCTCGGCCCCAGCTTTTACAAATCTCTGATACAGCCCTTCAAGTGCTGGGAAAATATCAAAGGCGTGCGGGTCCCAACTCGTCTTATGGAGCACCGAATCTTCGTTCTGATAATAGAAGTAAATTGGCTCATCCACAGCCGCATACTTGTCTGTGTAGAGAATTAAAGCTGACATCATCTCCATATCTTCTTGAATGATACCTTCTTTAAACTTAAATCCACATTGAATCCACCACGCTCTTCTCGAAAATGCCTGCACCGGTCCGAGTCCATAGCGCACAAATCTACTCTTATAATTATCTTCATCCGGCCTCACTGCCGAGAGATAATCCGTGTGGCCATCTTGATAAATTCGCTTCATGCCAAGCATCGTAAGATCGGCTTTTTTCTGTTCTGCCGCTGTTAAAAGTTTCGAAACAGAGTCTTTCGTCACCTCGTCATCGGCATCCACAAACCAAATATACTTGCCTCTCGCCTCTGTTACACCGAAATTTCTAACTGTTCCGGCCCCTGGATTTAGGCACTGCATCGCTCGAATCACACCAGGGTATTTCTTGCGATATTTCTGAATTAATCCGACGGATTTATCGGTTGAATTATTATCAATTAAAAGAATTTCACTATGAATCCCGCTCACTGCTTTGAGCACTGAATTAACGCACCTTTCTAAGTGTTTTTCGGCATTATAGACTGGAATAATGATTGAGACCTGAATCATGACTTCATTATAGCACATATGAAAAACAGGGAAGAAAACGCTCTAAACTTGACATAAAGCGCTTATGCTTGCAAAATATAAGAATAATTGCTATAATTAGTCACGATCAGAGGTTAGAGATTGATCAACTAGCAAATTAATAATTAGGAGGTTTTTTAAAGATGAAAAAGATTCTCAACCTTGTCCTCGCGATTTCTCTGATCCTCACCCTCGCAATGTTCACCGCGCCGCCCGCTTTTGCGGACGGTGGAGACGTAGCAGCCGCTGAGACGACCGCCTTCGTGGTGGAGAAACACCCCACGGACGAGACAATCCCCGCTGGTGGGAAAGCCATCTTTATGGCTTACCCGAAAGGTACGCAGGTTTATTCTGTGTACTGGACCTTTGAAACCGATGACGGCGACACTGTCGAGGCCGAAAACGCCCCGAATTATTTCAGTGGACTCATCGTCGAGTTTCCCGACAAGCAAAGAATCCGCCTGAAGAACGTACCCGAGACCATGAGTGGTCTCAAAGTCCGCGCCCACTTCGCCAAGATGAACGGTGAAACGATCGTTTCCGATCCCGCCTTCCTCTTTGTCGAACCGGGCGAAAACAATCCGGCACCTTGCACTACGGCCCAAGCGCCCGTGTCTACGGCTAGCCAGATCGTCATCACGAAGCATCCTCTCGATGAGGTTCTTCTGAGAGATGGACAGTCTTCGACTTATTTCACATCGTATGCCACCGGTTACTCCTGGATTTCCTGGGAATTCAAAATCGGTGACAACGGCGGGCCTTTCTCCGCAGAGAAAGCCATTTCCGACTACGGCCTGTGCCTTGAAGGCATCAACAGTGAGAAAATCACTATCCGGAATATCACCTGGGGAATTAACGGGTGGTATGTGAGAGCCGTCTTCCACGACGACTGCGGTAATGTGAAATACTCCAACTGGGCCTTTATGAGGCTGGTCGAATGTACTCCGTGCAATCCGTGCCCGCCGAAGCCCTGCAGGCCTTGCGAACCGGTTTGCCCGCCCCCGTGCTGGATTCCGGATCCGTATTGCGGAACTCCGATTGCACCCTGCACACCCTGCAACCCCTGCGAGCCGGCAGTCATCATCGTTGGTGGCTGCTATCCACCGGTTGAAACCACCGTTACTCACAGTGAATCCTACACTGTAACTGACACTGTCAGTACTACATACTACGGCTGGTAAACATAATCTCTAACCTCCTAAACCTAGCACCTTCCCCAGCAAAAAAGGCCCCTCCGGGGGCCCTTTTTAATGCTTTGAATTATTTACCTTTAAAAATGTCTTTAAAGATTTTATTCGTGATGTTTCTACCGATGGCGCTGCCAGCGGAACCAAGCACATTACCGAGGAAACGATCAGCGGATGATTTTTGTTTCGCCTTGGCTTTTTCAGCAGCGATCCGCTCCTTTTCGGCCTGTTTAGCCCGCTCGTTGGCAAGTTTCTCGGCGGCTTTTTCCGCGGCAATTCTTTCTTTTTCAGCCAGTTTCGCCTGTTCCTGAGCGGCTTTTTCCGCGGCTTTATCAGCAGCAATGCGTTGCTTCTCAGCAGCTTCTTCCTCTAATCTCGCCTGTTCTTCAGCGGCCTTCGTCTCGGCTTTTTGCTGGATAATCTCGGCAGCCGATTCTGGATTCTGTTCCTCATCGTATTTACCGCAAAGTGGGCTCATATTGATAACTTTATTGCGCGTAATATCGTCAATCGCACCCATTTTACTTTGTGGCGGGAGAATCGTCGCGCGCTCCACTATGGAAGGTGCGCCCTTCTCGTCCTGGAAGGAAATCAAAGCTTCGCCCGTGCCGAGCTCAAGAATTGCTTTTTCGGTATCAAACTTCTCATTTACTCTAAATGATTGGGCAGCAGCATGCACGGCTTTTTGCTCTGATGGTGTATAAGCACGGAGTGAATGTTGAACGCGGTTACCAAGTTGCGCCAAAACTTCATCTGGCACATCGGTTGGACTCTGTGAAATGAAGTAGAGACCAATACCACGTGAGCGAATCAGTTTCACAATCTGCGTAATCCTCTTTAGTCTATAAGCCGGCATATCGTGGAAGAGTAGATGTGCCTCATCAAAGAAGAAGACGAGTTTCGGCTTATCAAGGTCGCCCACCTCTGGAGAAGTGCTAAAGAGCGTGCTAAGTAACCAGAGTAGGAACGCCGCATACATATCTGGGCTTTCAAACAAAGTCACAGCGTGGAGAATATTAATTACGCCTCTACCATCGCTATCAACGGAGAAGAAATCGTTTACACTTAGCGCTGGCTGGCCAAAGAAATGGTCAGCACCCTGATTTTCAAGCGTGAGGAGCGACCTCTGAATTACACCAATACTTTGAGTCGTGATATTGCCATATCTAGTGGAATACTTATCACGGTTTTCACTCACATATTGGAGCACGGCACGGAGGTCCTTTAGATCAATCAAAGCGAGATTCTCATCTTTAGCAATCGCAAAAGCAATCGCCAGGTTGCCTTCCTGCGCCTCCGACAAACCAAGCATAATTGAAAGCACTTCTGGACCGACGGATTCTACGGTAGCACGTACTGGATGGCCACTTTGGCCATATAAATCCCAGAATCTCACCGGATATTGCTTCGCTTCAAAACCCTTTAAGTCAAGCTTCTTCAGGCGTTTTTCGATATTTTCGTTGATTTCGCCGACACAGGCCGTGCCAGCAAGATCACCCTTTACATCCGCGAGAAACACCGGTACGCCAGCGTCCGAGAAGCTCTCCGCCATCACCTTGAGAGTGATTGTCTTACCCGAACCGCTCGCACCCGTAATAATGCCGTGGCGGTTCGCCATTTGTGGCAAAATTGCTAGCTCCTTGCCATCATCGGTTTTGCCAATTAAAAGCCGTTTATCAATATACATATAAACTCCTATTTTAAGCCTATTTTAGCACGATTAATGTTAATATTAAAATATGAAAAGAGACGTATTTATTCATGGGGTTTACAAGCATTTTAAAGGGGATTTATACCTCGTCGAAGACATTATTTATGATAGTGAGACTAAAGAGCCAATGGTGGCTTACCGCGCCCTCTATGGCGACGGTCGCCTCTGGTGCCGCCCGATTAAAATGTTCCTAAGTGAAGTCGATCACGAAAAGTATCCGAACGTGAAGCAACAATACCGCTTCGAACTGCAAAACATTGAAAGCAAGAATAAATAAAAAAATACCCGAGCCTAAGCTCGGGTATTAAGGTGCTGGGGATTAGGGAATGACAAGCACAGGAGTGCCAATCTGGGAATTGTGGTACACCAGCTCGGCGAACCAAGCCGGCGTATTTACGCATCCATGTGAGCCGTTGCCCTGGTAGATGGTTCCGCCATACTCGCTTCTCCAGTGGTCGGCATCGTGAATCGCGATACCGCCGTTAAAGAACGAAGCGTAGGTCGTGTACCAAGCGGGATTGTCCTGCATGTTGAAGTCTTCGCGGAAGCACCACATCTGGTAAAGGCCAATCGGCGTCGGTGATGTATAAGCATCACCAGTCACGCAATCGGTGTCGCCCATCAGTGTGCCATCCACGTAGAAATAAGCATGCTGTTCTGTCTTATCGACAATCGCGCCGGTGCCGTACATGTTGACGAAGTGGTCCCAGATGTCCCAACGATTATCAGATACGTAATTCTTGGAAATGTAACCACTACCATCGGCCAGATGATACCAGCCGCCAGTCTCACCATCCACGGTAACAACCTGTCCGGCTTCTACTGACGTGTTCCAATCACCACCCGGCCAAAACCGGATTAGTACACCGGAACCGATGACGTAAAGCTGTCTTGCCTCAAAGTAAGTGATATTATCATCAGATGAAGGCGGATCGGGCTGCACGGGCGGTGCGGGCGGGATGTAGGGTTCGGGCTCTTCGATGAGCTGGATTCTTGCCCAGTTCGTGTAAAATTTTTCACCCATGGTGAAATTGTAGAAAATTGCACGAACCTGCCATCCGTTGATTGCCCAAGAAGCATTCCAAATGGTTAGTGTTTCACTATTGTAACCGTCGATAATCTGTCCATGATATTTGACAGCATCTTCGGCCGAGAAGACCTCACCATTTGCGTCCATAAACTCCCAGGACATTTGCTCGTAGTTTTCAGCACGAGCGATGAAAAGCACTTTTTCTTGTCCTTCCGTCACGGAAAGCTCGTCATACGGGTCTTTCGTGATTTTGATGCCAGGAATTGGCGTCGGTGCGGGGGTCGGTGCCACGGTTGGCACAGGGGTCGGAGTCGGCGTAGGCGTCGGCTCTGGCGTGGGTGTCGGAGTCGGTGTCGGCTCCGGAGTAGGCTCAGGCGTCGGTGCTACAGTTGGAACTGTGGTCGGCGTCGGAGTCGCTGTTGGCCTAGTTCTGTTTTCTTCGGTGGACGGCTTCTCGGCCGGATCTGTGGATGTCGCCTTCGTAAAGGGAAGCGAGCAACCAGAGGTAAAAATCACCGAAAGAATCAGAAAAATGACAAACAATCTGCGAATAGTCTTCATTTTTACTAACCTCCCTAATTTTTAAGGTACGATACTATAATTATAGCACAAAATGCCGAAAAAATCAAGACATAACCAGTTATTCACCACCGGTGATTCGTGTATAGTCGGCATACCGATAGAGTGATACCTTGATTAATATTAGAATTTATGTTATTATATTGATACCTTTTGCACATTAATAGGAGGTGTTTTAAATGGGTGAGTATGGCGCGTTCTATGGCACCATCGGATTTCAATTGGAACAGTTGGCCGAGGGCTTAAAAGCCCACAGCTACGCAATGGTTCCGGAGTCATTCTATCGCGGCTGGAAGCGTCTCAGTAGCTTCAAAGAAGAGAAAGACGGTTCGTATTACGGCACGGATTATAGTGAACATCAGATAACCACCGCCAAATTCGAAGATGATGGCCACACCTGGCTAGTTACTACAGCAATCTGTGCGCACCCCAGTGATCCCAAAGAATTCTGCTGGCGGTACATCGTCAAAATCACCAAAAATGGCGAGGTTGTCTCTCGCCCCAGAACTAGGTTCGAAGATTATCTTCAGTACATCGCTCGCCTCTAACATTAAATCCCCCAAATTCTCGGGGGATTTTTCTACGCTAAAAAAATGGCTCCCCCGGCCAGACTCGTTCGCGAAGCGCGAGTCTCCGTATGTTTTTTCCTAAAAAAATGGCTCCCCCGGCCAGACTCGAACTGGCAACCTCGAAGTTAACAGCTTCTTGCTCCACCATTGAGCTACAGGGGAATATCCATACGTCAAAATGTGCGTATGTCTATTATAGCATATTTTTTATTTTTGTGGTAAAATTATAAGAGTTATTTTTGTTTTGACGTCTAAAATCATGAGAAAGGAGAGCAAATGGAAGAAAAAACAATTCAGATTGCCGGTTCTATTACCGTTGATGAGCTTGCCAATGCGCTCGGACTTTCTGTTACCCAATTAATCGGCGAACTCTTCAAAAACGGCATTGTTGCCACCATCAATCAGCGTCTTGATTTTGAAACTGCATCAATTATTATTGATGAATTAGGTCTAAAAAACGTTAAACTCGAGAAGAAAAACACCGCGACTAAGACTTCCGACTTTCATCGCGAACTCTCTGATAAGGCAGTTTCTAGACCACCAGTTGTCGCTGTAATGGGTCACGTCGACCATGGTAAAACCACTCTTCTCGATACTTTGCTCCATAAGAAAACCGTTGACGACGAAGCCGGTGGTATCACCCAGCACATCTCCGCTTACCAATTAAAGCACGATGATCGTTGGATTACCTTCCTCGATACCCCTGGTCACGAAGCCTTTGCTGCTATTCGCCAGCACGGCGCGATGCTTACCGATATCGTGGTGATTGTGGTCGCCGCCGATGACGGCGTGAAGCCTCAAACCGTCGAAGCAATTAACTTTGCCAAGTCTGCGAATGCCAAAATCATCGTCGCAATTAACAAAATCGACCGCGAAGGTGCTGATATCCCACGCACCATGGCGGATCTCAGCCAACATGGCCTCCAACCAGAGGAATGGGGCGGTGATATTACGATGGTGCCGATTTCCGCGAAGCAGGGCACTAACCTCGAACAACTGCTTGATATGATTCTTTTAACCGCCGATATTGAAGAATTAAAAGCTGATGTCGACATTCCGGCCGAAGGTCTCGTCATTGAATCCCACATGGAAACCGGTCGTGGCTCCGTTGTGAACCTTCTTGTTACCGGTGGGGAATTAAAGACTGGCGATTTTATCGTGGCCGGCTCTGCCTTTGGTAAAGTCCGCACTATGCTGGATTTCAAGGGTAAACCAAAGGGTAAGGCTACTCCATCTACCCCTGTCACAATTACTGGTTTTAAAGAGCTCCCGAACTTCGGTGACCGCTTCGTCGAAGTCTCTGACGAAAAGACCGCTCGCAAGATGGCATTATTAAATGCCCAAGCCCTCGCAAACGAGACTGCTTCCGCAAACGTCACCTCATCCGATCTCCTTCGTATGATGAACGTCGCTGACAATTCCAAAGTCTTTAATGTTATTATCAAAGGCGATGTGCTTGGCTCCGTCACCTCTGTCGTCGACTCACTTAAAATGATTGATACGCACGGCGAAATCACTCTAAACATCGTTTCGACCGGTGTTGGTGACATCAACGAAAACGATGTCTACATGGCTGCCGGTGGCAATACTGTGGTTTATGGCTTCAATGTCTCTGTTCCGATTAACATTTCCAAGATGGCTGCGCGCGACAATGTTCCGGTTCGTACCTATCGTGTAATTTACGAACTTCTTGACGACGCTAAGCATGAAATGGAAAACCTCCTCGACGCTGAAATTATTGAAGAAGACAAGGGCGAAATGAAGGTCCTTGGCGTCTTTCGTACCGAAAAGACCTCAATCATCGCCGGCGGGGAAGTATTAAAAGGCGATGTAAAGCCAGCCTATCTTGCCCGTGTTGTCCGCGACAAGACCTATCTTGGTGAAGTTGAAGTCACCTCTGTTCAAAAAGAGAAAATTGATGTGAAAGAGCTCACTGCCGGCGAAACCGGTGGCCTCGCCCTTAAAACCGAGAACAAACTCCAACTCCAAATTGGCGATCGTCTCAAATTCTTCACTCGCGAGATGAAGAAAAAGACGCTCTAGCTTATCTCATTCATGACAATGACCATGCTTCTTTTGCATGACGCAAATAAAAATAAAAAAATAATATGCTATAATCAAAGCATAAACGTAATTTTTGGAGCAAAAACTTTCCATGGACAATGTCTTGGCGAAAATCACCGCTGTCAAAGAGAAGATTATCTTTGGTGGGATTATCATCTTTACTCTCTACATTTTAATCGGCATTTTTACCTGCGCCATCGAGGTCACTAATAATACTTCAGCTAGTAGTGCGCTTGTGGCATTCGGAAAGTTCCTTCCAACCATCTTAATGATGGGGATTTGTTTCCTCTGTTTCATTGATAATCTTAACAAAATCAGCAATAAAAATACGCTTTGCCGTATTTTTGCAATCATTTCGATGGTTGTTATTCCATTTTTCCTAATCCTTTATTGCCTCGGCTCCTGGGAACTGGTTAAATTCACTGAATGCGCCAAAGAAACCAATCTCTATGGGTATTCTTATTGTACGCACGAAGCTTTTAACGCCTTCGGTAAAATCACTACTATCACCGGTTCTCTCGCTTCGCTTGGTACCATTGGCGCTCTGACGATGTCCATTAAATCTCACAACCGCAAGGTCATCGATATTTCTAAAATCATTGCCGCTTCCGCCCTTACCATCGCCATCATTCATTCACTCTATCTCACCCTGAAGAATGTTCAATTCCTTTATCTTTATGTCACTAGCACCGAAAAGGCCGATAGCATTGCTCTCTTTGCAATCTATTTCTGCCTTATCGCATGGTTCAGCCTAGTTATCTTCGCCTTTTACCTCTCAAAATTTGATAACGGTGTCGCTCCGACTCCAATTAAGCCCCTTAATGCTAAAGTCGTTTCTGCCTCTGCTCCAGCCGTCCTTACCATCGAAGAAGTGAAGGATAAAAAGCCGGAAACTATCTATCCAGAGCCAACCAACACCCCAATTCACCATGTTGACGGCGTCAATCTTAATGCTCCAGCACCGGAAGAAAAACCGGAGGAAACCCCGGCGCCTAAACCAGAAAAACCAGAGACAATCATGCCAGAAGAGCATCACGACGACGCTCCGCTCCACGCCAGCCCTGGTGAACCACTCTTTGAGGAGCATCCAACCATCGGCCCTGCCACTTCTGGCACCTCGCACGATGTATTTGATTCTCTGGATAGTCAAGAAAATGAAAATAAGGAGGTACTCTAAATGCAATTTGACGAAGAATTTCTAAAAGAAATGGGTCTTTCCGCCATGCCGGAAGCCGAAAAACAACGTTTTCTTGATTATGTTCAAGAGGAACTTGAAGTCCGTATCGGCCAGCGCATCTCAAAAGGCCTCCCAGATACACTGTTAAACGAATTTGATCTCATAACTGATCCAAAAGAAGCCGCTGAGTGGCTCCAAAAGCACCGCCCAGATTATCGCGAGATCGTCACCCGCACCATTGCTGAGATGAAAGAAGAAATCCGCTCTAATCGCGCTAAACTCGTGATTGCTTAATTCTTTGCGTAGCCATTCAGGAAACTTTTCGCATCCATTGGCTTTTTGCTCTCTGGTTGCAGCCTGTCAATCGAGAGGGCACCGTCCTTGCACGGTAGCTCAATCAGCGCTGTCTCACCCTGTTTTAGTATATGTGCCTCTAAAATGATGCAATTTAAGCCGTAAAACGTATATTTGGTTTTTGGAAAGCCCTGAAAGGCCACAATTTTTCGATAAATCGCTTCCGCCGTCTCTGCCAGTGGATTAATCTTAGACATCGATTTGTCTAATTTTTCCGTGAAAGTCGCCCCTGATTCATCCTGCGCCTCTGGCGTCGGCAAATTCGTCAAATGTTCCACAATCCACTTCGCCCCTGTTTCTGCGAGCGCCTTATAAATTTCGACCTTTTTCATTGGCAGTCCAGAAATCGTCGTCTGATAATACACCGGACCAGCATCCATCGCTTTGACGAGTTTCATTACAGACACTGAAAAATCGTTATCACCATTAAGAATTGCGCTTTCAATTGGCGAAGCACCCCTGTATTTTGGAAGTAAAGAAGGATGGATGTTGAGAATCCCCTCCGGCTCAAATAATTCGAGCACATCCTCTTTAATCATCACGCCATAAGACGCTAGCACCCCGTGAAGTTCCGGATGCGAAGCCTTCAACTTCTTCACAGCCTCTAAATCGCCACGCTCTTTCGCATGAAACACCACTTCGAAGTGCTTTTTGAGCACTTCCAAAGCGTTATCTGCGAGCGGTCCATTACCAAAAAAGATAATTTTTTCCATAATCTCTCCGTTTGATTAATCGTCGGGAAAAAGCTCTTTATTACCTTTGATTTCTTTATCGTAATCTACCGGTTCCAAATCGCCCTTGTCATTCATCCGGTAGAAAGCGTCTTTTTCGTTCTTAATATGATCAATAAAGAGGATACCATCTAGGTGGTCCACCTCGTGGAGAAGTGTCCTTGCAAGTTCATCGGTTGCCTTAATGCGTACCTCTGTGCCGTCCTCTAATTTCGCCTTCACGCGAACCTTCGTCGCTCTTGGCACCATGCCGTAAACTGATGGCACCGACAAACAACCCTCGTAATCTTTAACGGTTTTACCTTCGGTCTTCAAGATTACCGGGTCAATCAAAGCCGTAAAAGTGGCCTTTTTCTTATCTTCCATATCGTCGCGAATAATGATAATTCGCTTATTAATACCCATCTGTGGGGCCGCCATCGCCGCCGAGAGCTCGTAAGGATGCTCTTTTTCCCAATCCAGCGACAATTTCCGCATTTTTTCGATGATATCAAGAATTCCCGGCGTAATCTGGCCGACTTTCTCTGACTTCTCTCTTAAACGCGGGTCAGGCGTTGTAATAATTTCCATAGGCATATTATACCACATAATCGCTATAATTGAACCCTCTCGGGACTATAAGCTTGGCCAAACGGCCTTGAGTGTGTCCCGAGAAGGGTTTAATTATAGCAGACTCGGTGGATCAAGTGTCACGCGGAAATTCTTATCTAACTTTTTTGCGACTTCTACGAGCGCCCCACGTGAACTCGAGCGGATCATCAACTGCCATGTAAAACCCCTGTTCGTGCGTTCATGAAACGCCGGCATCGGCGGGGAAACCAGTAGTCTCTTGTCGGAGGATAGCTCGGCGTATAAATCTCGCACTTTTCTTAGTACAATCGCCTCGGTTTTTAACGTAATATCGAGCCTCATCACGTGCTTAAACGGCGGGAAACCAGAAACCGCCCGTTTCTTCAGTAAATACTTCGAAAATCCCTCATAATCCTCATTCACAGCGAACGAAAGCACCGGATGCTCCGGCCGAAACGTCTGGATAAACACCTCTGCCTTATCAATATGACCGCGCCCAACTCGGCCAATCACCTGGGTCAGTAGCTGAAACACTCTCTCTTCCGCTGAGTAATCCGGCAAATTGAGGCCCGCATCGGCCTGTACCACCCCGACAGTGGCCAGTTTTGGGAGATCTAGCCCTTTTGCTAGCGTCTGTGTGCCGACCAAAATATCCACGGACCCGTTTTTTACTTCTGTATAAACCGCCTCGAGTCCCTCACCCTTCTTATTATCGGCATCAAATCGCCGAATCTTTGCCCCCCTAAACAGCCTACCAAGCTCCGTCTCTAATAGTTTTGTTCCGAACCCCTTATGAATCAGCCCCGGCGCCTTACATTTCGGGCAGCAAACTGGCACTTTTTCATGGTAGCCACAAGTATGGCACTTAAGCTCAAAACTATCGGCATGGAGCGTTAATGGTAGGAAACAGTTCGGGCACACCAACTCTTCGCCACAATTCTCACAAATTGTAAGGGGCGACGACCCCCGTCTATTATGAAAAATCAGCGTCTGCCGGCCATTTGCGAGATTATCGGAAATCGCGGCAAGCAGCGCATCCGAAAAATACCGGTTTTTGCTAAAACTCTCTCTGTTTTTAAAATCAATAATCTTTATCTCCGGCTTCACTGCCGTATCTTTCGCCTTTTCCGCGAGCTTCACCAGGGTATTCTTCTTATCCGCCAGGTAATAATCTTCCACCGTTGGCGTCGCCGACCCCAGAATGCAGTCGCATTTTAACACCGTCGCCATGTAGCTCGCCACCCGGATTGCCGAGTATTTCGGCGAATTCTCCTGATAATAGGTCGATTCATGCGCCTCGTCGATAATAATCAGCCCCAGATTATGAAGCGGCGCAAATAGGGCGCTCCTCGGCCCTATCACAATCCTCGGCCCCTCTCCAAGTAGCAGGGCATCAAAGATCTTCTGCCTCTCTACCTCTGTTTGTTTGGAATGAATCATTGTAATCCTATCACCAAACACCTCCTGAAACACCCGCACGAGTTGCCCCGTTAAAGCGATTTCCGGCACCAACAGCACGACGGACTGTTGCCGTTCTAGCGCATTTAGAGCCATTTCTAGGTAGATATTCGTTTTACCACTACCAGTGACGCCAAAAAGCAGTTTCGTGGCTCCTAGGGCCTTCTGAAGGCCTTCTAGGGCCATTTTTTGCGCGGGGTTAAGCTGTATAAACGGCAATTTGACCGCTTCAACGCCTCTACCCCTGTTAGCACCACCCTGTTCGGTTTTTGCTCTAATCTGTTCGGTTTGTTCGGTTTTTGCTGTTTTCACCCCTGTATTTCGGCGTTTTTTCAGCACACCCACCGGCAGCATCATCCCCATTGCACCAGATAAAGGCGCCTGGTAGTATTCACTCAGCCACACGGCCGTTTTAATTAGGTGGCTTGGCAGCGGTTTTGAATACAAAATTCGTGTAATCGATTTCGTCGGAAAATTCGGTTGAGCAACTTTTTTTACAACAATACCCGGCACTTTCATACGTCCGAGCGGCACTTCCACGATCGCACCAACGGGTAGGGAATCACTAAAATTATAGGTTAAAGCCGTTTCCAGCCTCCCCGTACCCCTCCCTGGTATCACCTCGTAAAACATACCCCTATTATATAACAGAAAAATTCATGATTGTTGTTGTAATTTTTACAGCCCGTGTGCTATAATAGGGAAGATTAAGCGAGGTAACATGTTAGACATATTTATCACATCTAGAGTCAGACGCAAAATTGTGGTTGTTTTTGCTAAATACCCAGATTTCAAAGCCCACGTTAGGGGCCTAGCGAAGCTTTTAAAGGAAGATCCGGGCAATATACAGAGAGAACTCGAGCGGATGGCCGAGGGTAAATTTCTAATTGTGACCAAAAAAGGCAAGACGAAAATCTACCAAACGAACAAACAATTCCCAATTTTAAAGGAACTTCAAAGCATCGTCATTAAAAGCCAAAAGGGCAGCAAACCGTCCAAAACCATCGGCTAACAGGGGCGCCAAATGAACAAATTATTTACTCAGCTGGTGGAAACTCGGCATTTAGACGAATCTTTTTTACATCCGAAGTATGAAGACCTCGCCGACCCGTTTTTGATGCCAGACATAGAAAAAGCCATCGACCGCATCAAAAAAGCCATTGAAACAGGGGAGAAAGTCCTGATTTATGGCGATTATGATGTCGATGGCGTCACTGCTTCGACCGTCATGGAGACTGCTTTAACCCTCGCCGGCATCAAAAATCCGGATATTATGCTCCCGGATCGCTTCGTTGATGGCTATGGCATGAGCCCGCGCCTCATCGACCGCGCCAAATCTACCGGTGTTACACTAGTGATCACCGTGGACTGCGGCTCTCGCAATCACGCGATTATTGAGGAATTAAACACTTTAAATATCGATACTATCGTCACCGATCACCACGAATGTGAAGCCACGCTCCCAGAGGCGGTCGCCGTGATTAACCCAAAACGCCAAGATTACACTGGCCCGTCGAAACTCCGCGACCTCGCCGGTGTAGGTGTCGCTTTTAAGGTCGCCCAGGCGCTCGTAAAAGCCGGTTTAATCGAAAACGGCAGGGAAAAATGGCTTCTTGATCTCGTGCTTCTAGGCACAATTTGCGATTCAATGCCTCTCACCGGCGAGAACCGCATTCTCTCTTATTACGGCATCAAGGTTCTCGAAAAAACCAGCCGCAAAGGTCTCCGCGAACTGATGCGGACCGCCGGCGTCAAATCTATTAATTCCGAATCGATTGGCTTCCAAATTGGCCCGCGTTTAAATGCTGCCGGCCGTCTCGACACTGCCGAACTAGCCTTAAACCTTCTTCGCACTACCTCTGCTACGGAGGCTGCCACACTCGCAAGTCAGCTTGAAGAATTAAATAAAACTAGGCGCACCGAGCAGCGCTCCGCCACCGAAGAAATCTTGAAGCGTGGCGACAAAGATGATCCCGTGATTATCGAAACCGGTAACTGGCACGAAGGTATCCTCGGTATTGTCGCCGGCCGTTTGGTCGAAACCAAACACAAACCTGCTTTTGTTCTCTCTGAAACCGAAACCGGTGTTTTTAAGGGGTCTGGACGCAGTTTTGGCGATTTTAACCTCGCCGAAGCCCTCGATTATGCCAAGGATTCCATCGTGAACGGTGGTGGCCACGCGGCCGCGGCTGGTGTGCGTGTTCGCTCCGAAGATCTCTACGCCTTCCGCGAGAAAATTAACGAATACTACCGTAGTCTGCACCTTCAAAACCAAGAAAAATACTTAAAGCTCACCGCCGATCTCGATACTGATAATATCGGTGATTTTGACCTGAACTTCCTCGCCGAATTAAAGGAACTTGAGCCGTTTGGACCAGGGAATGAAGAGCCAATCTTCCAGCTTAACCGTCCTGAAATCCTTTTAGTTCGCCCGATGGGCGATAAAGAGCAGCATCTCCGTATTGATGTCAGGGGTAAAGACGGCAAAATCATCAAACTCGTCGCTTTTTTTGCCCCCGAACGCTGGTTCGCTCTCTCTGAAGAAGATGAGTGTAATTTTCTCTTTAAGCCCATCGAAAACGAGTGGCGTAGCGTCCGCTCCGTCGAAGGTCGCCTCCTCGATGTCCTCTGGGCCTAACTCTTTACATTTCTTATGTTTTGTGGTATAATTGAATTATGAAGAAAGTCATATTGAAGTGTAAACTTCAGAGCCGTGATACTTTTGAAGACAAATTGTCCGATATCGGTCTTGATTTTTCTGCCATGTATTGGCAACATGATCGCGTCTATGTGCCACGCGGCTACCAGAGGGGAATGAATTACCCTCGCATCATTATGCGCACCGAAATGGATGCCGTGAACGCTCCAGCTAAATACAGCATGATTTTGCGCCGTCACATCGAAGATTCCGGCGTCGATATTACCGAAGTTACCCCAATTATTGACTATACTACGATGGTAAACGTCATCCTTCAACTTGGCTTCCGTCAAGCCGGCGAAGTTTCTCGTCGTCGCCAACACCTAATTATGGGCGAAGGCACCAAAATCTTCCTCGATGAAATCGACGGCCGTCCAGGCGAATATTTCGCTAAAATCGAATCCGACCTCGGCGAAAACGAGTCTGTCGCTGAAGCCAGAAATGATCTTCGTAAGACTTTCGAAACTCTCGGCGAATACAACATCGTCGAGCTTCCTTACTTTGAAATGTAATTAACCTCTAGGTGGTTCGCCATCTGGCTCGCCGAGTAGTTTCTTAGACTTAATCTCATAGCGGCGGCCATTCACTGGCGACACATAATAATCTTCGTTGAGTAAATTCACAAACATCGTGAGATCTTTATCATCCATGATGATAATTGATCCGTCATCGTCCGTCATCAGCTCAAGTTGCATCTCATCAGCGTAATCGAGGAGCTTATCTTGTGGCATTTCTTCGGCGATATCCATTGCCTGAAGCTTTTTTAGTACCGGTTTCTTATCTTGAAGGAGACCATCGAGGGTTAAACCTTCCGCAAATGACAACTTATATTTATCCGTTAGTTCTTTAGCTTTAGCCTCGGCAATCACTTGAGATTTATAATCGTATTGGAATAAATTCTCAAACTTAGCCTGGTTAAATACAATAATATTACCATCGACGATTGCGACTTGATTATCATCCGGCATTTTAAGAGCGATTTCAGCCGAAAACGGCTCGAAGCTTTCACCATTAATCTCCCAAGAAGAGGTACCTTTAAGGGCGGATGAAGCGGAAATAATCTTCGCAATATAGAAAGTTTTCATTCCAGATTCACCTGGATAAGTGAATTTAGCGATAATCCCTTTAACTTTCTTAAAGTCATATTCATTTTCGGAGAAATAATCAATGTCTTTGTATTCGTTCTCAATTAAGTGCACCAAAGTCTCAGCGCGGCCCACCTTGGAAAGGGAAGTACGATAAATCACCTTCTCTTCACCATCGGCCTTCTCGTATTCGCGGCACTCGAGCCCCTTATCGGCCTCTTCAATGATGTAATGGATCGCCTCTTGCATGAACATCGATTTCACCGCACCGGTGAGTTTGTCCGAGTATTTAATCTTATATGGCGTGTAATTCTTATTAAACAAAAACAGCTCTGCTGAAACGTTGTTTTTTACCTCATCAATCTCGTTCGCCCAGAGAAAGACGTCAAACGGTTCGTTTTCCATGATTATCTCCACTTATTTGAAGTCATTATAGCACAAATCCCGAATTTACCAAATTTCCTCTGTTTGTTCGGTTTTTACACCACAAAATTAAAACAAATGCAATAACACGTGTTCGGTTTTTTAACAGGGGAGTTGTCCACAACTTGTGCAAAACTATAGGATCAAAAAAATCTAAAAAAAGTCTAAAAAAGCTCTTGCTTTTTATTAGAAAGTAGTATAAACTAGAGTCAAGTGGAAATCATACATAAACACCACAAACAAACAGCACATTAAAAAAGTTTGAGATCGGCCAACTAGGAGCTTTAGCACGCATTAATTTGTAGCGAGATGCGTCAAAACAATCGTGTGCACCTTCCTCAAAAACACACCTCCCAATAAAACTCTATAGACCAATAGGTCAATCTAATTAACACAATAAGTCTCTCAACGGCTGCGATTATATGATTAGCTTCGCGCTGGTACAATCGTGGTAGATTCATTGTGAAAATCAAACAAAAATCATAACAGAAACAAAAATGCTAAGTTTCTAGTTGATCGGTCTCAAACAATGTATAATATTGGTATGGAGAACCAACATATCCCTGTACTAATGTCTGAAGTGTTAGCAAACCTTAACCCCAGACCAGGCGAAAAATATTTAGATCTAACCGCTGGCCTCGGTGGGCACGCTAAGTCAATTTTGGATGTAACACTGAATTATAAAGAATCGGTTTTGGTTGACCGCGATGAATTTGCAATAGCTCATCTAAAGCAAAAATTCAAAGAGGGAATCGAGATCATAAACACAGACTTTTATGGCGCAGTGCTACAGTTAATTGAGTGTGGAAAAACTTTTGACATTATACTCGCTGATTTTGGTGTCTCATCGCCGCAACTAGACAATGGGGAACGTGGCTTTTCTTTTAAGAACGACGGACCACTAGATATGCGGATGGATCGGCGCCAGGCCTTGACAGCAGATGAAATTGTCAATCACTGGAGCGAAAAAAACCTTGCGGAAATCTTTGCGAAATATGGAGAAGAGAAACCCGGTCACGCAAGGCTCTTAGCACGGGAAATAGTACATGAGCGCCCGATCAAATCAACCGCAGAACTTGCCAGTATCATAGCCAGTAAGTCCAGACACTCTTCCATCCACCCAGCTACGAAAATCTTCCAAGCCATTCGGATAGTAGTAAACGACGAACTGACAGAGATTGAAAAAACTCTGCCTCTTCTACCGAAACTACTAAATAAAGATGGTAGGGTCGGCATCATCACCTTCCATAGCCTCGAAGATCGCCTTGTCAAAGACTTTTTTAGGGAGGCCTCAAGCCACGGTGAAGAATCTGAACTTCGTCTAGTTAATAAAAAACCAATTGAAGCGGCAAAACCGGAGTTAGTTATCAACCCGCGTTCTAGAAGCGCCAAATTGCGAGTAGCAGCGCGGAATTGATAAAACAAAAAATAAAAACAAAATAAAAGGAGGCAATTATGCCAAAGCAAATTTTAATTGCGAACAAATCTCGCAAACAAATCATCAAAGTCAACTTCCGCTAGTCTTTCCGCTGGGCGGGGAAACACAAACCCGCCCAGATTCTAAAGACCAGTGACATGGGCCTTCGGGTCCGCCAAAACTTAGAGTTTTTCACGAGAGTGTGAAGTGTATGACCTTCCCGGGCAAGCTTTTATGGGTCACTTATAGCTCTGCTCATAAAAGCCCCGGACTAAGAATACAAAAACCCTAAAAACAAATACAAAAACAAAAGATATTATTAAACAAGCGAGGATAAAAACAAAAAATGATCAGTCAAACATACGTGTCGAGGAGAGAGGCGAGTGCTGGATTTGTCCGAAATCGCAACATTGTCCGTCACACCAAAAGAAATCTCGGTTCCATTTCACAGACTATTATTGTTGCCATGCTTACGCTTGTATTCGGACTAATTTATGTAGCCGAGGGGACCAAAGCTACCAGTCTTGATTATCAAATCTCTGACGTTGAATCTGAAATTTCTGAAATGACCGCCCGTCGTGACGATCTCGCTGTAGAAAAAGCGCGCCTCACCTCTGTCGTCGCAGCCAAAAATAGCACTGTTGCTGCCGCCATGGAAGACGCCGTGGTGACGGGTTATGTCGCGGATTAATTTATTAAAGAAAATTGTTTTTGTCGCATTAGCGATTATTGCTGTGCGGCTATTTTTTATCCAAATCATCGAGCACGACATGTGGGTGGCAAAGGCCAACGACCAACACACTTTAGTTGAAACCATCACGCCAAAGCGTGGCGAAATTTACATGATGGATCATAACGAGCCAGTCGCCGTCGTCTTAAATCAAACCGTTTATTCAGTGATTATTGACCCAGCTGTCACCGAAAAAGACAAGATTAAAGCTGCGCTCGAAACTCACGCCAAGAATTATATTACGGCGAATCTCGACGAAATCTACGAAATTGAAGGACTGAGATATTATATAGTGGCAAAAAACGTGCCATACACAAACGCCGTTGAAATTGCCGAAGAGGGCATTAGCTCCGTCTGGCTCAAAGAGGGCAACGCCCGCGTCTATCCAGAAGGCGAAATGGCCTCCACGACGCTTGGCTTCGTCAATGCCGATGGCCTTGGCCAATATGGTGTCGAAGGGTCACTTAACACACTTTTGACCGGCAAAGAGGGAACATTGAAGACTATCGCAGACGTCAACAAAGTCGCTCTCTCGATCGGTAAAGATAACGTCAAAATCCCAGCCGAAGATGGTAAAGACGTCGTGTTAAGCATTGATCGAAACTTTGAAAAAGGCGTTGAAGAGCATGGCATGAACGCCGTAAACGGCACTCAAGCCGACCATGCCGCCATCCTGGTGATGAACCCAAACACTGGCGAAGTCGTCGCTATGGCGACACTGCCAAACTATAACCCAGCAAACTATGGTATGGTAAAAGACGCCTCCGCCTACATCAACCAAACCACCGAAGTCCCATACGAACCGGCCTCTATCTGCAAGACCTTCACTTATTCCGCTGCCATTAACGAAGGTAAAATGACTCCAGACACTACTTATAATAATAAACACTACGAAATCGTCGATGGCTGGAAGATTTGGAACGCTGAAACCCGTTCTAAGCTTTACGGCACGATTTCGATGCGTGATGCGCTTTATTGGTCGCTTAACACTGGCTCCATCCACGCTCTGAAACTCCTCGGCGACAACCCAGAATCCATTACTCAGGCGGGTAGGGAAAAGCTTTACGACTACTATCATAATAAATTCCGCCTTGGCCAAGCTACTGGTATCGAGCTTATCGAAGCTGAAGGCTATATCGAAGATCCAAACGAAGGCTGGGGTCGCGATTCGACCTACGCCAACATGACTTTCGGCCAGAACCTCGGTATCACCATGATTCAGACCGCCACGGCTTTCTCCGCCGTTGTGAATGGTGGCTACTGGCGCACTCCGACCGTCGTCAAAGGTACGCTTGAAAATGGCACTATTAAGCCACTAAACAACGAAAAAGTCTCTGAGCAAATCCTCTCCGCTGAAACCAGCGCCACTATGCGTGAACTCTTAATGAATAACCGTAGTTGGAAGGTCCGTAATGGTACCGATCGCGCCGGTTATTCTATCGGTGGTAAAACTGGTACCGCCCAGGTAATCGTCGACGGCTCTTATGATAATGAAATGAATAACCTCATTGGCTCCTATATGGGCTTCGTTGGTACTGCTGGCGAACTTCCACAATATGTCGTCATGGTCAAGATGTGGGGCGAGGGCAAAGCCATCGGCTCCGGTGACGCCATGAATCTCTTTGATAATTTATCCCGTTACATTATTGATTACTATAAAATCAAACCGAAAGCGTAGTATAATATATATATGAGTATTAATGACGAAATGTTTTATGGGCTATTACTCGCGCTGACAGCTTTTCTTTTGTCCATGCTCTTAACGCCTGTTTATACCTACGTTGCTTATAAATATAAATTCTGGAAAAAGCAGAAAAAGACCACCGTGGACGGGGAAGCACTCCCGGTCATGACCAAACTTCACGCCCACAAATTCAAACACACCTTCCCGACTATGGCCGGCCTAATTGGTGTGGTTGTCGTTACGCTCGTCACTTGGATTTTTAACCTCGATCGTGGTCAAACTTGGCTACCACTCGTCGGGTTCCTCGGCGGTTCTTTCGTCGGTGTCATCGATGATTCTATCAACATCTTCGGCTCTGGTCGTGGTGCGGCCGGTCTCCGTGGGCCAGTGAAATTCTTCTTAATTACGGTTGTTGGTCTTATCCTTGGTTGGTTCTTCGCCTTCAAACTCGGCTGGACCAGCATTAATGTCCCATTCCTCGGTGACTGGGAGCTTGGCGCCTTCGCCATGATGCTCATCTTCGCCTTTGCCGTCGTCGCAACCTCAAACGCTGTTAATATCACCGATGGTCTTGACGGCCTTTCCGGTGGCCTCGCCATGTTAGCTTACGGTGCCTTTGGTGTAATTGCGATGTTCCAGGGTAAAATGCTATTATTTGGCTTTTGTATGACTGTCGTTGGCTGGCTTCTTTCTTACATTTGGTTCAACGTGCCACCAGCTCGTTTTATGATGGGTGATACCGGCTCCTTCGCACTTGGCGCCGGCCTCGGCATTGTTTCAATGATGACCAATTCATTCTTACTCCTTCCAATTATCGGCCTCATGTTCGTGATTGAAACCGGCTCCAGCCTAATCCAACTCATCAGTAAGAGGTTCTTCCATAAAAAAATCTTTATCTCCGCCCCGCTTCATCATCATCTCGAAGCTAAAGGTTGGGGTGAAGCGAAGATTGTGATGCGTTTCTGGATTATTGCCGGCGTCTGTGCATTTGTAGGCATCTTTCTCGCTGCCGTCGGAGGCGCCATCTAGTGAACCGTAAACATAAATCCGATCTCGGGATTTTGTTTGCTACACTTGGACTTATGATTCTGGGTTTAATCGTGATTTATGCGATTGGCCCGATGCGTGCGAACGTCTTAAATTCAACTTACGGCACAAACTATGGTGCTAATGACTTCTTTTTCGGTCAACTCCGCTCTGTCGCACTTTCACTTGCGGCTTTTTTCTTAGCCTTTAAAGTTATCCCTTACGATTTAGTCAAAAAATGTGCCAAACCGGCTATTATTATCGCGCTATTTTTATCTGTTTTACTCTGGATTTTAGCCCAGTCCGGTTCCTCACTTGCAAAATGCGAACTCGGTGAATGCCGTTGGTACAATCTTGGTCCGGTCAGCTTCCAGCCAGCCGAATTCTTGAAACTTGCCATGGCGATTTACCTCGCAGATTTTCTAGACCGTAAAAAAGAAGAGGGAAGCATCGGTAAATTCAAAGAATTCTGGGTGCCACTCATCATTGTTTGTGGCCTCGCCCTCGGCCTTGTCGTCGTTGCTCAAGGCGATCTCGGCACTGGTGTTGCTCTAATGGCAATTATTTTAGGCGCGCTTCTTGTCTCCGGTGTTTCGGCGAAACAATACATCATTATGCTTGCAATTATTATCGCCGTCGCCGTTGGCGCTGTGGCGACTTCTAGTCACCGTATGCAACGTATTAACGCTTGGATCGATACGATTTCAGGGGCCGAGGTTTCCGATTCAACCTACCACATCGAAAACGCCATGCTCGCCATCGGTACCGGTGGGTTCTTTGGTGTCGGCATCGGTAATTCCGTCCAAGCCACCGGCTATCTCCCAGAATCCATCAACGACTCCGTCTTCGCCATCATGGGTGAAACCTTTGGTTTCGTCGGGCTATTCGTGATTATCGCCGTCTTTGGTGCCATGTTAATCCGTATGTTAAAGGTCGCCGAGCATACGCCCGGACGCAATGAACGGTATTACATTGTCGCCGTTTTCGCTTGGACACTTGCTCAAGTGGCGGTCAATATTATGGCGATGACCGGTCTCGTTCCGGTCACTGGTATCACCTTACCACTCCTGTCGTATGGCGGTACAAGCATGATCTTTATCTCGTTCGCAATCGGCCTCGTTTTACAACTTTCATGCTATACTAGTAGAGAGGTAATCAAAAATGAAGATATTAGTAGTCGGCGGGGGGTCGGGCGGACACATTACTCCAGCCGTCGCCGTCGTTCGTGAGATTCTAGAGCAAAAACCGCGTACCAAAATTGAATTTTGGACTGATTTTAAATACTATAAAAATGTCACCAAACTCACTACCGAACTCGGCGTTTCTTGGGCGGACGCCCACGAAAAGAAGAAGGGAAGCTTCATTCGTGTTCGTCGTCTCCCAGCTGGTAAATTCCACCGCTATTCCGGTTGGTCCTTCAAAGATTATTTTGTCCACATCGACATCACGATTAAAGATCTCATTTTTGGTAATATCTTCGGCTTCTTCGGCTTTATCACCGGCCTTATCACTTGTTTCTTCCGCCTAGTTCGTAAAGCCACTCGTCCGAATGTGATTTTCTTAAAAGGTGGTTATGTCGGCCTACCGGTTGGTTTAATGGCGAGACTATTCAAAATCCCATACGTAATTCACGAATCCGACGCCGTCGCCGGTCTCGCAAACCGCATTCTTATGAAAAAAGCTTCGAAAGTCGCCTTTGGTATTCCACCATCCGACGAAGTTTTAGAAGCCCATCAGAGTTACGTTTGGACCGGCATTCCGGTTGGTCCAGAATTTAAATCTGTCAGTGGCACAAAGGCGATGTCGCTTAAAAAAGCCTTCTCCTTTAACGAAGATAAGCCACTCGTCGTGATTACTGGCGGTTCACAGGGTTCCGAAAACTTAAACGAAGCCACTCGTGTCATCCTTCCGGAACTCCTCAAGATTACTTCCGTTGGCCTCGTCGCCGGTCGTAAGCACTACGAAGATATGGTCGACTTAAAGCGCTATGAAAACTGGGAGAACGCCTCCCTTGAATCGAACTTCCGCATGTGGGAATTCAATACCACGATGAACGAGTTAATGGGCGCCGCCGATGTAGTCGTTTCTCGCGCCGGTGCTACCACGATTGCTGAGCTTGCCGCGCTTAAAAAAGCCGTCATTCTCGTCCCGTTTGAGCGTTTACCAGGCAGCCACCAAGTTCGCAACGCTGAACGCCTCAAAGCTTCTGGCGCCGTTGCCGTTCTTAACGATTCCGAAATGATGGAAGATCCAAATAAACTCTTAGAAATCATTCGTCATTTAATTAAATCTCCGCGTGAGCGTGCCGACATGGCCGATGCTCTCCATAAAGAAGCCCGTGCCGATGCCGCCTCCCGTCTTGCTGAAATAATTCTTGGGGTGGCTTCTAGTGAAACATAATTCTTCAATCCAATCCGGCCGCACAATTGCCGAGCGCAGGGAAAAACTCGAAACTGCCTCGGAACGCGCCGAAACGCACAAGAAAAACCGCACCAAACAGATTCTCCGGGTTACTTTTACCGTGGTCGGCTTTGTGGCAGCCGCTCTTGGCCTCGTACGCCTCGCGATTCTATTTTTTACGCCTGATGGCGCCAATCCCGAGCCTGACACTATCACTGTCGTGCCTCAGCCGACTATTGAAGTAGTTGATGAAGCCACCGGCAACAGCTCCGGTCTCACCTCTCGTATGAAAGAATACATCGGTCAAGCCGAGATCGATTTCCGTGACCTCAGTTATAACCCTTCAAAAGCCGTTATTCCTCAGGGGTCCGTAAGAGAAGTAGATTTCTATCTCGAAGGTTACAAAGGATATATTAAAATGACAATCGACCGGGGCACCGCCGTCTCTGTTGAAGACGCCGATCGCATGCTTCACTATCTTAAAACCATCGGTCAGATAGAGAATTATACCTATATTGATGTCCGGATAGAGGGCAAAGCCTACTGGAAATAGGGAACTGTTCGGTTTTTGTTCGGCTAGTGTTCTCTGCTCTTTTGTTCGGTTTTTGTTCGGTTAGGGGGTTTCATTATGATGCTATGAGGGCGGGGAATATGGAAAATAACAGGGAAAAATGAAAAAAAGGGAAATATAACAAGGGAAAAGTCAAATTGTGGAAAACTCGGGCCAAAAATCGCCAACAACAGGGGTGGCGGTCAAAAACGGCCCAAAATGCACGAACTGACGGCCCATGGATGATCCAAATTGGCTGGTATTTATATTTAGCTCGCTTAGAATTTCGCCTGATTTAAATTTCAAATTTTAGGCGGCTCTGCGCCGGTATTTCAGTACCGTGCTCGAGCCGTAAAATTTGTCATTTAAATGGGAAATTCTAAATGCTCGATAAATACAAATACCAGCCACGTGGAATCATACATACGCCGTAATTCCCGCCCGGCCCCGCATATTTACCCTATAAAAGACGTATAGACAATCGTCTTTTGCCGATATCTGTAATGTCTTAAAATCTGTATTGTGCGACATTTGACGTATGTGGATTTGGACATATGTTGATGCGTCTAAAATCCGGCCCGTTTTTTCGTCGGGCCGGCTAATTTTTAATTTTGTTTAGTTTCCTAGTGTTTGATTGCCAAAAATCCGTCCGACGAATTGTCTTTTTCTGCATAATGGTCTGGACGGTTGACTGGTCGGTCGAGTGGCGCCTGATTATGGGATGGATAGATCTCTACCACTGATTTCTCCTGGTAGACGACCTCTGGTTTAACAGGGGTGGTAACAGGGGTGGGAACTGTAGGTGCTGCTGGGGTAGTATTAACAGGGGTGGTAACAGGGGTAGGGGATTGCATAACAGGGGAAGCATCGAGGGCCTTTTTACCGGCCTTTCTACGGGATTTTCGGTCCTTTCCCTTCCCTTTACTCGGTTCTGGGGCTTTCGGGGCCTCTACGGGCCGTTTTTCAGCTTCAGGAGCCTTTTTCTGCTTCGGCTCTTCCTTCGGTTTTACAGTTTCCTGCTTTTTTTCGACCTTCTGCTGTACTATCTTAGCTAGATCTTTTAAGCCCAGTCTTTCTTTACCTTCAGCGGCGTTCGGGCTGAGGTTTTGGCGACGGAAATCTTCTTGTGGCGTAGCCGGTTTCTTTAAGTTCGGTTTTTGTTCGGGTTTAAGCACAATGGTGTTGGTCGGCATGGATGGGGCATCGGTGACCATTTGGCGGGAAACCGGAGCAAACACCGGCGCTTCATTCTGACGGCCGGAATCTGATAATTCCCTCTTATACTTCTCAGATTGCTCAATCGTTTCACGGATTTCTTCCTCCACATCATAGCGTGGACGGGCATAAGTAGCTCTAGAATGTTCGACAATCTCGTTGAAATTATCCTTTGGTGTATCTGGAATCTGAAGTGTAGTAGCAGAGAAAGCCGGCACCTTTTCGCCATTAATAATCATCGAAATGACGAAGTTACGGTTGTTAAGTTGTAAGAGGTCAGAAGCCTCGAAAATCGGCTCAAATTGCTTCGACAGAATCGGTGCATCATCGGCAGAAACGCGGAATGAAATGGTAGTACCGACGTTACCAAATACGGCATCGCGAACCGACTCGGTCATCTGGGCGACGTATTGGTTCGCTACGGTGAGGTTAAGGCCGTATTTACGGGCCTCCGAGAGAATCACGGCAAACGAATCGGTGGCAAAGTTTTGGAACTCATCTACATATAGGTAGAATGGACGACGATCCTTGACATCCGGAATATCCGAGCGGCTCATGGCAGCGAGCTGGACTTTAGTGACGAGGAAGGCACCGAGAATACCGGCATTATCTTCACCGATGAGACCCTTTGAAAGGTTTACGACGAGAATTTTACCTTCATCCATAATCTTACGGATATCAAACGATGACTTTGGCTGACCGATGATATTACGAATGATTGGGTTTGCCGTGAAGGCACCGACCTTGTTTAGGACTGGCGCAATCGACTCGTTAACCTGCTTTTCGTTCCATTGGCCAAACTCGTGCTTCCAGAACTGGAGAACGGTCACATCGTGACAGTATTCCAAAGTTTCTTTACGGAAATCCTTGTCTGTTAACATCCTCGAGATGTCAAGGAGCGTAGTTTCTGGGCGATCGAGCAACGCGAGCAACGTATAGCGAAGAATATGCTCAAGCCTTGGACCCCAAGAATCGCCAAACATGCGCTTCAAAACGCCAATTACTTCGGAACAAATATTTGGTTTCTTGGCTGGATCGGAAATCTCGAGTGGGTTAAAGGCGACCGGGAAAGCGGTATCGGCCGGATTGAAGTAAACAACGTCTTTTATGCGTGATTCTGGCACGAATTTCAGGTTGTCAATCGCAAAATCACCATGCGGATCGATAATACAATAGCCCTGGTTATAGAAGAGGTCCGAGAGCGCCATGAGCTCAAGCAGGCCAGACTTACCGGCACCAGTTTGGCCAATAATATAAACGTGGCGTGAACGGTCACGACGAATTAGGCCAAACTGATGATTGATACCACGGAAGTTAGTGAGGCCAAAGGCGGAAATATTCTCGTCGTTCTCCATCTCACCAGTGAGAACCGGGAGTTTAGCTGGTGGTTCCGCGGTCTTTGAGCTGGCCCACACGATATTTGGCGTCTCGACGGAAGTATGCGGCAAATGATAAACCGAAGCGAGCTCTGAGATATTTAGAATAAAGCCCGTGTCCGCAAATGAACGCATCTTATAAGCAGCGAGTTCATCCCTACTGAAAGTACCACCGACCTGCTTAAAGCCGTTCAAGTTCGTGGAATTAAACTGCTTAAATGTACCGACAAGCGCCTGCATATTGAGTTTTGCATCAATGTCGCTCTGGCCAAGATATACCAAGCGAATCTTTACTTCGTAGCCTAATTTCGTAGCCTTCTCTTCTGCCTTACTAATCTGGGTTTTGGCGCGATCCGAGAGTTCAACTTTTACATCCGAACCGGTACCACCGGCAGGTGGACGGAATAATGCCCCGAGAATTTCGACCACATAAGTCCAGTCGAAATTAAAACCAAACGCAGTCTTCTTCCCAGCTTTTACGCCCTTGACCCATTTGTCGGTCGTGGATTTATGCCAATCATCCGGAATCGGGCGGGCGAGAATTTGAATCCACATTTCTTCGGTCTTCTCCGGGCTAAGTTTGGCGAGCGTACCCGTAATACCCGCGAGCGGATCAACTTCAAACGATTCGAAGGTTTTAATTGGCAGTGCCGAGTTGTCTACTAAAGTTAATTCGGATGTATAACTAACTGGATACTTCGTTCTCGCATCCACATAGTCTTCATTCATTTTATAAATTTGGACGGTTGGGTACTGCGAATAAATCTGCCCTTCGACGAAACTTTGCAATACTTTTGGCACCCAGACGTAAAAACGAATCTGCCCTGCCGTTGAGACAATTTCAAATGACAAATGTTCCTGCACGCCACCGGAGTTCTTAAGTTCCTGTTTATCACGGAGAATACCATGTAGAGATGCAAATAACTGCTCCGCCGCGAGCTCTTTCTTGTCGTTCGTGCGTGGGATTTCGAGCATGAGAAGCACGGAATCGACATTGAGAACCTTCAGAGTATTTAATTTTTTATAATTTCGATAAGTAAAATAAGCCAGAATCGCAACCGCGGGAATCCAAAACATCGGCGTTAAAATAAAGTGTATGACTTGATCCATATGCTTATTTTAGCATATATTACGCTAAAGTATAAGAGTTCTTATCAACTTTCTTAAACAATTTTTTGTTCTGAAGGTTTAAGAGAATCGTAGTTTCTTTGACTTTGCGAACGCGAAGCACCTGCTTCACGATCTCTTCACGGGTGAGTGAATCTTCGGCCTTCTCGAGAATTGAAGTAATAATTTCGGAAATCGTTCCCTTCTTGTAACCCCAAGAAGACAGTGCATAAATACCACGGCCAATCAATACGAAGCGAGAATCTTTAATCAGTTCGTTATGGATGGCTTGGACAGTCACGTTTTTACGCTTGAAATTTGAATCAGCAATTTCTTTAGCAATCTCGGAGAAGTGCATTGGCTCCTTCTTGGCTTCGAGAATCACGAAAATCTTATCGCGGATGTTTTTCGGGTTTACAGTTGGCCATTTGGCAAGTCCCCAGAGTCCATTTAGCGTTGCTAACAGCTTAGAAATTGACGCAATCGCTTTAATATGGTCAGGATGCTCATAATCTAGTTTATTGTCAAGTTCATCTAGTGTCATCGGCGCTTTATTCTCGCGAATCACCTTCACAATCTCGTCAGCCTTGTTTCTAATGGTCTTTTCATCACCATATTCAGCGATGCCAACAGCGGCATAGTACTTATCGTTCTCTTCTACAACAGAGAGTGCCTTTGAGAAAGTCGCAATAAAATAAATACCAGTCTTCTCCGATGCGGTCGCTGGACGACCATAAACTTTGTCAGCTAAATCAGATAGTCTAGCGACACGACCGGTTTCAGTAAGATTTCTAATTAAGATCTTTTCAGCAGCTTGGAGTTCAGGGATTTGGTTGTCTTCTGCGGAAATTTGAAGACGGATTAAAATGGCTTTTTCGAGTTGGCGAACACGCTCACGTGTAATTGATAACATTTCGCCGATTTGTTCAAGTGTTTCTTTGTTTCCGTTTAAGCCGAAGCGGCGGGAAATAATTTCCCTTTCCCGTTTTTGCTCAATGATTTTTAGGCTTCCGGAGATTGCTTTTTTGAGGATTTCCGCATTTTGGTCCATCAGTATTTCCTTTATTCCATCCCTGTTAAATGTGTTAATAATGCTTATAATACCATAGTTTTATATAGTTGTCAACTACGGATTTTTTATTTGCTTATAATATTGTATCACATTTTTTACATTTGTGAAAAAAAATTCTAGAAGCATAACAATTATGCTAAAAATATGGTAAAACTAAGACTTTTTCGTCGACTTTTTAGTAGTCTTTTTCGCGGTCGTTTTCTTGGCCGTTCTGCCACCACGGACGCCCCGGCGGGTCGCCTTTGGCTTATTCTTTAAGAGCTCTTCGGCTTCCGCGCGAGTGAGTTTCTTTGGATCCATCCCACTCGGTACTTTGACATTATTGCGTCTACCTGGCCCCTTTACATAAGGTCCATACGCACCATTGATAATCATAATATCGTCCCAATCGGCGATAATGGAATCGACTTTCGCCTGGTAAAGCGGTAAAACTTCTTCAAACGTTACGGTATAAGGGTCGTGTTCTTTCATCGGAATATTATATTTACCACCCTTAAGATACGGACCAAACGGACCGTTTGCCGCAATCAGCTCATTGCCGTCCGGTGCTTTACCGAGTACGCGTGGGAGCGTCGGGAGGGCGAGTTGTTTAATCGCCTGCTCAAGCGTTACGGTCTTAACCGATTTTCGTCTCGGGAGCGGTGCAAAGCGTGGCTTCTCGCCAGCTTCCTTCTCGTTGTCACCGAGTTGGATAAATCCACCATTCTTGCCGACTTTGGCATAAATCGGCTTGCCGGTTTCCGGATCGTGCCCCAGTAATTTTGCGTTATTATAGCGTTCTACGCCCTGTGCAACTAGTACGGTATCACGGAACGGACCGTAGAAATCCCGGAGCATCTTCACGCGCTCCAATTTGGCTTCCGCGACAAGGTCAAGATCCTTTTCGATATTTGCTGTAAACTTATAATCCACGATATTCTTGAAATTATCGACGAGGAAACTTGCTACGAGTTCGCCAATCGGTGTCGGAATCAATTTGCCTTTGTTAGCGCCATATTTCTCGGTCACAGTCTCGCGGGAAATCTTCCCATTTTCAGCGCGAAGCTCAATAATATTACGGTTTGACCCTTCACTTTCGCCCTTTACCACATAGCCGCGCACCTGAATGGCCGTCATAATCGTTGCGTAAGTCGACGGGCGACCAATGCCGAGTTCTTCGAGTTTCTTGACGAGTGAACCTTCTGTGTACCTCGCCGGCGCTTTTGAATAGTTCTGGCGCGCGTAGAGGCCTAAATTAGCCACTTTGTCGCCACGAACGAGTTTCGGTAGCTCCAAGTCGCGAGACTTGCCATAAACGCGTAAAAAGCCGTCAAACACGACTACTTCGCCCTTCGCGACGAATGGTTCGTTTTTGCCTTCGAGTTTAATCGTCGTTTTCGCCACTTTGGCATTTGCCATTTGGGTAGCAAGTGTTCTTGCCCAGATTAACTGATATAATTTCTTCTCGTAATCATTCTTACCAGCCGATGTTCTCGTAATACTGGTTGGACGGATGGCTTCGTGCGCTTCCTGCGCGGATGCATCTTTCGTCTTAAATGCACGGACTTTCAGATAATTCTTTCCAAAAGTGCCCTCGATATATTTTGCCATTTCGGCCACGGCTTGGCGCGACAAATTCAGCGAATCGGTTCTATGATAAGTGATTAAACCGGCCTGGTATAACCCTTGCGCCGCGTTCATGGTCGTGCGGGACGAAAATCCGAGCTTAGCGTTTGCTTCAATCTGAAGTGCTGCAGTCGTAAATGGTACCGGACCGGCTTTCACGCCCTCTTCTTCATCCATTTCGGTCACTGTAAATTCCGCATCCTTCAGTTTTTCGAGCAAAGCGGTCGCCTCTTCTTCCGTATCTGGTGTTTTGCCGTCATAAGTCGCTTCAAATTCGGCATTCTTCTTGAATTTGCCGGTCACTTTGTAATTAAATTTCGATTCAAACTTCTCAATTTCTTTTTCGCGCTCGACAATCAGCCTGAGAGCTGGGCTCTGGACGCGTCCAGCGGAAATTGCGCCTGGTACCTTCTTACGGACCATATCAGAAAGATCGTAACCTACCAGCATATCAAGCGTCTGACGCGCTTGCTGCGACGCCACCATGTCCATATCAACAGTGCGTGGATTCTTAATCGCCTCTTCAAGTGCCGACTTCGTAATTTCATGGAAAGTAATTCTCGCCGTGTTCTTCGGAAGGCCTAGCACCTCTAAGAGATGCCAAGAAATCGACTCTCCTTCACGGTCTTCATCGGTTGCGAGCCAGATTTTATCGGCGGCTTTCACTTCTTTTTTTAGTTCCGAAATAATGTTTTTGTGTTCCGGATCAATCTCATAAGTCACTTCAAGAGTCGATTTGTCAACCTTAGTATCCTTACGAATGTGCCCTACACTAGCTAACACCTTAAAATCACCACCGAGATACTTCTCGATAGTGTGGGCTTTGGCCGGGCTCTCTACGATCACTAAATTTTTAGACATATAATAATATCATATCATACGCCGTCAACCATAAGTGATTTATGTTAAAATAAAACTATGGCGAAATTAGACCCGTCGAAAATCTATTTTACTCCGTCAAAAATAACCAAAGAAGAGCGGAGTATCGCTGCTAAAAAATACCGTACTGCCAGTAAACTCAAGAATAAACGCACCGTAGCGATTATTATCTGTTGCGTTCTTGCCGTTGCCGCAATCCCAACGATTACGATTCTATATCATAAATACCGTTTCGACACCACTTTTGAAGCGCTCGGCTTACCAGACTACAGTGATAGATTAACTTCCTCCATTAACCAAGATCCCATTCAAATTGATGTCAGTGGCAAAGAATATGGCTCTCTTAATGGCATCAAAGCCACGCTAAAATACCTCGCTTATTACGATATCACTGGGGTCGTGACTAGTGTGCACGACTATTTTGGCTTCGGTTTCTTCGATACCTATGTCCCGCGCGATGTCTGTCTCGCCTGGGGTGACTTACAAAATAGCCTGAGTGACCCCGATATTTCCTATCGCCAGTACGACCGCAAGTGCTATCTTTCCTTCCAGAACTTCGAGGTCGATGATATCAGTAAATATTATTATGGCGCCTTCCGCAATAAGTATTCCGATTTTAATATGTCCAATAATCACCTAATCCCAGCCACGAAAGAGGTCCGTAACCAGATTCTCGGTCTCCGCCGGGGCGAAACCGTTCGCCTCGTCGGTTATCTTGTCAGTATGTATTCGGATCGCCCAGGCGAACCCGTCTATACTTCCAGTCTTCGCCGTGACGACGGTGGCAATGGCGCCTGTGAAATCATGTTTGTCACCAAGGTCGAAAAGTATTAGTCTTGATATCAATTAATGCCAAGTCGCAAACAGAATGATAATACTAGCAAAACATAAAGCTAAGGTTGCGCTCAGCAAAGCAAAAGAGATAGCCAGAATAGTTGCCACGACTTTATCGCCTTTTTCTCGTTTTTTAAGGCCGATCATCCCAGACACTAGAGCAATCACCGCAGCACTAAAAGAACCAAAAAGGCCAAAAATCAGGCCCCAGGCATACCCTTCCCCACAGCTAGTTCCCTCACAGTTCTTAGTGATAAAAATTGGGGCAAACCAACTAATGGTCCAAATAAAAGAAGCAATAGAAATGAAGAAACTTAAACAAGACAGAACCGTGGATTTGCTACGTCCGTGTTTTTCCATATTTCAATTATAGCATAAAAGCATTCTTTTTAGCGATCAAAAAAGCCTCAGGTAAGGGTGGGCATCACCTGAGGCTATTTTGGCCCTCTAACGCTTCTCTATGATACCGGGAGAACCCCGGAAGCGTAACCCACCTCACACAAATTGGGGCCCGCCGGTTAGAGGGATTGCTATGCCTTCGAAGACTCCCTTTCAAAGTGGAGGTAATACTTATAAAACTTTAAACCATTAAGAAATCTAAAGCTCGAAAGGGTTTCAAAAGCACGCAATTTCTGCTACACTATAGGAAGTATAGCTGAAATTATAACTTATTTAGGTGCGGTGTAGGACATTTTTGTGCCCTAACTGTCTATGATTATATCACACAGGAGATAATATGTCAACACTTTTTTCACACTTTTTTGAAAAAATCAACCAAATTACGCCCCTAGAAGCAAAATATACAGAGGTGTTGGGTACTATTGCGGTTATGCCTAAAATGTTGTATTATTATGGCAAAATCCCGCAAAAACGTACGAAAACGGTCGCCATTGTGGGCTCCAGACACAATACCAGATACGGTGAAGAGGTCGCTTATCAGCTAGGGTACACGCTCGCAAAGCACGGCGTCATCGTGATCTCTGGCCTAGCCTACGGCATTGATTCGATTGGCCACCAAGCCGCGCTGGATGCCGATGGTACTACAATCGCGGTGCTCGGCACGCCAATTAACGAAATCTACCCCAGAAATCACCGGAAACTCGCTACGGAGATTATCGAGACTGGTGGTGCCATTATTAGCGAATACGCCCCTGGCACCAAAGTCTACCCAAAAACGAGTTTTCTTGAGCGAAATCGTATCATTTCTGGGCTCTCCGATATCGTGGTAGTAGTGGAAGCAGCTGAAAGGTCCGGTTCCCTCAATACCGCGACGCATGCTCTTGAGCAAGGTAAAGAGGTATTTGCCGTCCCAGGCAACATTACGAATCCTTATTCACAGGGGTGCAATAAACTGATTCGCCAGGGTGCTTTTCCATATACTGAGCCGGATGACATTTTGAGAGAACTCTTCCCAGAAGAATTCCTTGCTCGTAAAAAGAAATGCCACCTAAAAGGCGATACTGATGTCGAAACTTTAATCCTGAATTCCCTGGCCGGTGGTCTTCGCTCTGGTGAAGAAATTATGACGAGCACCAAGCTTCCGCCGGAGGTATTTAACCAATCTGTGACGTTACTCGAAATCAAAGGTCGCATCCGCGCCCTCGGGGCGAATGCCTGGGCTCTTAATTAGATCTTTTCGGCTACTTCTCTTAAAATCTCCGGTAATTTTTCTTTTTCTTCCGGAGTGAATTTCGAAAGCACAAAATCAACATCGCCAATTTTATTGCGGAGCTCGTCATTCCCTGTACCGATACGAAGTCTTGGGAATTCATCGGTGCCGAGCTGCGCAATAATCGATTTTAACCCGTTATTTCCCCCAGCCGAGCCGTTCGCGCGGTAGCGGATCTTGCCAAATTCCAGATTGAAATCATCACAAATCACCAGAATATCGGATAATGCTAAATTATGATAGCGCATAAATTCGCGTACAGATTTACCGCTCTCGTTGTAATAATCTTGCGGTTTTAAGAATATATATTTCTCACCATCGATCGTTTCTTCACCGTAAATTGCCCCGAATTTCGGCTTTTCGGCCCACTTGAAGCCATTTAGTTTAAAATAAAAATCCAGCGCCAAAAAACCCGAATTATGACGTGTAAAATTATACTGATTGCCCGGATTGCCGAGGCCAACAACTAGTTTCATATCTATATTATACCATGAAAAAGGCCCTACATACGTAGGGCCCGAGGGTGAGGGGGTATTTGCCAAGTTTATTCGACAGGCGCTTTCGCCTTCTGGCGTTCGGCAATCTCTCGAATAAGCGGGTGACGAATGACTTCTTCTTCAACAAAACAGGTTTGTGCGACCCTGGTACTGCCGAGGAGAAGCCTCTGCGCATAGACTAGACCATTATTAGTCTGATCAAGGTAGGGTGCGTGGATTTGTTCCACGTCGCCAGTGATAATGATTTTGCCTTCGGCACCGAGACGCTTAATCAGAGTATCCATCTGAGTGGCGTTCTGGTCCTGGGCTTCATCATAGATTGCCAGCTCGTACGCGAAATCGCGTCCTCTAGCCGACTCGACCGGGATATTGGAAAACCAGTTGTCCCAAATCAAATCAACCTGCTCTTTGAGCCGGACCTTAATCGAACGTTTATCTGGAGCGTCATCATCTGCATCATCCGAACAGTTGCCGTTTTTACCGTTTTTACCATTCTTGCATGCAGCACGCGCAGCTTTGCCAGTACCATATTTACGCAGATTCTCGAGCTCTTTCCTGAATTTCTGATTATCGCTCAGGAGGAAATTCCGAAGCGCATTCTTAATTGGCTGGACGTCGGGGTCCATCTTATCGTTCAGGTCTCCAGGGAGAGCGCCGATATTGCTTCGGCCTTCGCACGGTACCACGGTGACACCGATGTACTGTCCGTCTTTGCAGGCCATATATCCGTAGATTGTCGGCATATAAGTCTTACCGGAGCCAGCCGGCCCAGTACAGACTACTGCTGAAAATTGCGGGTTATTGAGACATTCTGCATAGATTGCTTGTCCGGGATTTGTAAGTCCAATCGGGAAATCATTGGCATATTTCAAAGGAACTATGCCGTCCTCGTCGAAGTCGTAACGACCCACGAAAGTGAAATAAGGATCCTCTTTTGGATAAAACCCGGGCGGATAATCATTCTCGTCTTCGAGCCTCATTACGAGGAACTCGTTTGCGACAAGCTTCGGCGTATCAGCCGGCATATGCTCTTCAAAGAATTCGCGCGACATAAATCTGGCACTTAAGAATTCCATGAAAACATCTTTCGGCACGACGATATCACGCCGTCCAGTGTAAGCTTCCGGATACTTGTAGCCATAACGGCTAGTTTGTATCCCTCGTTCTCTGGCTCTGATGGCCAGGCCATTGTCGTTCGTAAGGAGCACTACGTTGTTAAACATAGTTTCTCTTACGGTTTGCTTATCTGCAGTTCCGTCCACTTCAAGACCAAGGTCAATCATCGCAGCTGCAATGGAAGTCAGGATAATTTGTCCGTCCATGTCGTTTTCAGCGGGACTAAACGGAAGACATCTCCGAAAATCCTTGTGCACGGGCAGAATGTAGATTTCCTGCTTGTCATTGTTCAGCGTGGTTGCGACAGACATCCCGTAACTGCAGTCCATTGGGTGGATCTCCGTTTCCGAGAGAGCTCTGAGCCGCCGAAGGGCTACGCGCGCGGCTTTTCCGCGGTCGGTCTTCTCCTTCTTAAAGCTCGAAAGCTCTCGCACAACTACGGAAGGGATCACAATGCGCGCTTCAGAGAGGTCGATTGTCGGTTCGGCCGGCTGACGCCCGCCATTTCCGGGGATGATATCAACATAGTCCACGAGGATGTTGGTATCCAGAACATAGATGGGTCTTTCCGCCATAAAACAATACCTCCTTTTTAAGGTACGAAAAGACGAAATAGGAAATTTTGCTTTCTCGGATGAGAAAAACCTATTTCGTTTAAAATACCCCCACTTCTTACTATTTTATCACTTTTCTCTATTTTTCGCCATCACTTTTGTCGTTTCGAAACGAAAACATGATCGGCGTCCCAATAAATGGGTACTTTTCGCGAATCTTGCGCTCCAAAAAGCGCTTCCAAGACCAGTGTAAGAGTCCGAGGTCGTGGCCGTGCACCACAAACCAAGGTGGGCAAGTATCGGTTTGCACGATGTATTTTGGCTTCGGACGGGTGTTTTTGAGCCCGGCTGGCGCGTGCTCGAGAATGGCTTCATTCAAGATTTTATTGAGGTCAGAAGTCTTGATTTCAGCCTTGCGATTTTCGGAGACCTGGAGAGCGAGCTCAAAGAGCCTAGTAACATTTTCGCCCGTTTCGGAACTAGTTAAAACTACCGGCGCATAAGGAAGGAAGTTAAAGTCTTTTTCCAGTCCGTCGATTAAGAAATCGGCGGCGGTACGGTTTTTGATGTTCTCATCGCCGAAATAATTGGTTGGGGTGGCATTTTCGAGTAGATCAGACTTCGTTACGACGATAATAATTCCCTTACCGGCCTCAATAATCTGGCCAGCGAGTGATTGATCGAGTTTCGAATGAGCTTCAGTCGCATCAACGAGCAGAGCACAAACATCCGCCTCTTCAATTGCAGCGAGCGTGCGAATAGCAGAAAACTTTTCGATTCCTACCTCGCGTTTGCCTGGTTTTCTTAGGCCGGCTGTATCAAGGATTTCAATTTCTTTACCTTTATATTTTACGTTTACGCGATTAACATCGCGCGTTGTGCCCTGTTTTGAGCTCACAATTGCCTGTTGCTTCTTGCCGAGCGCATTAAACAGACTAGATTTTCCTACATTTGGGCGCCCAATGAGGGCGAGTTTAATCTTATCGCCCGCCTCTTCGTGGATTCTTTCGCTTGGGAGCACCGAGAGAAGTTTATTAATTCCCTCTCCGGTCGTCGCGGAAACGTAAAAGATGTTTTCCGGAGCAATGCCTAGCGCCCTAAATTCGTTAATTTCAAGCGACTCACCGAGATCGCACTTATTCAGTACCAGATAGACGGTTTTCTTGGAACGGAGTGCATCCTTCGCAATACGCGCATCTCTATGGTCGAAGTATTTGGTCGAATCAAGCGTTACAAGAATTACATCCGCGGTATCGATTGCGTCATTAATTTGCTCCTGAATCGAAGCCTCAAAATCATCGGATGGATCCTTAAGACCAGCCGTGTCAATCAAAATAAAGCGGTTATCGATATTTGCCATCACGTTATCACGCGTGGTGCCCTCTTCACGGGCCACAATGGCGATATTTTTATGCGCCATGCGGTTCAAAATACTCGATTTACCGGCGTTAGTTTGACCAATTAATGCTACAATCGGTAAGTTTTTCATAAACATTATTATACTATAAAAAACCGCCTTTTGCAAGGCGGTATGACCTAGAGAATGTATCTTGAATGCTGTTTTGCTGTGCGTTCGTGATGTTTCCAAAAATCACATTCATCGTTCCACTTATTAATAGTGTAGGCCAGGATGTCATCTTCGGAATCACCACCGTTAAAGACTTTTTCGCGGCCACAAGTGTCGCACTGGATCTTGGCGTAAAATGTGCCGTTCTTTTCCCACGACCAGACTGTGATGTCTTTGCCGTTGCAACTGCAACAGTTGGCAATCCTAGGTGTAAAAAGTAAACTGCGAAGCCTCTCGAGCACGCTCATATCCCTTCCCTCCTAATAAAAGAATATAGCTTCATCTATTATTATAGCACAAGTTTAATGAAATGTCAATGTCTATTCATTGAAAACGGTTATTGTATTATTCTAATTAATAATATACAATATAAGTATAAATTGAGGTCTAAACAATGAAAAAAACTATCGCAGGATTAGCTATTAGTACCACTATAGTGACACTTTGTTCATCCGCTGCTTTTGCAACAAAGGTTTATATTAACGACCTACAAAAAGTATGTGCATGGCAATACCCAGGAACTACTGCTATACTATCTGGGACATCTGTGTACAATTGGAAATGCAAAACGTCCAGCAATCAGTTTCTAGACTTAAATATTTACGGATATTGCCAGTATAAATACGGTTCAACAGCAAATACTAGCTTTGACGATTATGCTCTGCCATATAGTTGGTACTGCTATTATTAAAATTATGATCGAAATAAATAATGTTTCAAAAAGATTTGGCGCAAAAACTATCCTTGAAGATGTGTCGTTGATAATTGGTGATGGAGAAAAAATCTCCATTACTGGTCAAACTGGCTGTGGTAAGAGTACTCTGCTCAACATCATTTCTGGCCTTGATTCTCCAGACTCTGGTACAGTAAAAATCGACAATGAATACATATCTAATCTAACCCAAAACCAACGCGCTAAGATTCGTGCCGACAAAATCGGTTTCGTTTTTCAGTCGTTTTATTTGCAACGGCATTTAACCGTACTTGAGAACGTCAAAATACCTAGTTTCGTTAATAAAAAGTGTTCAGAGATAGAATATGATAAACGTGCCCGACTTCTATTGGAGTTGGTAGGACTTAGGGATAGGATTGATTCTATGCCATATATTCTTTCCGGTGGAGAAATGCAACGTGTTGCCATCGCGCGCGCACTCGTAAATCTTCCAAAATACATTTTTGCAGACGAGCCAACTGGTAACCTAGATCGAAACGCTGCACAAGTAGTAATAAACTTGCTATCAGAACTGCAGTCCCGTTTCGGATGTACATTGATTATGGTCACGCATGATCCGGCTATTGCTGGACAAATGAGTAGGCATATCTCAATGGCTGAGGGGAGGCTAACGGATGAGAATTAAACATGCATTTATTCTAGCCAAGACGAAATTTCGTATTCGTAGAGTGCGCTTGTTCATTGGCATTATCACCTCAGGGTTGCTATTTGGTTTGACGGCGGCCCTCATTTCAATGATGTTTAATCTAAAAAACGGGATAAAGCCATATTTGGATTATGGTATCAATAATAAATATCTTGTAGAGGCACGAAATATGCAGTTTTCGATCATGTCGAATAATGATCTACTTATGAAACGCGCATTGGAAATTTACGAACAAAACAAAAAGAATGGCCTATACTCTGACGAAGAAATCATTTTTGAATATCCAATAGAAAAATATACGGATGGCACATCTGATATTAAAATGGGCACTAAAGCATCAACGGCAGCTATTATTGAGGCCGCAATGACCCAGAACAATTATAACCTAGAGGACGCCGAAAAACTATCAGAACAAGCTGGCGCCAAAGATTTAAACCATTATAGTGCGACCTTACACCCTAGTAACGGCGGCGCTCT
>CAMHNK010000005.1 GCA_946186455.1 uncultured Candidatus Saccharibacteria bacterium
TACTTTTGGCCTCCGATAGTACTTTGCCATTTTGCAGGGCTTCCTCAGCAAAGAGTTCAATACGATCCGTTCTTGCAATGCGTTTTCTGAATCTCTTGATGTAATGTTTTGTTAATTCCACACACATTTTTGTTACTCCGTGATGCCATTTACTATTTTTCTTGCGTAACATCCTGTTCTTGCCCCACCTACACGTATGATTTTTCCTTTATCGGCAAGTCTAATTAATGTCCCTCTAATAGAGTTAGGATTCATAGACACGGAGTTGCCGTATTTTTTTAGCTCATCAGTAATTCTTTCACGATCAAAAATTTCATCCGACGCATTAATTGTATCTAACACTGCGTCTTCGAGAGATACTCTATAATCTTTTTTAATCGTTTCTCTTTTAATCATTTCCAATGGCCAACCATTGATTAGCACATAGCTATCGTGTATGAATAAAAGTCGCGAATCATATAGCAAGACGGTAGCACTAGTCTTGCTTATGTTTCTATATCTTTGTATATATTTTATAACTGCCTCTATTTTAAGTGCGCGATTTTCGGCCGTTAGTATATTGACGGCAAGTTCTGCAGCCGATAATTCGTTATATTCGCGGTCTACAAGATCATAAACAGATTTCCCAACGTTAACATATGTATTCTTGTAGCTCAATGCTCCACGGATTTGGCCAAAAGTTAGGCATGTATTGCTGATAATCTCTGGGATTGAGGCTGGCCTATTAACGTTTTCGAGATATCTCGTAATAATAAAGAATCTGTCGCTACCAGTAGTCACTTTATTCTTTTCGTGTGTCACGTAGCCATCTTTTTCAATGATACCTTTAATGCTCATCAAAATACTATCATCAATTGAATATAGATCCTTTATCTCGGAAACTAACAATGGCTTGGAGTGGTTTTTTAATCCATCAACAATAATGTTTAGAATTGAGTTTAAATTATCGTCAACACTTGTAAACCAATTTCCGTTTACGTTTTTATTGGAAACTATCTGAAATATTTTTGGCTTAAATGCTGCGGCTAAATTCGCGATGCCAATTCCCGTAAAAACAGCGTCTGAGATATTAATCATATGAATTTCAGTACGCTTATTCGCATATTCTACTAATTTTTCGGCAATTCTTGGGTTGATCATTCCGCTCGTAAATGCATAATAAATGCGCTCCGTGCCATTAGAAATAATTTGTCTAATTCGCTCTCTTGATACTTCATATTTATTAGCAAGATCCTGAAGGGTAAGTTTTGAATTGCCATTGTAATAATCTACAAGTACATTGAAATTTCTCTCATCTCTTGAAACTTCTTTCCAGTATTCGCCAATGTTGTAAGTCTGGATAGTTAAATCATCATTCACGGCAATCTGTTGAGCTAAATCCCTGATTTCACCTAAGCCGCCAGCGCCCATTCCATCCATATTCATGATATCTTCTTCTGACAAGGTTATTAATTCGCTTAGGGAACTAACGCCATTTCTAATAAGCGTATTGACGGTACGCTTAGAAAACCCAAGAGTCTTTACACTAGTTTGCGAATCTATCATTTACTACTCCTTTTTTGAAAAGGCGTTTGATACTTCTTCGAGAAAAGGACCGATAGATGAAAGCGCATCAGATTGCTTGATATACGACATAATACTCGCTTTAATAATATCATCGAGCACTTCCTTCGTTTTCGTACTGCTGCCATCTGCTGGCATTTTCTCATAGTAGTACTCGCTACAAGTATTATAAAGAATCGTGATTTTTTCACCTTGGATCGTATGCTTAAAAAGTGGTCCTTTTTCGTCGCCGGCGTAATTCGAGAATACTATTTCGAATTTTAACTCTTTCGCTGGTTCATCGTCAGGAACTGGCACTTCGATTTCTTTTTCTTTTTTAGTAGGCGTCAAAACTGTTTTTCCAGGTTTTTTTGGCGTCTGTGGAAGAATGAAAGGATTGTCATCTTGTGCTCTCCTTTGCTTTTCCTTCATTTCTTCGCGCACTTTTTTGACTGGCTCATCCAATACGACCTTAAGAGCGTCGATAATCTCATTCGATGGTGCAATGTCGTGTTTTTTCAAGTTAACGCCCATCAAATCGTCAAGATCCGAATTGAAGCTGAGTTCGATCCTTAATAGGTTAAAATCATTATGTTTTTTGAAGATTTCAGGGAATTCCAACGCTGCAGCTACCTCACGTCTGTTTCTCAAGATATAAAAACCTTGGCCTTTAATATTCAGCCGAAGAGCCTTATTGGCTTTTGGGCCTTGATCTGGAATTTTAACCGCTAACACATGCATTTTTCCTTCAATACCAGATTTTGACTTTATGTCAATATCCGTATCAACTATCGCCGTGCCGAAACCGGTGAGAAGAGGGTCATACAGATGAACTTCCGAACCATTGATAAATATCTTCTTCCCACTCTTGAGGAATGCGCGAAAGGCTTCGCCGACGTATTCATCAACGGCACTAATTAGATCTTTTGCTCTTGTGTATTGTAATTTATCGCACTTGTCAATGGCTAATACTGTGCCACTTTTTGAATTGTTAGTGCGGAAATTGAAGCTTGCAATTTCCGTATCTGTTGATTTATGAAAATCCGCATTAAACAGATTAGTTTGGCGAATGGCGTCATAATCTAGCACGGCTGTATTGTACACACCATCTTTTTTCGTAATAATACGAATTACACGGCCCATCGAAATAGAGGCAGTAATAAGACCTAGGCCATACTTGCCCAAATCAGAAGCGCCATCATGAGCCTTTTTGCCGCCAAGTCGAATAGCATCGTGAAGGGTGTCTTCCGACATACCAACACCGTCATCTGCAATAAAGATTTTGTTCAGGTCTTCATCTACCGAAATCCAAATATTATTGGCTTCTGCATCAATTGAATTATCGATAAGGTCGGCCACTGCAGCTGTGTTCTCGTAGCCCATACTTCTTAATGCATAAAAAAGACCTGCCGCATCAGGAAGTATATTTTCTTGCCCACCCCTTGATTCTTTGTAATCCATGGGGGTTCCTCGCGTTAAATAATTAATTTTCGCTTATTGTATCACGTGCAAAAAATAATGTCAATACCTATTTTTAATTGATCCTAGTTTTACTCGACAGTATGGAAAAAATAATAATCAAACGAAACTATTTGTTTTGGGATAGATTATCTGACCTCAAACGTCCACTCGTCGCCGGAGCCTTCGGTGGTTGATTTGACAATTTTGTGAATCTTGCCGTCTTTGTCCTGGGTGTATCCTAGATAGCCGACACTGTCGGTGAAGTTGCCATACACCCTAACGGTGTTTTCGGCGCCTTCAACTTTGTTTGCCTTGGTGTGCGTATATTCGTCAACCGTCACTACGGTGCCATCGCTAAGTAGTGCAATAAGCCAAGTATCGCCGCCATTTCCTAATTGACCAACCGCGAGATCGACTGGCGTGCCACCGAGAACTGAAGTAATATCCTTTGATTCGCCGTATGGCCATTGGTTTTTAAAGGCTTTCAGCTTGCCATCGGCAGAAAGGACATAGCTCCCACCATAAGAATCGTTCGGCGAAGCCACCGTCATAGAGTGCTTAACCTTAGTGTCTTCGGCGTCCGGGAGACCGCTACTAGCTGTATACTCAATATCGCCATCAAAATTACTGGCTTGGAAGCCAAACTTAACTTCCGTTTTTGCAGTATTATCATCCGGCTTTGGTGTTGGGGTTTCTAGACTACGCGTCATGCCGTAAATACCAAATGCGATACCGGCGAGGCCGATAATCGAACCAACCGCTATTCCGATAATTGCATTTTTGTTTCCATGTTTCTCTTGTGGTTTAGTTGAAACTTCATTTTCCATAAGTATTATTATATCATTCCAAGCTCGCCAACATAATGCCATTATGCCATGTAAAAACCCGCTCCATTGGAGCGGGTAGGGAAATGTGCGAGAGCTCCAAGGCTCGACGTCCGGACACCGAGTGGGTCCCAGGAGCTCTGTTGCCGGGGTTATCCGGCCGAACTACGGAATCCGCAGCGCTTCATCCGTATCCCATAGGCAGGACCGTATCCCGCTATGGCCTTTTCTCATCCGTGCGGTCTTCCTCCGCGCGAATTCTCCGCGCCGACCAGGGTCGAGCGGCGTCGTACACCATTCGTAGGCTTTCCTACGATAGTGCTGCCCCGAAGGGCATTGCTAGGTCTACCCGTCTACAACAACTTCCGCGCAAAAGCACGTGCGAACGTTATGGCAATGCCATAAGCTCATATCATAAACGAGCACCCCTGCCTAGCAGTTCTTACCACGGGCGGCGTACCGCACCGTAGTTAGATCACTATAATTATATCATATCTAGATATTAAAACAAGTCTTAGGGCGCCCATCTATTTACTTTTATGGTTATTTATGTTATAATATAGGTATATATGGCTAGAGTCATGTAAGTTCTTTGAAAGGAGGGATTATTACGGCTAATTCGATCTACCTCGACGAGGAAGAAATCCGGATGCACGAAATTTTGACCGAGTATCTGTTCGTTCGTTATAAAGCAGCCTGTGATATGTTGACGGACAATTTTACAAAAAGATTGGAAGAGATGTGGAAAAACGGGAAAACTCCCGACCGGAAATTCTACGATTTTGAGTACGACAAACTGGCATCTGCCAAGGCGCAAGCCGACGAAAAACTCTTTCAGCTCCACTCCATGAGCGGTGCCGAGATTCGGCGTGTTTACGCCAGATATTACCACGAAATGTTCCCGTAACTCCCCAGCCCACGTTTACGTGGGCATTTTTAATACGCTGGTAAATTTACTGGAGCAAATACATTATTGGTGGGTTCTTTTTTTATCGTTTGATATGGTATATACTCACCATCGCGCCGCTCTTGCCATGCTTTTTGTGAATGAGTAAAGTTTACGATTTCCGATGTATTTTTATCTTTCCAATAATTGCAGACCATATCTATGATGTTTTTTTCTTTTTCCGTAAAGACTTCTGGGTCAAAATCGCCATTAGTATCGGATATCGAAATGATTTGAGCTAGATCGAATATTCTGATGCTAATTTTGCCTTTTTTAAACTGGTCATCAGTAATAGCAAGAAAGTCCTTTGCGAGTGGGCCATAATGATTTCTATAATAGCTCGCCCCCGTAATCGATTCATTATAACAATAATAGTAAGTGAAGTCTGAAAGATATAGTAGCTTAGCTAGTTTAGTTTTTGTTACTCCAGTATCACTAAAGTGCTTTTTTAGAATATAGTAATACAGTTGTACAAATTTTTCCTCGTCGTAGTCATCTTTCGGCTCACTAGACTCTATGACGCCTATTGGTTCAATATTTAGTATTTCGCATATTTCATTAAGGGTATTAATGCTTAGAGGGCTCCTATTGGCCTCTATGTTCATGTACGTAATACGATTAATGCCGAGGGCATCAGCTATCTGCTCCTGGGTCATCTTCGCTTTCATCCTTGCTTCGCGGATTCTCGAAACGATAGTTGCATTCGAAATCATCCCGTTCACTCCTAGTTGATTTTATTCGTTATACTGATTATAAAGCAGTTGTCGTTTTTTTGCAACACTATTCGTGATTAATTTTACTCTTGCAATTATATTTTTACTAACTTTTACACAATGGTCATATAAATTTTTCTTGACTTCGCCAATTGTATTTGCTATACTAGTGCCAAACGGAGGTTAAAACTTTAAATTAGCGCCTTCGTCGAATATTAATAAGTACGGATCATAAAAACGCGCCTGCTGATATTTTCGACGATACGCAGCAAACGCGCTGGACGACAGTATACTAAAATACTATCAATTCTTATTTTAGCATATTTTGTCAAAAAGTAAAGCATTGGCGTTTTATTGATCCTTTTAATTTATGAAAGGATAAAAAATGGCAAATAGATTTGCTAAAATTAGCGATGGCTTTCAAGAAGAGCTCATCATGAATGCTAGGTTAGATGGGCTCATCCAAATGCCCGCCATTGACCGTGAAAAGGAAATAATTGTCCCGGAACGTTTAGTTCCTTATTCTAAGATTGATTACTGCGAGGAACCAAATAAATTCGGTGTATTCTATGAGGACGATATTAATTTTACAGATGTGCTCGAAAACCCAGAAAATGAGCTATGCAAGAGACGAATAGCTCAATGCATGGGCGTCGTATCACCGGATTGTTCTGTTTTTCTCAATGCTCCTTTCATTGTCCAGCTAATGGCTATTTATAGAAGTCGTGCCATTGGTGCAAAATTTCAAAGTATGGGAATATACACAATTGCAAACGTCAGATGGGGCGATGAACGAACCTATACTACTAGTATTCTACCTGAGCCGGCCGCTTTCTTAGGAGTACCAAAGCACTTTGTTGTCTCAATTGGTTCTCATGGTGCTTGCAAAAACACTGAAGTTAGACATCAGTTCTGCAATGGGCTTGTGGCAATGTTAGATTATTTAGAGCCAGAAGTCGTACTGGTTTATGGCCCTATGCCGAAAAGCATCTTCGGTGATTTAGTGAATCGAACTCGATTTGTTCAGTACGATGATTGGATTACGGCTCAGCATAAAGGAGGGGCGCGACATGGGAACTGGTAGCGACAATAAATATCATAGCGTCCGTAGGAATGCCGAATCCGCTCCGGCGAAATTCGGCTATAACAGCAATAGCGGATTATTCGGCAATAATGGCAATCATGAGGGAATTCGCGAGATTAAAACGGATAACCCCATTAAAGATGCGAGAGAATTATTTGCTATAATAGCTAATGGAGGATGGAAGCGTCTTAAAAATGACTCCGGGATGGAGGTTTACGTTCTGCCCGATAATACTTATATTACCTTGAGAATTCATACAAAGTCCGGAAGCCCCGCAGTAGACATCAACATTAATAGTAACCCTTATGGTAGCAAAGTAAAAACTCAAAAAATTCATTTTATATAAGGAGGAAAAACTATGACAAAAGCATCGAGACAATTATCTGAAGATAGTAAAAAAGTATTACATAGCACTATTGGGAAAAGAATTGAATGTTTTAGAGTAATTAAGGACCATGAAAAAACTAGGCCGATTGGGCTTGTGGTTGTAGATTTTGACGATGGTTCTTCTATTGAAATCCGCAACAGTGAAGATCTTGTGCCGTTTTTTGACGGAAAAGAAGAATTAAATGGTTTTAGCTGTAAAGAATTTGATGATAGAATTCTCGAAAGGATTCCATTTGACAAAAACAAAGTTCCTACTTCAACCATTAAAAGTATTGATTTAATAACCGACAAAATAGTCGTACACTCAAATAAATTTGAAGACTATATTATTATTATAGACGCTGGCATTATTATCAATGGTGATAAACACTCATATATATTTGCATTAGATAAAGTATTCTTCTTTGAGCAGATTTTATGTTCGGTTGATGGCAATTTTGAAGAAATGCGTCCTCTAGGGGAAGTTAAAAAGTATTGGGAGATGGGCGACCATATTATCGATGCCGAAATAACAAGAGCTTCAGAACAAATATAATAATGAAAAATCCCCCTCTTTTGAGGGGGGTTTAGATCAAATCTGATCTGCACGGAGGCGAGCGTTCATAAACTGCCGATTAAAGAATACGGGGACATGAACACAACTACTGTCTGCTATCATTTTAAAGTTAGCGTTACTTTCCGTAATCTTTAAAACGATGCGACGTCCAGTCATGACTTTCGTCCTAGTCGCGAGTTCGATGGATGAACCAGCTTCGACAACTCGACCATCTGCAACTAGGCCGTTCGCAATAACTTTTAGATACTCTAATACTTCTGCCGGTTTTTGCGTCCATTTCTCGCCGACCCCTTGTTCGATAAAATTACCGAGCTCTTTTTCATCCGGGATGAAGACGTTGTCGCCTTGCAAGCGACTCGTACCAATCCGGTCGATGTCGCTAGACGAGAAAGTCGAGAGGGGAAATTTGGTGCCGAAATAGTCTAACCGAACTTCGTGATAAAGCCGGTTAAACTTGCCAATGGATAAGGTTTCGTCGAAAACATAGCGCCGGTTTCTAAATTCAACGATGGCGCTAAATGGATTGAGGCGATTATTGGCAGCCACGTACTCATCGTGAAACCAGAAGCATCCGCCGACGGCGGAGCCGGAAATCAAGATGACGGTACCAGCTTCTTCTGGAATAGTATTTTTATCATAAACCGAGCAAACTGATCGGTCATAGATAAACTCGTATTCCGGACAGAACTCATCTCTTGTCCCAATGAAGAAATAGCCGCTGCCATTTTTGGTACCAATGTACATTCGCCGTTTGCGGTCGAGTTTCTCGACCTCATCGATTAGTCTGCCGTAGGTTTTTTCCATGGAACACCTCCAAATTATTAAATTCCCCCGGACTAAGCGTCCGGGGGTACTTGCTAGGGATTACTCCACCTTAGTGGGGTCAGGAAGGGGCATCGAAATGGGTTTCTGGAAAATCCAGATATCCACGTGGGGATCATCTGCGAGATTGTCCTTAGCCGCTACCAGATAGCTATCATCCTCGAAGAGGAAGAGACCTTCTTTCCAGGTGACGGGCGAATCTTTAACGACCTTTCCGTCTACAAAGAAAGACCAGCCCTGGCAGTGCCCGGGATCCTCACAATAAAGATCCTTAGAGATGTGTTTCGGATTCAACACGTCGTGAATCCGGATGGGTTTGCCAATTTCGAGATTCGAAATTGGCGAGCAGAACCTTAAGAAGCAGGCCAGCTGCATTCCAAGTGTTCCGTCGCCGCCAAGCATGGCCGAGACGATAGAAACGTCTTCGCCCCAGGCTTTGTCGTCTTCAGGATAGTACATGTCAGCGATGCGATTGCCAAGCACCCCAAGGATCATTGCCTTATTAGGGAACAGGTCGGCATCTGCAAAGCTGTTATGGGGACAAAACCCCAGGTTTTCATACCTCGCCATAAAAACTAACCTCCTTGCGTAAACCCGCCGGTTTTTCTAGCAAGTTAAATTGCCATGACCTTATGGTCATCTCTTATATTATAGCACACATGGGCGTTTTTGTCAAGATAAGGAGAACTTGAACGATTCGGTTTCTCCGTGTTATAATAGACGAAACAAAGGAGGTTAAGTGAATAAGATATTGCGAGGATTTATTGTAGTCTTGGCTGGTTTTTGTGCTTTGGTCGGAGTGAACGGAACGGTTTTTGCTGATGAAGAGAATCAGGAGGGAGAAACCAAGCCGGCGACCAGTATTAGTATTAGCCCGGTTAATAAGGTGCTCAAACTCGAGCCAAATAAGACCTATGATGACTCATTTAAGGTGATGAATAACGGCGCGGACGCGATCAGATTTGAGGTTTACGCTTCGCCGTACTCTTATACTAAGGATGAGGATGATGGTACTTATAAGCTTGGTTTTAGCAATGAGACTGCTTATACACAGATTACGCGCTGGATCACTTTTAGAGATAATAATGGTGCTTATACGAGCAAGCCGAAATTCAAGGTGGAGCCAGGTACGACCTTTGTGGTGCATTACCGCATTAAGACTCCGTCGAGCATTCCAGATGGTGGACAATATGCCGTAATATTTGCGCACACACTTTCAGATGACACCGAATCTGGTGGTCTGAAGACCGAAGCAAGCCCTGGGCTCGTCGTCTATGGTCGCTCGAATGGCATCACGAGGTTTTCGTTTGAGACTTATGATCTTAAAATTAATAAGACTATGCAGGATGGCGAAAAGACTGTTACCAAGATTAATGGTACTTCAATGGTGAATAACTCTGGTAACGTAGATTTTATGGCCTATGGCAAGCTCACCGTGCGGGGTATCTTTGGCCACCAATACTATGTGACGCCAGAGACAAAGGGTGTTTCGATTATTCCAGAGACCGAACTAGAAGTGTCCGATGCGTGGGATGACACGCCGTATTTCGGACTGTTCAATGTGACTTGGTCCGTGACCGTGAAGGACGAAACGAAGGAAATCTCGAGGTTAGTACTGATTCTTCCTGTACCAATCATCATACTTATGATTTTGCTATTGACAATTATCGGAATTTGGATTACAATTATGGTTAGGAAACGCAAAGAACGCCGTTCTAGGTTCGGTACCGTCTAGAAATGGCGCCCGTGTGGAGCGGGACTGCGAGGCCAAAATAAATATTAAACATAAAAAGAGTGTAGAGTATGAAGAACACACACAAGAGGATGCTAGGCTTCTTCGGGTTGTCGGTAGTTGCTACTATGACGGTAGTTGCTGCTACTATGCCGACTCCTGGAGTATCCGCGACGGCATCACCATCGGCGGTTGACACCTTGACTGTGAGGGTGCTCAACAATGTCCCGACCGCAGAGATTACCTCTCCGGTTAATGGAGTTACGGTTACGAAACCGATCCAACATGTCACAGTAAATTACGAAAAAATTAAGGAGGTAACCGTCTATATTAAATATATTGATGAAGACGGTCACGAATCAGCAGAACATATTTTCTTCCACCAGGCAGGATTAGATCCAACTGAGCCAGGAACGATTGATCAGAACTATACATTAGGTTCCGGTGGCTTCGGTTATGGTAGGTACGTATTTTCGGTGGTTGGCGTAGATGAAGACGATGGAACGCTCCCGCTGGATTCAGTTGTAGTTGACTTCACCCCAGTTAAGGCGGAAGCAGAGCAGAACGAAGAAGATGGTATGGTAGAAGTCAGATTCACAGATTATCAAGATGATGTAGAAGAAATTGAAATCTGGTTAGATGGTAAGCTAATCAAAACAGTACCAAAAGAGGATCTTGATAAAGTACAGAAACTTTCATTTGAAGATAAAGACTCAGGCACGTACACGCTCGAATTAAAAGCCAAGTACGCAGACGGAAGTACTGCAAACATGCCGAGCATTGATGTAGATTTCGATGCAGGATTTGTCCCGCACACCGATGTACCTGATACCGGTAGATTCTTTAGAAACTTAAATATTGCGAGTGAAGATTACTTAGTCACCGGTTTGATTGTATTCTTCGTGCTAGGAATTGTAGCATTTGGAATTGTCACGAGAAGTAAGAGAAGCACGAATCTAAGAAGAAAGCGTCGTTAATAATTATCATACTCTAGCTCTTAGTACAGGCGCCATTTAAACTGCGAGGGCGCCTGTACGGAGGTTTCAAAAAACGGGCACTCACGGCCCGTTTTTTTTAGTCTCATTATTTTTTAGCTTCTTTTTTCTCAGCTTCTTTTTTGGCTTTCAAAGCTTTGTTTTCGAGAGCTTTCTTAAGAGCCTCAGCTTTGGCGGCGCGAGCCTTGAAGCGGTCAACACGACCTTCGGTATCGATAATCTTCTCTTCACCGGTAAAGAATGGGTGAGATTTAGAAGAAATTTGAACCTTAACTAGTGGATATTCATTGCCATCTTCCCACTTGATGGTCTCTTCGCTCTTCGCAGTAGACTTGGTGAGGAACGAAAAATTCGCGGCTTCGTCCATGAAGACGACATCACGATAATCTTTAGGATGTAATTCTTTTTTACTCATAACTAGCCCCTATTATATCAGAGAAATAATAAAATGTAAAGAGAAAGAATAGGCGAGTCCGGAGACTCGCCTATCAAGGTGCTTAGAGGATGACGTTCAAATCAGTGACGATCTCGTCAATGAAACCACGCTCTTTGGCGTCGGGCGGAAGCAGATAGTACTCAACGCGTGCCAGGGCATCGTATTCATATTCTTTCATTTTACTATGCCTCAGTACGTGAGGTTTAATCACTTCCTTTTCGATTCGCTTGTCAAATGCGACACGGTCTTCGACCTTATTGCTGGCGCCGCCAACGAAAGATTGGCCTTCGTGCAGCAGGAAAGTCGTATACGGGAGCGCGAAACGCTTGTGGCCAGTAATGCCAATCAAGAATGCCATTGAGCACCACCGGCCAAGGTTAATCGTATAAACCGGAGTTTTGCTGAGTTCGATGGCTGCAATAATCGGCAGCCCATCTTCGATTTCTCCGCCGGGAGAGTTGATGAACAACTTGATTGGCTTACGATCCGAAACCGGAACATTCATATCTTCGCGGTTAAAGTCCAGAATTGCATGGATGATGTGCGTTGCCGTCGAAGCATGCTCGTTCGAGGTTTCTTCGTAACCAAGCGGTTCGATTTCGCGATAGAGGTAAAGTCTCCTTTCTTTCAAATCTTCGAGCATACGATACTCTTCTGCTGTAGTGGTGATTTTCAGCATGTCGCGCGGGATTTCGAATGACATTTCTGCCACCTCCTCTTTTTTAAATTGCTCTTATCTAGCAAAAGATAAGCGCTTGAGGAAGATTTTAGCAAGAATTGTTGCTTTTTTCAAGCATGTGTGTTATAATTCGTTCATTAATAAATTTAATGAAACAGCTATGGGGGGTTTCCTGAATAAACCCATAGCAAAGGAAAGGAAATCATAGATGACTGTGAAAGTCGATATGAAAGCTCTGCTCGAAGCTGGTGCCCATTTTGGTCACAAAACGAGCCGCTGGCACCCAAAGATGGCGCCATACATCCACAGCAAACGCCAGGATGCACACATTATTAACCTCGAAAAGACCGTCGATGCTCTCGAAGTCGCTCTCCCTAAGGTGACCGAGATTGTAAAGAACGGCAAGAAGATTCTTTTCGTTGGTACCAAGAAGCAAATGAAGGAAGTAGTGAAAGAAGCTGCCACTTCAGTTGACATGCCTTACGTCACGGTGCGTTGGGTTGGTGGTACGCTCACGAATGTTGAGACGGTAAATCGCCAAATCAAGAAACTGAAAGATTTGGAGCGCCGCATGGCTTCTGGTGAACTCGAGAATCGTTACTCGAAGCTTGAAGTTCAGAGATTCCAAGAAGAGATTGATCTTTTGAACGAGCGCTATGGTGGCATTAAGGAAATGACCGAGCAACCAGCTGCTATCATCGTCGTCGATGCAATCGAAGACAAGAATGCTATCAAGGAAGCTAATGGTCTTAAGATTCCTGTATTTGCAATGACCGACACCAACGTCGATCCAACCAATATTGATTATGTCATTCCAATGAACGATGATGCGATCAAGGCAACCAAGCTCGTCCTTGGCTACTTCGTTGAAGCTATCAAAGAAGGTAAAAAATAATTATTTAGGAGGCACAAATGGCTGAAATTTCAGTTGAACAAATCAAAAAATTAAAAGAGCTTTCTGGCGCTGGTCTCACCGATGCCAAGAAGGCACTCGTTGAAGCTAATGGTGATTTTGATAAAGCTCTTGAAGCAATGCGTAAAAAAGGTCTCACCAAGGCCGAGAAGCGTGGTGACCGCGAAACTCGCGAAGGTCTCGTTGAAGCCTACATCCATGATGGCCGCCTCGGCGCAATTGTCGAAGTAAACTGTGAAACTTCTTTCGTTGCTAAGACGGATGAGTTCAAAACTTTGGCTCACCAAATCGCCATGCAAATTGCTTCAATGAATCCACTTTATGTTTCTGAAGATGACATTCCAGAAGATGTCCGCAAGGCTAAGATCAAAGAGCTCGAAGCTAACTTCAAAGGCCCAGAAAACATGAAGGATAAAATCCTCGAAGGCCAAATGAAGAAAGCTTTCGCTGACAAAGTTCTCATGAACCAACCATACATTCTTGATGACACTAAGACGGTGGAACAATTCATCAAGGAAGCCATTGCGAAGACGGGTGAGAATATCACTGTTAAGCAATTCAAGCGTATTGAACTTGGCGTAACCGAGTAATCAAAAAAATGCACCGAAAGGTGCATTTTTTGATTGTATGATATAATTAAGATAGTAAAACAAGGAGTTATTATGTTTGACACCAAAGAAGATCGTAAGAAGATGGAAGAGGTCGTCTCGCGCTTTCTTGATGAAATGAAGAAAGTCCGCACTGGGCGCGCTCATCCAGACATGCTTTCTGGCATCAAGGTTGAAGTTTATGGACAGTTTATGCCTCTAAACCAGGTGGCTAACATTACCGCCGCTGACGCAACGCTCCTTGTCATTACTCCATTTGATCCGTCCACGATTCAAGCGATTTCAGCTGCGATTCGTGCTGATCAATCGCTTGGTCTTAACCCAGCCGATGATGGTCGCGTGATTCGCGTACCAATTCCAGCTCTCACCGAGGAACGTCGCAAGGAAATTGTAAAGAATGCTTCCCAGAAAGTTGAACAAGCCAAGGTCGCTATCCGCAACGTTCGTGAAGATGCCCGCAAAGCCGTGAAGGTTGCCACCGAGATGGGTGAAGATATAAAGAAACGCGCTGAAAAAGAGATTGATGATATCACTAAAGAATTCTCAGACAAGATTGATGCTGAATTCAAGAACAAGTCTGACGAAATCATGAAATTGTAGGAATACTATGTTAGAACATTTAGGCGTAATTGCCGACGGTAATCGCCGGTGGGCAAAAGAACGCGGTTTACCAACCATTGAGGGTCACCGCCGGGGTCTCGATTCAATTGAGCAAATGGTGATTGGTGCAAGAGATGCCGGCATCAAATATATAACTTTTTATGTCTTTAGCACTGAGAACTGGGGTCGCTCGAAAGATGAAGTGAGCTACATAATGAAGCTCGCCGAGACGAAAATTCCAAAATACGCTGAGAAGTTGAAGGAAAACAACAGCAAGATGATTATCCTCGGCTCCAAGAGGAATGTGCCACCAAAGCTAGCTACCGCTATTGAAGAAGCAGAAAAACTAACTGCTGATTGCACCGGCATTACGGTTTGTTTCTGTTTTAATTACGGCGGCGAGCAGGAAATTGCCGACGCGGCGACGATTGCAAACGAAGTTGATAAAGAGATTACGCCAGATACGATTCGGAAGCACCTCTATCATCCAGAAATCCCAAATATCGACATGGTCGTAAGGACGAGCGGCGAGGAAAGAATCTCTGGGTTTATGCTGTGGCGTGCCTCTTATGCGGAGTTTTATTTCATTAAGAAATACTTCCCGGAAATGGGCTACGACGACATTAAAATAATCTTAGAAGAATACGAAAAACGTAACCGTCGTTTCGGTAAGTAATGCTATAATAGAAATATGGATATTTTTGTAGGCGTAATTGTTGGTCTTTTAGTATTAATGATTTTAGTTACACTCCATGAATTTGGCCATTTTATCATGGCAAGACGAAATGGCGTAAGGGTACTGGAATTTGGAATTGGCTTCCCGCCAAAAGCGATTGCTTGGGTTAAGGATCCAAAAACCAAAAAATGGAAACGACTACCGAAAAAAGAGTGGGGTAAGCCACAGGAAGGTTTGATTTTTAGCTTGAACTGGCTACCGATTGGCGGCTTCTGCCAGATGGATGGGGAATCGGATGCCGAGACCAGAAAGGGGACCTTTGGAAGCGTCAGCTTCTGGAAGAAGACGAAGATTCTGTTTGGTGGCGTCGCAATGAACTGGCTAACCGGGATTGTAATTTTTACAATTCTCGCTTGGGCTGGGATGCCAGAATTTCTAGATAATCAGTTTACGATTGCCGACGATACGCGCACCGAATGGGTGCCAATTAAAGTCGCAGTGGTAGCGGAAGGTTCGCCGGCTGATGCGGCCGGATTCAAGACGGGTGATTACTTGCTCTCCGTGGATGGTAATGCAATAAAGTACGCTAGCGATCTAACCAGTTATAACAATACGAAAGCCGGACAGGCTGTGAACTATCAAGTAATGCGCGGCGTAGATGATGATTGTATTAAAAAACCAACTTGCGATAAGGATTCTTGTGAATGCGCCGAGGGTGCTGAGACGCTAGAACTAGTTGCAGTACTAAATCCGGAAGGAAGCGACTATCTCCTTGGTGTGTCGATGGAAAGTTCACAAATGATGAAATATTCAACTTGGTCAGCACCACTCGTTGGCGTTGGCTTAACGGCCCAAATTACCGCAGAAACCTTCCACGGTATTGGTGATTTGCTCTGGAATCTAGTGCGAGGCGTAGGTTCGCTCTTCAGCTTTGATTCAAATGTGCGTGAGAGCGGACAACAAGCAATTTCCGAAGTCGGCGAATCCGTCTCGGGCCCAGTTGGCATCATCGGTGTCTTGTTCCCAGCGTTCACTTCGGCTGGTCCGGCCAATCTTGCCTTCCTCGCCGCTTTAATCTCAATCTCGCTCGCTTGTATGAATGTGCTGCCGATTCCAGCGCTGGATGGTGGTAGATGGCTACTTATTGCAATTTATCGTTTAAGACACAAGAAACTCACCAAAGAGATTGAAGAGAAAATCGTTTCGCGTGCTTTTATCGTATTGATTCTTTTGATGCTAATCGTAACCGTGCTTGATATCACGAGGTTCTTCCGATGATGAAAAAGCGTGGAGTGGGCGAGCTAATTCTAACCATTGTGGGAATGTGCATCTGGGTGTTTGCTGTCGTAATTGCGACCCAACTTATCGTTGGTCACATTATGCTGGCACTACTCGGTTCTTCGCGCTTCAATCTGCCAGTCTGGACTTCGGTTTATTCAGCCATAGTTTATGTTCTGGCATTCATTATTACCGTTTTCGTGCCGCTACTAATCAAGAATAGACGAAAAAAGAAACAGGTTGAAACTCCGGCTGAAATTAGGAAGGAACTCGGGCTCGAAGGTCTGCCAACTTGGACGGATGTCGGGCTGGGACCAGTTGGTTTTATCGTGTCGCTACTTCTCGCCGCTCTGCTTGTCTTTATCTTTAGTAAATTCCCGTGGTTTAATGCAAACCAGGCGCAAGAGTTAAGCTACAGCGTGCTAGCGCCGGGTTTTGATCGGATTCTCGGCTTTCTAACACTCGTCATTATTGCGCCAATCGCCGAGGAAATCATCTTCCGCGGTTGGCTTTACGGAAAACTCCGCGAGAAACTCAACGGCAAACTCAGCGAAATCTGGGGAATCATTCTTTCATCATTTATCACTTCTTTGTTATTTGGTTTAGTGCATCTCCAATGGAACGTGGGCGTGAATGTCTTCGCGCTTTCGATTGTGCTCTGCGCGATGCGTGAAATCACTGGGACAATTTACGCCGGCATGCTGACGCACATGATTAAGAACGGCGTCGCCTTTTACCTTATCTATGTTATAGGTGTGGTATAATTAATCTATTATGAGATTATCAAAGACTTTTGTAAAAACTTTAAGGGAAGCACCAAAAGACGAAACCGCTAAAAACGGCGCTTTACTCACGCGTGCAGGCTACATCCACAAAGAGATGGCTGGCGTTTATGATTTTTTGCCACTCGGCATTCGCGTGATGGAAAATATTAAGAATATCATTCGTGATGAATTAAATAAACTCGGTTGCGAAGAACTCCAGATGACTGCACTCCAGAACCCAGAACCTTGGGAAAAAACCGGGCGTTTTTCGGATCAAGCCGTTGATATTTGGTTTAAGACGAATCTCGCTAGTGGCGGCGAACTTGGTCTCGCGCCAACCCACGAAGAGCCAATCGTTAATCTCATGAAGTCTTATATTTCTAGTTACAAAGATTTACCGCTTTCCGTATATCAATTCCAGACGAAGTTCAGGAACGAGCTCCGTGCGAAGTCCGGAATTCTTCGTGGTCGCGAATTCTTAATGAAAGATCTCTACAGCTTCCATACTAATGAAGAAGACCTCGATAAGTTTTATGCTGAAGTCGAAGTTGCTTACAAGAAGATTTACGAAAGACTTGGTCTTGGTGAAGATACGTTTGAAACGTTCGCTTCAGGTGGCATTTTCTCGAAGTACTCGCACGAATTCCAAACCTTCTTACCAGTAGGCGAGGATGATGTTTATTACAATGCGGATAAGTCTGTCGTATTAAATAAGGAAGTCCTGAATCCTGAAACTTTGAACGACCTTGGCGTCAAGGAAGAAGAGTTGCAGCAAACAACTGCTGCTGAGGTTGGCAATATCTTTAAACTCAAGTTTAAATACTCTGAACCACTTGGTCTCAAGTATTCTGATGAGCAGAATTCCCAACAAGTCGTTTACATGGGCTGCTATGGCATTGGCGTGTCCCGCGTAATGGGTGTAATTGTCGAGAAATATGCCGATGACAAGGGTCTAGTCTGGCCAGAAAGTGTTGCGCCATTTAAGTATCATTTGATTGGTATCGGCGAGAATGGCATGAAGCGCGCTGAAGAGTTCTATGCTAGCCACCCAGGTGAAGTTTTGTTTGATGATCGCGACCTCCGCCCAGGCGAGAAGTTTGCCGACGCCGAACTAATGGGTATGCCGTACCGCATTGTGATTTCGGATAAGACTTTGGCTGAGGACTCGGCTGAAGTTACAGATCGTGGAACCGGCGAATCAAGACTCGTCAAAATCTCTGAATTATAATCTTGACTTAATAAGCATTTTCCTGTAAACTCTATAATTGATTAAAGTGGAGTCTCACTAAAGATGATTAAGAAAAGTATTAGCATTACTGCTGCCGGAAAAAAAGAACTTGAAGCTGAGCTTAATGAATTAATTAAGAATCGACCTGTAATTGCAGAGAAGATTGCAACCGCTCGTGCTTTTGGCGACCTTTCCGAAAACGAAGAATACAGCTCTGCACGTAACGAACAAAAAATGGCTGAGACCCGTATTCTCGAAATCCAAGAAATTTTGAAGAGCGCCAAGATTATTAAGGCGGTGAAACGTGATTCAGCAGCACTTGGTTCAACCGTCGTCCTCGATATGGGCGGTCGCAAAGTGACTTATACCCTAGTTGGTGCAACTGAAGCGAACCCGCTTGAGGGTAAGATTTCGAACGAATCCCCAATCGGCAAAGCCGTGATGGGTAAAAAAGCCGGTGATTCATTTGACTTTAACGGCAAGACGGTGAAACTAGAAGAAATCAAATAATATGCTATAATATATAGTATGTTACTTGAGGACTATCGAAACGAGAGATTAAAAAAATTAGAGGAAATTAGAGCGCGGGGCATCGATCCGTACCCAGCGAAGAGTTTTCGTAACGCTAAGATTTCCGAAGTGATAAATCATTTTGAGGAAAAACAAGGTCAGGAAGTGACTATAGTTGGTCGCATCGTGGCGATTCGCTCGTTTGGTAAGCTAGTCTTCTTGAAGGTTCGCGATTATTCTGGTGAAGTTCAGATTTTTATGAAGGCCGAAGACGAAGGCCGTGACGGCTTCTTTGGCGCCAAAGATATTAGGTTACTTGATTTAGGTGATTTTGTGGAAGTCACTGGCAAAGTCGATAAATCTCAGACTGGTGAAATTTCGGTATTCTCGAATTATGTGAGGCTTCTAACTAAGTCGCTTCGTCCGCTGCCGGAAAAATTCACCAACAAGGAAGAACGCTATCGTCGTCGCTATGTTGATATGAATGTAAATCCTGAAGTACGCGAGAGGCTAGTACGCCGTTCGAAATTCTGGCAGGCAACCCGCGATTTTATGAACAAACATGGCTTTATTGAGATTAACGTGCCAGTATTAGAGCACACCACTGGCGGTGCCGACGCTACGCCATTTGTGACGCATATGAATGCCCTCGACGAGGATTTTTATCTCCGGATTTCGCACGAGTTGCCATTAAAGCGCCTACTTGGTGGTGGATTTGAAAAGGTCTATGACATTGGTCCGCGCTTCCGTAACGAAGGTGTTGATGACGAACACTTGCCAGAACATATCGCTTTTGAAGCTTATGCCGCCTACGAGAATTACGAAGATGGTATTAAATTCTATGAAGAAATGATGAAATATGTCGCGATGGAAACTTGGGGAACTTTGAAGTTCCATGTTAACGGTTTTGATATCGATTTAGACCAAGAGTGGCCACGTATCAAATATTCTGATTTACTACGTGAGAAATATGACGTTGATGTCTTTAATCCAAATCGTGAGCAACTCATCCAGATTCTAAAAGATAATGGCGTTGAGTCGGATTTTGATATGACTACTCCGCACCTCATCGATCACGTTTGGAAACTAATTCGTAAAACTTCCGCTGGTCCGTTCTGGCTAATTGAGGAGCCACTCAGTTTATCGCCACTCGCGAAAAAATCAACCGAGAATCCACTGGTAACGGAGAGATTCCACCCAGTGATTGCCGGTACCGAAATGGGAAATGGCTTCTCGGAATTGAATGATCCACTAGACCAATTAGAGCGCTTCAAGGAACAACAAGCTGCTCGTGACGCTGGCGATGAAGAGGCCCAGATGCTTGATATGGACTTTGTTGAAATGCTTGAATACGGTATGCCACCAGCCTGTGGTTGGGGTAATTCTGAACGCAATTTCTGGTTGCTTGAAGGTGTGCCAGGTCGCGAAGCGGTACCGTTTCCAACACTTCGCAAATCCGAGTGATATAATTAGATTATGCCTAAATTTAAGTTAGTATCGAAGTTCCAGCCGACTGGAGATCAGCCGAGTGCAATTAAGCAGCTCACGGATGGGATTGTGGCGGGCGTGAAAGAACAGACACTCCTAGGCGTGACTGGCTCTGGCAAGACCTTTACGATGGCTAATATTATCCAGAATGTTCAGCGTCCGACTTTGATTTTGGCACATAATAAAACGCTTGCTGCACAACTTTATTCGGAATTTCGCGACTTTTTCCCAGAGAACGAAGTCCATTATTTCGTATCTTACTTTGATTATTACCAGCCAGAAGCCTACATCGCTTCGACGGATACTTACATTGAGAAAGACTCGGCAATTAATGACGAGATTGACCGACTCCGCCACGCCGCAACCGAAGCGCTACTAACGCGCCGTGACGTGATTGTGGTGGCGTCAGTTTCTTGTATTTACGGCATTGGCTCACCAGAATACTACGCTGAAATGTCGCTCCCGCTCTGGCAGGAAAAAGGTGTTTGGATGGACAGCGACAAGAATACTTTAGATCAGGTTGGCTTTATTCGAACTCTGGTAGGGATGCAGTATCACCGCAACGACCTTGCTTTTGAGCGTGGTAATTTCCGCGTGATGGGCGACACGATTGATTTATATCCGGCCAATGGTGAGTACGCTTACCGTTTTGAATTTGGTTTCGATGCTTTGGAAGACGTGAAGATTGTCGACCCGCTAACGTTTGAAATTCGCGAAAAACCGGACCATATTCACATTTTCCCAAACACACACTATGCGACGCCAAAAGAGCAACTAGAAGGCGCTTTAAAGGCCATAGAAGCCGAGTTTAAGGAACGTTTGGCCTATTTCCGCGAACACGAGAAATATCTCGAAGCGGAGCGTTTATCACAGCGCACTAAATATGATTTGGAGATGCTCCGTGAAACTGGATTCGTGAAGGGAATTGAAAACTATTCTCGGCATCTAGAGGGCCGTAAGGCTGGCGAACCGCCTTCCACTTTACTCGATTTCTTCCCGGATGATTTTCTGCTCATCGTGGATGAGTCGCACATGACTTTGCCGCAGGTACGTGGAATGTATAACGGTGACCACGCGCGTAAACTCACGCTTGTAGACTATGGTTTTAGGTTGCCAAGCGCGCTAGATAACCGTCCACTCACTTATGGTGAGTTTCAGAAGCATGTGAACCAGGCGATTTATGTTTCAGCGACGCCGGGTGAATACGAGCTTGAAAACTCGCCGAAGCCAGCTGAACAGGTGATTCGCCCAACTGGCCTGCTTGATCCAGAAATTGAAGTCCGTAGTAGCGATGGCCAGATTGACGATCTCATGGAAGAGATTGATAAACGTATTGCCAAGGGACAGAGGACACTCATCACGACTTTAACGAAGCGGATGGCGGAAGATTTGACCGACCACCTCAAAGAACGAGGCGTGAAAACCGCCTACATTCACTCCGATGTGGATACTTTGGAGCGCGGCGACATCCTCCGGGATTTGCGTGAAGGTGTTTATGATGTGCTGGTCGGTATTAATCTGCTTCGTGAAGGCTTGGATCTTCCGGAGGTGTCGCTCGTCGCGATTCTTGATGCCGACAAGGAAGGGTTCCTGCGTTCCGAATCGGCCCTTATTCAAACGATTGGTCGCGCTGCGCGTCATGTAGAAGGTAAAGTTATTATGTATGCCAATTTCATTACAGAAAGCATGGAAAAGGCAATTTCTGAGACTAACCGTCGTCGTGAAATTCAGAAGGAATACAACGAGAAGCATCACATCACACCAACTTCGATCAAAAAGGACGTATCGCTCGGACTGAGGGCGATTATCCCGGAGAAACAAGCTGAGAATAAACTCGATATTAAGCGTATTCCGAAAGACGAGCTCCCGAATCTTGTTAAACAATTGACTTCCGAAATGCAACTTGCCGCCGCTAACCTTGAATTTGAGCGCGCCGCGCTCATTCGTGACGAGATTAATAAAATCAAAGAATACATCGGCTAAAAAACTATTGCGTTTATGCTATAATTACTAGTATGAGTGGGCATGCTGACATTAAAACGCTCGAAAGAATCAACAAGAGGATTCGTTTTTGTGATTATTTGTCAGTGGCTCAACTTTATCTACGTGATAATTTTCTTTTGGAACATCGTTTGAAGCATGAAGATATTAAACCGAGATTGCTCGGTCACTGGGGTACTTGCCACGGTATTAATGTAGCGTACGCAAACCTTCGGAGTTTCTTTAAGGGCAATGCTAATGTTAGTTTTATTTTGGGACCAGGACATGGCTTTCCAGCACTTCAAGCTAATTTATTTGTTGATGGTGAACTGGCTAAGGTTGACGAGAAGGCAACGCTTGATTATGATGGACTGGCCTATCTTTGTAAGAAGTTTTCGTGGCCGGATGGTTTTCCATCCCACGCTAGCCCAATGACGCCAGGTGTGATTACAGAGGGCGGTGAGCTCGGTTATGCACTCGCAAATGCCTATGGCATGGCTTTAGGGCATCCGGAGAAAACCTTAGCGGTCTTAATTGGTGATGGTGAACTCGAAACCGCTACGGCGCTCGCATCGCTAAATCTCCGCGATTTGCTAACTAGTGATATTAACGGCCGCGTGCTACCGATTTTACATCTAAATGGCTACAAAATTTCGGCACCATCAATTTATGCTCGCCGATCCGAACGGGAATTAAATGAACTCATTCGTGGGTTTGGTTTCACGCCGGTTTGGATTCATGGCGATGAGCCAGAAGAGTTTCAAAATGCGCTCGAAAAAGAAGTTGAATCACCATTTTATATTCTTGAAACCGAAAAGGGTGCTGGTGGTCCGAATCGCTATCACAACGCACACCAAATTCCACTGAAGAAACCAGCAACTGACGAGAAGGAGTTAAAGGAACTCGAATTCTGGCTCGCATCGTATGGAATACATGAACTGTTTACTAAGGAAGAGGGGCTTAAGATATGAACACGGTAGATTTTGTCGAATTCCCAGGTAAAGATTACTATTCACCGGCCGAGCGGATTGGTGATTTGTTGAAGCAACAATTCATTAATAATCCGTACTTCTATTTCTTCTCGCCGGATGAAACCACTTCAAATCGCTTTGACGCCGTGTTCGAAATTGAAGAACGTGCATGGGGCGACCTAATCAAAAAGAATTGGGATTTGCCGGAAAGCGACCACGGCCGCATTATCGAAATGTTATCTGAAAACGTGTTGTTCTCGGTAATGACCGGGCATCTTGCCAATGGTGAGCAGGCCATGATGGGAAGCTACGAGGCTTTCTTCCCGGTGATAACAGCGCAACTTTTGCAACAAATTAAGTTTATTAAACAATCCAAGGCTTGTCCGTGGCGTGAGCCGATGCCGGCTGTAAATCTGCTTTCGACTTCGACTTGTTGGCGCCAGGATCATAATGGCTTTACGCACCAATCGCCAGCGCTGATTTCGACATTACTTAGCCATCCGTCTGACCTTTGTAACTGTATTTTCCCAGTGGATGATGTGGCAGCCGAAGCGGCTTTTCACTTTATGCTCGGTTCAAGAGACGTTGTAAATCTTACAACATTTAATAAGAATCCAAGGCCACGCTACATTGATTCACGCCACGCCAGATACCTGTTTGATAATTCCGGCGCGTCGATATATCGTTTCGCTTCGGATGAAAATCCAGACATTATCCTCACCGCTGCTGGCGATATCGCTACACACGAAACGCTCGAAGCGATGAAGATCCTCCGCGCCGATATGCCGAAACTCAAAATGCGTTTTGTGGGCATTAATGCGTTGTCTTACCGCGCAATTGGTACGACCGACAACAAATTATCGCACGATAAATTCGATGAATTATTCCTCGAGGGAATTCCAATTGTGGCCAACTTCCACGGTTATCCAGAGACGTTAGAAAACATTCTCGAGAATTATACCGAACGTAGGAGACTACGCGTACACGGCTTTAACGAAGAAGGCTCCACGACGACACCGTTTGAAATGCTCCGAAAAAACGTGGCTTCAAGATATGATATTGCCTATGATATTGCAGCGGCACTCTGGCAGAACCGCCTAGCAAACAAATACCAAGACATCCTTGATGCTAATCACGAGCATGCCGTCTTCTTTGGTGAAGATTTGATTAAATAAAAAATTATGTTATTATATCTGTATTATGGAATTATTTATTTTGATTGTAGTACTCGCGATTCTCGCTGAGACTACCGTTCTTGTATTACGTAAATACAAACCAACTTTTAATAGTAAACGTAAAATCTATGTCGATACGTCGGTACTAATTGACGGACGCATTTTAAATATCGCTAGAAGCGGCTTCTTAGATGGCGATTTAATCGTTTTAAAAAGCGTGCTACTCGAAATGCAACTGCTCGCCGATGGTAAAGATTCCGATAAGCGCGCAAGAGCGAGAGCTGGCCTTGAAACAGTCGCTGAACTCGAGCGCGTCGTGAATGTAAACACCGAGATCCTAGATAATGGCGGACGCTACAAAAAAGTCGACGAAGAATTATTAAAAATCGCGAAGGAAACTAAGGGTGCAATTTTAACCCTTGATTATAATTTAATTAAAGTTGCAAAAGCCGAGAAGATTGAAACTCTAAATGTAAACGAACTTGCGCTCGCACTGAGAAATGAATTCTTGCCGGGCGAGAAAATCAAGATTAAGATCCTGGAAAAAGGTTCTAATCGTGGCCAGGGTGTCGGTCATTTAGACGATGGCACGATGGTGGTGGTAGAAAATGCCGCTAACAAAATCGGCAAGGAGATTATCGTAGAATTTGTGAAATTCTACGAAACTCCTGCCGGTAAGATGATCTTTGCGAGACCAGTGAATAAGAAGAAGTAACTTATTCACCGGAACTTTGGTCGATTTGTAAGGTTGCTACTGCAGTGTAGCCAACGTTATCGGAGATCATGATTTTGAGTGACTTCTCGGTACCATTCAAGGTGTAGCCGTTAATGACGCCATTTGAAGCCACGGAGATTGCATTGTTTTCAACGCCATCCACATAAAGCGTGTAACCGACGATCGCGTTCGAACCGCGACGAATAGTGGCAATGATTTGGTTGCCGGACGTCGAGAGTGAGACGGAAGGCGGTGTGTAATCGCAGGTGTCACTGACTTCATTATTGTATGGTTCTGGAACGTTGTAGGATTCCTTCTTCGTGATTGGATCCATAACCTTGTTCACTTCGATACCAATCTTGAAGGCTTCTTGCGTACAAGATGAAGCAAGTTTGTAATTGTAACGGTTAAAGACTAACGTTTCCTTAGTGACACCCGAGTTCTTACTGGGGTCGTACCAGCTCGGCCAAATATCGTTCTGACCATTGACGGTCAAACGCTTGATGCCGGCTGGCTGTGCGATGGCTTGATTGGCAGCATATTTACCTTCTGGAATGTAGACCTCGTTGTGAGCTCTATCCATGTAGCGTTGGACGGCAAATCTAACTGGATCACCGGAACCGACCGCGAAGCCGGAACCATCGGCGTTACCGTTCCAAACAAAGGTCGAAAGGGCAGGTGAATAGCTTTCAATGAGGGAGTCCTTCACGGTAGTGGAGCTGGCGGTCGTAGTAGTACCAGTCTTCGTCGCAGTCCAAACATTTGGAATGAGGAAGCCGGTAGTACTGTTGGCCCAGCGGGCGCCACGGTCGTTTAAGATGCTCGAAACCATGTAGGCGACTTGTTCATCAACTACGCGAGTAGCTGGAGAATCAGTCCATTTCTCGATGGTGTCACCGGTCGAATTCTTCACCTCTAGCACGTAGGAAAGTGGTTTGTAGGAACCACCACGAGCAAGGGAAGCGTAAGCGTTCGCGTGCTCGACCATGTGGACACCACAACCAGAGCCGATGGCGATAGAGAGACCATAGCCACTACGGTCCTTACAATAGGCTTCGTCGCCAAGGGCATGGGCAACTTTCAAAGAATTGTCGATACCATTAATATATAGGGCTTTTACAGCGGCGATGTTCAAAGAGTGACCGAGCGAGAAGCGAATCGAAACGTTACCATAGAAGGTGTTCGTTGCGTTCGTCATACAGTTTCTAACGGCGCCGTTACAATAGAGTTTATCGATGTTTTCATCTTTTAGAATCGTACCTGGGCCATAGTTGATACCATCGCGCTGCATGAAGAGCGGGGCATAGTCGAGAATCGGCTTAATAGATGAACCTGGCTCGATTAGAGAGTCCGTTGTCACATTCAACTCACCGAAGGCCTTGTTATTGAAGTTGGCGGAGCCGACCATCGCAACGACTTGCGACGTTTCGACATCGATTGAAACGAGCGCCATGTTGTTGGTGCGGTTCGTAACGGCAGCTTTTTCCATGCCGATGTTTACAGCATCTTGAGCAATGTCTTGGAGACGCCAGTCGAGGGTGGTAATAATCGTCCAACCACCGGCACGCATCGTAGAGATGCCATATTTCTCTTCAAGTTGTTTCTTTACTTCAAGCACGAAGTGTGGCGCTTTCATATCCGCATATTGACTAGATTCCGGCTTAATCGTAGCAAGAATGTCAACGGCCTTGGCTTCTTCGGCTTCTTCGGTCGTAATGTAACCAAGTTCGGCCATTACATCGAGCGTGTGTTGTTGGCGCCAAATCAATTGATCGTGACCATATTCATTATATGGGTTAAACACGGCCGGGTTGTTTGGAATCGCAGCGAGAAGCGCACATTCAGCCAGAGTCAAATCTTTCACAGACTTGCCGAAGTAAGTACGGGCAGCAGACTCAACACCGTTACGGCGACCACCGTATGGTGATTGGTTGAGATACATCGTTAAGATTTCGTCCTTTGAATACATGCGCTCAAGCTCAATGGCAAGGATAAGCTCTTTGATCTTACGCGAAAGACCACCACGGTTGGAGCTCGCGGCTTCGTCGGCAAAGTAAACCTGCTTAATCAGCTGCTGGGTGAGAGTAGAACCACCTTGCACCTGCTTACCAGTAACCGTCATAAAGAAGGCACGAGTAAGGCCGACTAGGTCAACGCCGATATGGTTGTAGAAGTTCTTATCCTCAATGGCAACTGTCGCTTGCTTCATGATTTTTGGAATATCTTCACTATCAACCACGAGGCGATAGTTTTCGCTACCAGTATCTTTCCAGAGCAATACGCCGTTACGATCGAGATAAGTATTGACCGTTTCAGAAATCGACATTTCATCAAGGCGAATTTCATCGAGGTCTTTCTTATAGTAAAGGAATAGACCAGCAATGAAGATAACTAAGAGTAGGAAACAAGTACCAATGAATTTGAGAATGGCTTTTTGGCCACGCCACGAGAACCACCAACGGAAAACACGCTTCGGGTGTAATCTCGCGAAGAATCTCTTAATTGGTTCCTTAGGTAATGATGCAAGATCCTCTGCCTTACGGCGAGCTTCAGCTTCCTTTTTAGCTTTGCGGCGTTCGCGCCACCTAGCAAAAAAGCCCAAACTATTCTTTGGTTTTGACTGCTTCTGCTTTTTAGATTTCTTTGCTTTCGCCATCTCCTCGGACACCTTATCTTCTTTAGTTTCTTCCTGAACCTTGGCTTCCTGGGTTTTGGTCTCAGGGGCTTTAACTTCAGGGGTTTTTGCTACGGCTTTTACGACCGGCTCCTTCGCAACCGGTTTGACAGTCGGCTTCACGTCAGAAACCTTTACTGTAGCTTTTCCTTCAGGCACTTTCGTGACTTCTTCGTCATTTAAATCATTAATACGAATCTTGACTTTATTCGTATTATCAGCTGTTTTTCTGACGGTTTCGTCTGGCCTTTTTTGATTTGGTGTTCTAGGCTTGCTAGACGGCAAAATAACGTCCACTCTTTTCTTTTTAGCCATATATTTATTGTAGCACATGTTATAATAATAAATATGAAAAAGTTCCGTTTTAAGTCCGTGGTGCAGCTTGCAAATATGAAGATGTCCGTCAAGGCTGCGGCTATCGTTCTGGCCAGTTCCACGCTTATTTCGGCGCTACTTGGTTTGTTCCGTGATCGTCTTTTGAACTCTTATTATCTAGGTACTTATCCAACCGGTATTGATGCTTACACAGCCGCATTTACGATTCCGGATTTCATGTTTTTTATTCTGACTTCTGGCGCACTTGCGGTGTCGTTTATTCCAGTCTTTAACCAACGTCTCGCGACTGGTAACAAAAAATCGGCCTGGGAACTTTCCGCCAGTTTAACGAATTTACTAGCACTGCTTACACTTACAGCCAGTATTCTAATTATGATTTTTGCCGAGCCACTCATTCGTTATGTCGTGAGCCCAGGGCTTGATGAGTCGGGCATGATTCTTGCCATTAATATGACACGTGTGATTGCGATTAATCCGTTCCTATTTAGTATTGCGACGGTTCTGACTTCCATTCAGCAGGCGGTCGGTCGATTCGTGTTTTATGCGTTTGCACCGGCTATATATAATATTGGTATTATCATCGGTATTACTTGGTTCACGGGTGGAATAAATTTGTTCGGCGTGCAGATTTTTGAAGGTGGCATTATGGGTGTCGCGCTCGGCGTGATTCTTGGTGCCGTGATGCAGCTCATCGTTTCGTTAATTGGCTTGTTCGGTCTTGGCTTTGATTATAATTTCAAAATCAATTGGAAGAATCAGGGTTTTCGCACCATTTTGAAATTACTCCCAGCTCGTTCACTCGACCAGGGAATTGACTATGTGAACGCGATCGTAAACACCAACCTTTCGTCTCGCATGGGTGCTGGTGCGGTGCGTTCGTTTAACCAAGCTTCATCACTTCACCAGATGCCAGTGAATTTGATTGGTGTTGCGATTTCGACCGCTTTCTTCCCGAAGCTAACTGAGGAACTCGGCACGGGTGACGATAATGAATTCTTTAATACGTTTAGAAAAGCGCTTAGGATGATTATTTGGATTTCACTACCGGTTGCTGCGATTGCTTTCTTTACGCGTGGCTACGTGGTAAGTTTTATTTCGAACATTGGTAATAACGATAGTAACGGCACGATTGCTTCAGTGCTTGGGACGTTATGTATTGCGATTTTTGCGCGTTCGATTTTCCATATTGCCTCGCGTGGATTCTATGCCTACCAGGATACGAAGACACCGTTTCGCGTTTCGATTGTCGCTATTGGCCTTACGATCCTATTCTCGGTGTGGTTCTATTTCATGGGGCTCGGTGTAGACGGGCTCGGTATGGCGCAGTCACTCGGTGCAATCATCGAAATCATCATATTATTATATATATTGCAACGACGCTCAAATAATCGCATTCTAAATAAAGAGTTTTGGAAAGCGACCGCTAAGATTGTAATCGCTACAATTATTGCGGGTTGTGCGGCCTTTTCGCTTACGAAATTTATTCCTTTGATGGCAACCGACTCGTCACTCGTAATTACGATTCCGAAATTCTTACTGATTTCTGGCACATCGATTCTCGTTTATGGCGCCGCGAGCTTCTTCCTCGATCTTGAAGAAGTAAAACCAATTGTGGCAAGTGTCAAGAAAATCCTCTTCAAAAATCTCAAATAGTGCTATAATTTAAGATATGGAAGTTAACTGCGAGACCATCAAGCATTTGGCACAGTTGTCTAATTTTTCGATGAGCGACAAGCAAGCCGAAAAGCTAACTGGTGATTTAAAAAACATTATTAACTATATTTCTGAACTCGACAAACTCGATACGGACGGAATTGAACCAACTTATCAAGTTTTTGAAATGGAGAACGTCTGGCGCGATGACGAGATCCTACCTCAAGATGCTGACCGCGAACAATTACTCGCATTAACCAAAGAAGAAAAAGACCATCAAATTAAAGTGCCAAAGGTGTTGTAATGAAAACTGCGAATAAAACTGTCACTGCAACTAAACTTGTAAAAGATGCGCTTGGGAAAGCCAAGCATTTTAAAGAATACAATATCTTTAACTATCTCAATGAAGAAGGTGCCCTAAAGAAAGCTGCCGAAATCGACGAAAGAATTGCACGTGGTGAAAAGGTCGGAAAACTTGCTGGTGTGCCATTTGCAATTAAGGATAATTACTTGAGCCCAGAAGGCGAGACAACTGCTTCAGCTCATATCCTAGAGGGTTTCACTTCACCAATCACTGCAACTTGCGTCGAAAAACTCTTGGCAGAAGACGCGATTTTAATTGGTCGCACCAATCTCGACGCTTTCGCACATGGTTCATCGACTGAGAACTCTTATTATGGCCCGACTTTGAACGCTTACGACAAAGAGCGCGTCGCTGGTGGTTCGTCCGGTGGCTCCGCCGTAGCCGTAGCACTGGATATTGTGGAATTTGCGACCGGTTCCGATACTGGTGGCTCAATTCGTCAGCCAGCTTCGTTCAACGGCGTTTATGGTCTGAAACCAACTTATGGCGCCGTTTCACGTTATGGCGTCGTAGCGATGGCCTCTTCGACCGACTGTATGGGCTTCTTTACGAAGACTCCAGAAGACATGGATCTTCTCATGTCGATTGCGACAGGCCAGGATCCAAAGGACATGACTTCGCTCCCGGATTTCTATGAGAAATCCGAAGTGAAAAAGGTGAAGAAGATTGGTGTGGTTAAAGATTTTGATAATGACTCGGTAAATGTTGAAATTCGTGACGCTTTGAAGAAAAAGACCGAAGATTTGAAGAAAAAGGGTTACGAGATTGTCGAACTCGATATGCCGACTCTAAAATACGCGCTCGCTGCCTATTATATTATTGTGCCAGCCGAAGTAGCTTCGAACTTGTCGCGTTATGATGGCGTGCGCTATGGTTTTCGTTCGGAGAATTCCAAGGATCTCGAATCGCTTTATGAAAATACGCGTGATGAAGGCTTTATGCCAGAAAACAAGCGCCGTATTATGATTGGTAACTTCGTTTTGTCGTCTGGTTTTTACGATGCTTATTTCTTGAAGGCCGCGAAAGCCAGAACTCTCATTGTAAAGGAATATGAAGATGCCTTTAATAAATGTGACTTTATCCTGACGCCAGTTTCACCAAACTACGCCTTCAAATTAGGTGAAAAAGTAAATGATCCAATTGCAATGTATCTCGAAGATTTGATGAGTGTGTCACTCAACCTTGCTGGTGTACCGGGTCTTGCGGTGCCAGTAGGGAAAACTAAATCTGGTTTACCGATTGGTTTGCAATTAGTCGGACCAAGGCGGAGTGATAAAGCGTTAATTGAATTCGCAAAGGAGCTTAAATAATGGATGGTGGGGTTATCACATTTGTTATTGCCATATTAATTATTGGTGTGTTTTTATTTATCGCTTTTGGTTTAACTGGCAAGCGTGGACACAAATTCGATATGCGCGAATACCAAGCTAGATTTCTGGCGATTGAAAACAAGTTAAATCGCGAGAATCCAGCCACTTTTGAGACGACGATTATTAATTGTGATAAATTGCTTGATCGTGCCCTAATTGAAATGGGTATTCCAGGCAAAACGATGGGTGACCGGTTGAAGCGTTGTGGCACGAAGTTCAATAATCTCGATGCCGTCTGGCGTGCGCACAAAATGCGCAATATGATTGCCCACGAGAGCGATTTCGAGTTAACCTACAAGCAAGCCCAAAACGCAGTCGAAGTTTATAAGCAAGCATTAAAAGACTTAGGAGCTATCTAATGAAATACTATCCTACCATCGGCATTGAATGCCACGTACAGCTTTCTACTAAAACCAAATTGTTTTCCGAAGTCGACAACGACGCACGTGGAAAAGAGCCAAACTCTTGCGTGTCGCCAGTTTGCTACGCACTGCCGGGCATGCTCCCAAGACTGAACGGGGAAGCGATTAAATACGCCATCCGCGCCGGTCGCGCAATGAATTGTGAAATTAACGCCCAGTCACGTTTTGATCGCAAGCATTATTTCTATCCAGATTCACCAAAAGGTTACCAGATTACGCAGTTTTATCATCCGATTATTGGTGCCGGCTATGTAGAGCTGCCATCCGGAACCAAGATTCGCATTGAACACGCTCACCTTGAAGGTGATGCTGGCAAGCTTACCCATTTTGACAATTATTCACTCGTGGATTTAAATCGCGTTGATACGCCACTGATTGAAATCGTGTCGATGCCGGACATTCACTCCGCAAAGGACGCACACGATTATTGTAAAGAGCTTTGGCGCCTGATGCGTTATGCGAAGGTGACTTATGGTGATCTTTACAACGGCAATATGCGTTTTGATGTGAACGTTTCGCTCGCACCGGAGGGCTCCGACAAACTCGGTACGCGTGCTGAGGTGAAGAATTTGAACTCATTCCGTTCCGTAGAGAGAGCCGTGGAATACGAGATTGCTCGCCAGACCAAGATTCTCGAAGCCGGCGAAAAGGTCGTCCAGGAAACCCGTGGTTGGAATGATGCAACTGGTAAAACCACCGGTCAGCGTTCAAAGGAAGAGGCGAAGGATTATCGCTACATGCCAGAACCGGATTTGCCACCAATTAATTTGTCGAGGCAATTCATCAATGATGAGTCGGCAAAACTTTCAATGATGCCATCCGATTACCGCGAAAAGTTCGGTCAGACTATTTCAACTGATATTCTCGAGATTTTACTCGATTATCCGGAACTCATGGAGACGATGAACGGCATTGATGAGAAGCACATCACGATGATTGCAAATTTGTTTACGTCGGTTTTGCTTGCAGAAGAGAAGTCCGTGGAATACCTCAATGATTTGCCGGATACTAAGAAACTCAATGACCTCGCCGAAATGAACGAGAAGAAGGAACTTAGTTCAACAGCAACTAAGGAAGTATTCTTAAGGCTGTTCGATCCACAAATGAAAGGTCGCGATACAAAGACGATTGCAAAGGAACTCGGACTAATTCAGGAAAACGACCTCGGTGCGCTTGAGGCGATTGTCGATGCGGTACTAAAGAAACCAGAAACGAAAAAAGCACAAGATGATTTTAGAAACGGGGAAGAAAAAGTAATTGGATTCTTGGTGGGCCAGGTAATGAAAGAGTCGAAAGGTAAAGCCAACCCATCAGCAGTGCAACAAATTCTGCGGGATAAGCTGAAGTGATTGAAGCGATTTTAACGACCTTTTTCGTAGCGATGGTGCCGGTAATTGAACTACGTGGCGCTTTACCAATCGGCGTTGGTATGGGCTTACCACCACTTGCCACGGCTGCGATTGCAATCATCGGTAATCTGGTGCCAATCCCATTTATTCTGTTTTTGCTCCAAAAAATCTTCGATTTTATGCGTGACAAAAAATACACAAAAAAGATTGTGGCTTGGCTTGAGAAAAAAGCGGACAAGAACCGAAGTAAAATTGATAAATATGGTTGGCTAGGATTAGTTCTCCTAGTCGCAATCCCTCTACCAGGAACCGGAGGATGGACCGGCGCTCTAGTTGCAAGTTGCCTAAAGATGAAAAAGAAGCCGGCAATGCTCGCAATTTCGGCTGGAGTATTTATTGCCGGGATTATCGTTTTGCTAATTACTTATGGTGTTACAAATTTGGTGAGTTAGAATACGAAATAATTCATTTGTTCGACAATTCGGAAAGTCTCACAAATGAATCTTTTTGTATTCTGCCTAAAAAACTATTGACGCCGTAAGAAATATGCGATATAATGTTCTGCACGGATGGTGGCTACGGCTTCCATCCTCTATTTGTTCTTACGGCTCTTCCGTAAGAGCCGTAATTTAAAATACAGGGCTTCGCAAATGCGAAAATCTTACCCGAGAAGGGAGGGGACACCTTTGGTAAGAATCGGATTTCTCGTTTTTCCATACCAGCTTAGTCTGGTCACTGATGCGACTATAACCTTTGATAAAGGTGATGAAAATGTCGTTCCTGCTGCTTCAATTTCGCAGTGTGCTGATCGGAAGCGTAATACGGCGCGGTTTTATTATCGGAAGGTGGAACCTCAGTAGATTTAGGGGTAATTTTACCCCTAGTGGTTTAACCACCAAATTTCCTCCAAAATTACCGCCTCTACTTATCCTATAATCATCTACACTCCTTTTCGAATTGAAGATAATGCACCCATTTTTAAATCCTTTCTCAATAGTTGGTTGTAGTTCACTCCTATGTACCTCCATTTAATGGGGTGTGATTAAACAAATCCTAGGGAGTGGTTCACCCAAGCGAGATTGCATCGCACCCCGTAGCTACATCGTTTTGGTCATCGTTTAGTCTCCTTTCTGTGTAGTGGTCAGCGAATGTTCTGTTGTACATCCATCCAAAGTGCCGAGTCTAGCTCGGACAACGGAGGTTTAACCTCCAACCCCCAGCACCCCAGTGCATTGCACTGGGGTTTTTCAATAAGTATTTCTGATTTTGCTTTATTTTTTTTGAGATATGTGTTAAAATCTTCACATAAATTGTCTCTTGTTTTTGAGTGTGGTAACTTAGCAAGAACGAAAAAGTAATTAATAATAAAAGGAGCATATGGCTACTGAGATTAAAGACCTCGCAAAGCTACGCAATATTGGTATTATTGCGCACATTGATGCAGGTAAAACCACTACCTCCGAAGCGATTCTTTATCGTACCGGACTTAAACACAAAATTGACCTCGTAAAAGGTGACACTGGCGGCGCAACGACCGACTGGATGGAGCAGGAAAAGGAACGTGGTATCACGATTACTTCTGCGGCCGTTACGACTTACTGGAAAGGTCACAAGATTAACATTATTGATACCCCGGGCCACATCGACTTTACGGCTGAAGTGGAGCGTTCACTTCGCGTGCTCGATGGTGCTGTCGTAGTATTCGATGGCAAGATGGGCGTTGAAGCTCAGTCTGAAACCGTGTGGCGCCAGGCTACTAAGTATGGCATTCCACGTATTTGTTTCGTTAACAAAATTAACCAAATTGGTGGTGATTTCTACAAATCACTTGATTCGATTCACAAACGTCTTTCTAAGAACGCTGTGGCAATCCACCTCCCAATTGGTTTTGAAAAAGACATTTGTGGCGTGGTTGACCTCATCGATATGAAGGCTTACACCTACAAAGATTACGCTGATCATGAGCTCACCGTTGGTGAAATTCCAGCTGACATGGTTGAAAAAGCTAAGAACGCTCGTTCAATACTCGTGGAAGAAGCCGTCCAAGCTGATGAAGCTTTGATGGACAAGTACTTCAACCAGGGTGAAGATGCAATTACCGAAATCGAACTTAAAGCCGCTCTTCGTAAGCGCGTGCTTGAGGGTGATTTCTTCCTCGTTACTGGTGGTGATGGCCGTGGCGTGATTGTCGAGAAGGTCCTTGACCTCATGACCGACTATCTCCCAAGCCCACTTGATCGTGACCAAGGCCAAACTGTTGGTACCGATCCAAAGACTGGTGACCAAATCGTTCGCAAGGCTTCTGACAACGAGCCACTTACCGCACTCGCATTTAAGATTGCTACCGACCCATTCGTTGGTAAGCTCATCTTCGTCCGCGTTTACGCAGGCGTTCTAAAATCCGGTTCTTATATTCTTAATGCTACGACCGGCAACAAGGAGCGTGTTGGTCGCGTAGTTCGCATGTTTGCTGATAAGCGTGAGGAAATTTCTGAAATTACGGCTGGCGATATTGCCGCTGTAGTTGGACTTAAGGAATGTACGACTGGTACAACTCTTTGTGACCCAGCTCATCCAATTCATCTTGAATCAATCGACTTCCCAGATCCACCGGTATCAATCGCCGTGGAACCAAAGACCAAAGCCGACCAGGAAAAGATGGGCATCGGTCTTGCGAAGATGGCTGAAGAAGATCCAACCTTCCGCGTGCACACCGATGAAGAAACTGGTCAAACCATTATTTCCGGCATGGGCGAGCTTCACCTTGAAATCATCATCGATCGTTTGAAGCGTGAGCACGGCGTTGAAGCTAACACGGGTGCTCCACAAGTTGCTTACCGTGAAACTATTCGTGGTACGGCTGAAGCCCAAGGTAAGCACATCAAGCAGTCCGGTGGTCGTGGTCAGTACGGTGACGTATGGATTAAGTTTGAGCCAAATGAACCAGGCAAGGGCTTTGAGTTCATCGATATGATTAAAGGTGGCGTGGTTCCACAAGAATACCGCAAGCCAGTTCAAAAAGGTGTCGAAGACACTCTCGCTGGTGGTGTGATTGCCGGCTACCCAGTCGTCGACGTGAAAGCTACCCTCTATGATGGTTCTTACCACGATGTCGACTCATCCGAACTTGCCTTCACCCTCGCCGGTGCACTTGCAACTCGCGAAGGTATCAAGAAAGCCAACCCGGTGCTTCTTGAGCCAGTTATGAAGATGGAAATCACGACTCCGGAAGAATTCATGGGTGACGTGATTGGTGATATCAACTCTCGCCGTGGCCGCATCGATGAGATGGAAGATTTGAACGGTGGCGCCAAGCTCATCAAGGCTTTCTGCCCACTCGCAAACCTCTTCGGTTACACTGGTGATCTCCGTGGTATGACGCAAGGTCGTGCGGCTTCTTCGATGGAGCTCTTTGCTTACGAGGAAGTTCCACCAAACGTAGCACAGGAAATCATCGAGAAGAGAAACTCGAAATAAGCCAAGAAAAATCCCCGGGTAAAACCGGGGATTATTTTGTGCCATATTCTTTTTTAATTTTTTCAAGAGCGTCGCCAAATTCAGACATTTCTTTCCAGTTTTTGTAACCGAGTTTTTCGGAAATAATCTGGAATGAGGCGTCCAATTCCGAGCAGATTTGATCGATTGTATCACAGAGTGCCACAAATGATTGGCTGACTTCTGGCATAACACCGTCCAATGTATAGGCGGATTTATACATCGCGCTCGCCGCAAGCAGCGTAAATAGATTAACATTCGCAATTGCGAGCTGGTCATATGCTTCATTTTCGAAGAATGGCCCCATCAGTACTCCAAACGATAGCTCTTTTTCTCCAGATTCATTTTTAATTACTTGGAAGATTTTGTCAACATCTCCGTTTTCAAAAGAGAAAATGCCATCCAAGCTATCATTTTGTTTCAATGATCTCTCACCTCCTTAATTTACTAATTGTCTGGCACAATTTGCATTATTATAACATGAAATGTCATATTTTTCAATGTCTATATTGACTTTTTAAAGCGTTTATGCTATAATATATAGTATAGTACCTTAACATAGGGGTTTAGATTGCGGAAGAGAGCTAGAAACTAGCTTTGTTCTGCAATCTAAACCTTGATACGATGATAAAGAGGGGTGCACACCTTTTTGCCTGAGATTAGGATTTAAGATTGCAAAAATTTTATTATCCGAAAGGAACTATCTGTTATGAACAGAATCTCAAAAGAACGTACCCCTGGCGAGAATCTCATGGTCGTGATCCACAGCGTCAAATTCCCCAATGCCAAGAACGTAGTTCCTCCTGCAATTCTGCAGAGCAACTACAACCAGGCGCTCGCGCTTATCAGTGATACTTTCAAAAATGAGCCCGGTGCCGCTAGCGACATCCAGCGTTTCTTCGGTATCAACACCGAACGCGCCTCCAAGAGAGAACTGGCCAAAGCAAGAAATATCGACACGCAAGAGTATTATCCTATGTTTAATAAGTGGATGGAAGCTCTTGCTAAGCGTTATTCCGAGTTCAAAAAACTCACTGCTAGCCAGGAAGAATTGGAAGTTCGTGGAAAGAAAGCCGATGAACTCGAGGACGAGTTCAGAAAGTACAGGGAAGCTGCCGAGAAGGAAATTGCCGAGCTTAAAGAAAAACTCGGAAATGTTCAGAAGACAGTCCTTGAACAGGACGAAGAACTGGAGAAGAAGGATGCTGAGATTAAGAAACTCACGGCCGCTGTAACCAATGTAGGCGACAATCTTGCTAAAACCAAGAAACTGTTGGCTGCAGCCACTTCTGAAATCGAAAGACTGAAGAAGGAGGCCAAAACTCAAGCCGCCGAACTCAAAGAGTCGGTGCGCGAGAGCATGAAGAAGAATCTTCATGACCTGAGAGTAGAGAAAAAGGATCTCGTTGCCGCCCTTAAGAAGTGCAACGAAGAGATTGCCCGTCTCCATGAAGAGATATCCAAACTTGAGCAAAAGCTTGCGGGAAAGGATACTGAATACGCTGAGCTGATTGCTAAAAAAGATGCTGAAATTTCTGAGGTCGGAATCCGGCTTATCCAAGCAGAGTATCGTCTGGCGCCCTATAAAGAGGCGTACGAAAACCTGGTCAGAATCCGCGCTATCGTTACTGACGGCAAGAGGGCAGAAAACACGGTGGAGACCATCAGCGATGCCGTTCATGATGCCTTCTATGGCTTGTTCAGAGAAGAAATCAAGAACGCGCTGATCCGGATCGCTATCGATTCCTTGGATAAGCTCCTCAAGACTCCTCGAGCCACTTTAGTCAAAATGAAAGTAGGTGAAAAAAATGTAATCGAAATCGAAGAGATTCTCGCCAAATATCATCTGCATTTAAGCGCTGCTTAACTGCAAGAATCATCGTATTTCGGGGCCTCGGCAGAAATTCTGCCGGGGCCTTTTAAATTGTCTTAAAATTGAAAAAATAACCGCTTTTTTACCCTTTACAATTCTCTAAAAATAGTCTAAAATAATACTGTAGAGGTTTGGAGCTGGTTTTTATTAGCGCTCCAAACATTAATAATATAAAAGGAGAATGAATGGCAAATTTTGACCGTTCCAAGCCGCATATCAATGTCGGCACCATGGGTCACGTCGACCATGGTAAAACCACTTTAACTGCTGCGATTACGACCGTCCTCGCGAAGAGACTTCCATCGGACGTAAACAAACCAGTCGCTTATGATCAAATCGATAACGCTCCAGAAGAGAAAGCTCGTGGTATCACCATCGCTACCTCTCACCAGGAGTATGAGTCTGAGAAGCGCCACTACGCACACGTAGACATGCCAGGCCACGCAGACTACATTAAGAACATGATTACCGGTGCTGCACAGGTTGATGGTGCTATCCTCGTAGTTGCTGCGAACGATGGTCCACTTCCACAGACCCGCGAGCACGTACTTCTTGCTCACCAGGTGAACGTACCAAAGATCATCGTCTTCCTCAACAAGATGGACCTTGCTGATCCAGAACTCGTTGAGCTCGTTGAA
>CAMHNK010000006.1 GCA_946186455.1 uncultured Candidatus Saccharibacteria bacterium
TTACTAGGTAGGTTAGAAATTAGGTTATATATTTGGGTTTCTACTTTTTCCTTATTCATCATCTGTTGGAAGTCATCAACAATAAGACAATCTAGTTGGGAATATTTATTATAGAATTCCGTACCTTTATTTTTTCTAATAGAGTCAATCAATTCAGCATAGAAGTGATTGATTGGGATATATTTAATCTTGAAGGTTGGATTATTCTTCTGGATGGCGTTACCGATAGCTTGAACAAGGTGAGTTTTACCGAGACCAGGGCCACCATAAAGGAAAAATGGGTTAATACTTTTACCTGGGTTATCAATGATGTTTTTAGCAGCACCATAAGCGATCTCGTTGTATTTACCTGCAACGAAAGTTTCTAGGGTAAATTTATCACTGAGGCCATTACCTTCAATATTGTAGTTTTTCTTAGCGGTGTGAGTGAGACTGCTAATTGTTTGAATACCGGTATTATTAGATGCGGGAGTAACTTCGTGAGGTTTAATCTTTGGTTTATTGGCGGATTTAACTTCGAATTTGATTTCTTTGACGTCGATATTAGACTTCTTAAGAGCATCAGCGATGATGGTGTAGTACTTATCGCGGAGTTGTTTAATATAGAAAGTATTCTTAACGCCAATAGTAATGACTCCATTCTCATTAGAAAGAATAGAGGTATCGGAAAACCAGGTATTAAAAGAACTGGGATTTATTTGTTGCTGAATCTTAGCCAGGGCATCATCCCACGCGTTATACATTTAAAACCTCCTTTCAGATAAGTATAGCATCAAAGAAAAAAGTTTTCCACAGTTTTAAGGGGTGATTTTTTATTGTGTAATATAGTTTTTGATTTATAGGGGTGAAAAATATCAACAGGACTGCCTAATCCCTAATTATCTTGTTGAAAACTCCTTGAAAATTGTGGAAAAGTGATGTATACTATAACAAATATTTGAGAAAAATTAAATTTTAAGGAATAATATGCCAAAACGTACTTATCAGCCACACAAGCGCCAACGCAAGGTTGAGCATGGCTTCATGAAGAGAAATGCTACTTCAAATGGCCGTAAGGTGCTTGCACGCCGCAGACTTAAAGGTCGCGCACGCTTAACTGCATAATCTAAGCCCCGGAAGGGGCTTATTTATTATATAATTATATATATGTTGAATAAGAAGTATCGGTTTCATTCACGTGGTGGCGTGAGATATGTGTATCAGAAAGGGAAGACAGTTCGGACGCCGAAGATGTCTCTAGTTTTTGCACCCAACTCACGTGGATTCACGAGAATGGCAGTAGTGGTATCGAAGAAAGTGATGAAAACGGCGGTCGCGAGGAATCGGATTCGTCGCCGTGTATATGAGGTACTTAGAAAGAACCTTGATTTAATTCCGAAGGAAACTGATTATATTTTTGTAGTGTTCTCAAAAGATGTTATAGACATGCCTTTTAATGAGCTGGAAAAACTGCTTGGGGAACTAGTCGCCGAGGCTAAGGTATGCTATAATAAAGAGAATTAATAAGGAATAGAGTGTGAAGAAAAAATACATTATCTGGACTTTGATTGTCGCATTTATTGCAGGTTCGATCGCACTGGGTGGTCCATTCAACTTAATTGACTTTATTGTCGTTAGACCAATTGTAAACATTTTGTTCGTGATCTTTAACCTAGTACACGACTTTGGCCTGGCTATTATTATCTTTACGATTCTCGTAAAGCTCTTAATGTGGCCGCTAACGAAGAGACAACTAAAACAGACTAAATTAATGCGTAAGATTCAGCCGGAGTTGACGCAGATTCGTAAGAACTGTAATGGTAACAAACAGCTCGAATCACTCCAGACGATGGATCTTTATAAGAGATATAACGTGAAGCCGTTTGCGTCACTCGCAACGCTATTCATTCAACTGCCAATCTTTATTGCAATTTTCTCGGCGATTCGTGTGATTGCAACGCCACTCCCGATTGACAACCTTTCGAACCGTGCCTATGATATTGTGGCTTATGAAGGCTCAGAGATTAGAACACTAGAAGATAAGCAAAAAGAATATTTAGATATTATTACGGACGGAAATAAGACAGACGAAGAGAAGAAAGCAGCAACTTATGATTTCCACCCACAACTCTTTGGTGTGATTAATCTTGAAGCAAAGGCAAGTGATGTATTAAGTCCAGCCACGTTTAGTTGGAGTGCAGTATTTATGCTGGCATGTGCGATTCTCGCTGCGGTATCGCAATACTTTGCCACTAAGCAACAAATGCCAAACGACAATACTAAAAAGAATAAGAAGTTCCGTGAGCTGTTGAAGGAAGCTAAAGAAGGTAAGGAGATCGATGACTCTGATGTTTCCGGCATAGCAACGGGCCAGATGTCTAAGATGATGCCACTCATGATGTTCCTTATTATGATTAATCTTCATGGTGCTTTGGCATTCTACTATTTCCTCAGTAATATGATTACGATTCTTCAACAAAAGTTGATCCTTAATAAGATTAAGGATGACATGGATGATGCGACGGATGCCGCAATTATGAAAGAATTCAAAAACCTTCAAGAAGGTAAGGTGGTCGAAAATAAAAAGACAGGAACAAAAATTACCAAAATCTCCGCTCGTGATATTAAAAAGAAAAGGAGATAATAAATGAATAAAGACGAATCAATCAGATTTGCGGCGAAGTATCTGGAAGACCTGCTTAGCTTCTTTGGTATTAATGTGGCTGTTTCTTCAACAATTGATGACGAAGTAATTCAATTATCGGTGCCGTCGACTTCATTAAACTCATTATTAATCGGTCGTAATGCAGATAATCTGCGGGCACTGCAACACATTGTGTCGATGGCACTTGTGACGCGTGAGGCTGAAGTAACAAGAGTTAATGTAGATGTTGCAAGCTACAAGCGTCAAAGGGCTGATCGCATTGCAGAAAAGGCAGAAGGTTGGATTCGTAAGGTCCGTGAGACTGGTAAGCCAATGGAAATTAATCTCAACGCGGCAGATCGTAGAGTCGTGCATAAGTTGGCACAGGATTATTCGGATATTGATACGCACTCGGAAGGGGAAGGACGAGAGAGGAAACTCATTATTAGTAAGATTGATGTAGATTAATATATTTATATTTCGAAACTTGGAAGTCCGCCTAGTAATTTAAAAAATACCTAGGCGGATTTTTCACGGAATTTCAGTTCCATTCAAAATCCGTAGGTATTTTTAAAATTACAGGGGACTCTCAAAATGTTTCGTTAATATAAATATATTAATCTATATTATTCGGTTGGGGTTTCTTCTGGAGTTTCCTCTTCGGCTGGGGATGGGCCGAGGACGATGACGTAGGTACAGGTCTTTGGCAAGCCTTCTGGCATTTCTTTGCCATGGATGAAGTCGATGTCATAGAACTCTTCAAGCATACGCTTAGTACCTGGTGAGGTGGTATTAGTGTAATACAAGGTGTATTCTTTGTCGTAGGTACCAGCAGTAGTGTTATCAATAACACTAACTTTGTAGCCAGCTTCTTCTAGGCGTTCCTTTTCGGCAGCAGCTTTACCGGGTTCACCGGTAGCATTGTAGATGCCAATACTAAAGTTCTCATAGGTGCGTGGGTCGTTGCTGAGTTGAGCGGCGACGAATTCCTGAATAGCAGTGTAGTATTCAGCACCACCACGTGGCAAGACGTAGGAGATGCCATCGATTGAACCAGTGGTCATATAATCTGGCCATAGATTGATTTGACGCATGCTGTCGAAATTAAAGTCAAAGGTGAGATGACCAAGAGACTTGATTTCATCGAGCGAGAAATTAGAACGGAGATTATCACCAAGGGTTCCGGCTAGGCTTAAGAAGTCAGTAATGGAAAGATCTTTTTCAAAGACTTTGTCTTTAATGGCAATAAGAATTTTTTGTTGGGAAGCACCACGTGAGAAATCACCACCAGCGGTACCGTGGCGAGCACGGGCAAGACCAAGAGCTTGTTCGCCATTAAGTGTATATGGTACACCGGCTTGGTACATAGCACCAGTCCAATAACGGTCGTTAATATCTTCGTCGAGAGTGACGGTAATACCGCCAAGGATTTCAACGATATCAATGAGGGAAGCCCAGTTAACGTGAACGAAATATTGGAAGTCTACACCGAGAATTCTACCAACTTCGGCCATGACGGCTTGATTTGCAGCGGCTTCTTGTTCGATGGAAGCTTGACCACTACCGCCATTACACCAATAAACTTCATTGATTTTACTAGTTCTGGTACAAGTGTGGCTTTTGAGGTCACGTGGAAGGGAAAGCATGGCGATATCACCAGTCTTTTGGTTCAGGCTAATCATCATGATAGAGTCGGTAAGTTGGGAGCCAGCGTGATGACCACGACCTTCGTCGCCATCCATGTTATAACCACTGGTACCAATGGCAAGAATGTTAGTACGACCATTGGCGTCAGTTTTAAGATCGACATAGGTTGGCTCAACGTAACGAATAAGGTCCATAATGTTGCCTTGGCCGCCAGTGATTTTTGCAATAATGTCGTTACCCCAATAGACGCCCCAAATGATGAGACCACAAAGAGCTAAAACAATAATGAGAAGAGTAATCTTGATGCCTTTAATGAGTTTTGGATGCTTGCGATTAGCTTTCTTTTCGGCCTTTTTTTGCTTTTTGGCTTCTTTTTTCGCCTGTTTGTTGGCTTTTTTCTCAGCTTTCTTATCAGGAATCGTCACATCTTCGGATTCTTTTAATTCGCCGGATTCGCTATCGATATCAAAAGCTTGAACCGGCTTTAAAAAATCTTCGACAGTCTGTTTTGGTTCTTCAACTTCAACGGTTTCGACTTTCTCTTCTTTAACTGGTTCAGAAACCTCTTTGACAGCAAGTTTCTTCACCGGTTTAGGTTTAACCGGAGCGGTTTTAGGTTTAGTAGTCGCAGTTTTCTTAACAGTGACAGTGGCACTGGATGCCTTCTTCGGCGCTACTTTTTTTGGAGCGTCGCGAAGAGTAAGCCCATCAATTGATTTATTCTCTTTCATTATTTATAATTATATCATGGTAGCCGTTAAATTGACGAAAAAACAATTAGCAGTTTTAGACTTTTTACGTGAATACACGGACGAAAAAGGTGTTTCACCGTCTTATCGTGAAATAATGGCAGGACTTGGACTATCGAGCGTGTCGGCAGTGGCTGAACACATCGATAATTTAATTGAAAAAGGTGTAATTCAGAAGAATCCGGGCGAGGCAAGATCGCTTGAGATTTTAGATTATGAGCATAAAGAGACCGTTGAACTATTTAAGAGTAGATTAGAATTTGCGTCGGACGAAGATAAAGAAATTCTGTTGAAGGCTGCGGATATATTAGGGCTCGACCTCGAGTCGTAAAGTTTACAAAAATAACCATAATTGTTATTATGTTATTAGGAGTACTTTCTGATGACAGCAAAAAAGCGTACACGTAAGAGCAGAAAATGGATTTCAAGGTTATTCTTTTTGCTCCTCATTGTTGCAGCGTGCGTGCTTTGCTATTTCGTTTGGGACGCTTATTTTAGAGATAAAAGTCCAAAAGGAGATGACCCGAAGCAGGATGAATCTTCAACCCAGACGAAGACCGATGATAAGAAAGAAGAAGATAAGACTGAACAAAAAGATGAAAAAGAAAAGGTTCCACAGTATGATGGCGACGATCCAAATACGGCGCCTGGCTTAACTGGTGCGATTACTTATGCTGGAGTCTCGAACGGGTATCTTAGGATTAGAGTGAATATTGATCAGTATCTTGCGAGTGGTAGTTGTAATGTGATACTTACTCGTGGTAGTACGCAAGTCTATAGCGACTATGCAAACATTGTTTCGTCAGCATCTACTTCAACTTGTGAAGGCTTTGATATTCCGGTAGCAAGCCTTGGTTCCGGTAGTACGCAAATCAAAGTAACGTTTAGTTCGGGCGATCGTTCTGGCGCGGTGACGGGGGAGACGAGCATATAATGTATATCTCGCAGTGCAAGAAAAACGAAGTGGGCAAGATGCGCGTGAGAAGGCGTGATATTAGAATTAGGTATCTGGCGCTTAGTATTTTCGCAGCGGTCTTTCTATTTACTTTTCTCTCGCTTAATTTTGACAAGATTGATACGGAAGTAAATGCGGCGAATCTATCGAACTTTGACCCGGGTTATATCATTTCGGACTACCAAATGGGTAATTATACTTCGATGACGGAAGCCGAGATTCAAGCGTTTCTTACGATGAAAAATCCGTGCGATAATACTGATTACAATTATTATCTAAGATTATCGGCAAATACGAACTATAAATGGCACTGGGCAAATGGCCATTTTGTGTGTCTATCAGAAGAAAGATTCGGTGATGGTGAGGTGATTGGTTCAGGCGATACAGCAGCGCACATTATTTGGCAGGCAGCACAGGACTATAAGATTAATCCGCAAGCTTTGATTGTACTGCTGCAAAAGGAAACTGGTTTAATTACGGACCGGATTCCAAATAATGGCGATTATCGCAAAGCAACTGGTTATGGCTGCCCGGACACGGCACCATGCTCAGCACAATATTATGGATTTAAGAATCAGATTAGAAAAGCGGCGGCGCTCTTTAGGACGGTGCTTGATGGCGGCTGGACGAACTACCCACTCGGTGAAAACTATATTCAGTACAATCCAAATGCAGCTTGTGGTGGCTCTGTGGTAAACATCCGTTCGCTTGCGACTTCAGCACTTTATCGCTATACACCATATCAGCCAAACGCTGGGGCTTTAGCCGCTGGATATGGTACGGCATATTGTGGTGCGTACGGAAACAGAAATTTCTATCATTATTTTGAGGATTGGTTTGGTGGAATTACGGATGACGGCATGGTTTATGATAGCAGAGATTATTCTGGCACATTTAATATATTATATGCAGGTAATCACACGAAGTCCGTAGGTATAACGGAAGATAATTTGACAGTGAATGATCTCGATAGAACGGATGACGCTGAAAAATGGACCATCAGAAAGAATAAATCTTATTATACAATTAAAAATGTTTCGACTGGAAAAGTTATCGGCGTGGATGACGTGAATTTTGAAAACAAGACCAATGTATCGCAGATTAATTCAGATAGTTCATGTCGAGAAAAATGGAATTTCACTAGGAATGAAGATGGCACAGTGACAATTCATAATGTGTGTGAACCAAAATATGTGTTAGATCTTCAAAATGGTGAAACAAATGTACAAATTTATTCAAAGACGGAATTTGAAAATTATCACCAAAAGTGGGTGCTAGTCCCAACCACGGCCACCCTGATTGAAGAAGGTACTTATTATATTCAGGCCGGCAAACATAATAAATATATGGGCGTGGCCGAGAATAAGATTGTAAGTGGTAGCAACGTACAAACCGATGCTTACCAAAAGACGGATGGTTCAAGACACTGGGTATTTAAGAAGGTAGTAAATGAAAGCTACTACACGATTACAAGTGGCGAGAGTGGACTGATGCTCGGAATGAAGAATGATAAAGTTCAGAACAAGACAAACATTCAGTTGTGCGGTAAGGATGATGGATGCTTGGTGAACTGGTACATCGAGAAATATGATAACAATAGTTATTACATCCGCAGCGCTTATGACATTACTTATGTGTTTGATCTCCAGAATGGTGATTCAAACGTTCAGATTTATGAGAAGAGAAGCAATAATGTACATCAGCAATGGTTTATTACAAAGGAAGTGCCGCTCGAAGCATATACTGGAACTTACAATATAATATATGCTGGAAACCAGAACAAGACGCTCAGCATTGAAAATGACACCAATGTGGCAGTGATGACGACGAAGGGAAGTGACACGACGCAACAATGGAAGATTGAAATAATTGAAGACTACTATGTGATTAAAAATGTGGGAACCGGTAAGGTGATGGATGTGGCTGGCACGACTTTAGCAAATAAAGCCAACGTGCAGCAATTTGAGTTAAATAAGACCTGTGAACAAAGATTTAGTATTGAGAAGAATAAGGACGAGACGCTCACAATCCACAATAAGTGTGACGATAAGTTTGTGCTTGATGTCCATAATGGTATTTCAAACGTCCAGATTTATACGAAGACGAGTTACGAAAATGATCACCAAAAGTGGGTGCTAAAGGAAGCCGAAACGAAGGATTACAGTGGCACATATCAGATTATGTATTCCGGTGATCATAGTAAGGCGCTCGCAATCGTGAATAATTCGGCAGAGAATTACGCAAATGCGTTAGTGGAGCCAATTAAAGAAAACTACACTGGTCAACAATGGAAGATTGAAAAAGTGGACGATTTCTACACGATTACAAATGTAGGAACAGGAAAACTTCTGGATGTAGAATATGGTCAGTTCAAGAATAAATCGAATGTGTGGCAATATGCGCTCAATAAGACCTGTGCTCAGAGATGGCATTTTACGAAGAATGAAAATGGTACAGTAACAATCCAGAATGCATGTGCGCCAGAATTTGTGCTCGATGTACATAATGGTATTTCAAACGTCCAGATTTATACGAAGACGAGCTATGTAAATGACCACCAAGAGTGGCTCCTAAATGTGCTATAATTAGCACAGAGATGGTACCGAAGAAAAAAATTGTTATTCATATTCAGAGCGAGGTGCAGTTTTTTACGCTGGAACCATTGCTTGTAAAACTTTCAAGGAGTAAAAAGTACGATTTTGATATTGTTGTTAATGACTATGGCGGGGATGACAGTGGCTGGAAAGAGATGGCTTCTGGAGTAGTTAGTTTAATCTTGAAGAATGGTTATCGACCGAAGAATATTAGTAGCTGTGTTAATAAAAGGTTTGATTTGTGCCTTACTCCTTATATAGATGAGAGAATAAAAGCAAAGTGTTATTTAAAATATGAGTATGGGACATTAAATGTTAAACCTAATCTTACGTATGTACCGGAAGTAATGAGTAAATTCCATGGTTTTTTATGCCAGAGTACTATTACACGTGATTTACTCGAAGCATATGGAAGAACATTTCCCGTTGACAATCTAAGGTTCTGTTCGAAAAAAAGAAAGATAATAAAAAGAAAAAGACCACAAGTCTTATTTGCTCCGACATATAATGATGATAGTTCAGATAAAGATTTTATTGAGATAATTAGGACATTAAAGAAAAACTATTATGTTGTTGTTAAGGGGCATCATGGCACTGGTTTTCTAAAGGATGAGTCTGGCAAAAAGGATGCTTTGTGTAAGACGGCAGATAAATATTATGGTTCAGATGCTTGTTTGTCGGATTTAATATTGGAATCGGATGTGTGTTTATTTGATAATTCTTCGGCCATAGGTGAGGCATTATATGCAAAGGTTCCGTGTGCAATTATTGCAAAAGATTTAGATTATTTTAAGTTAGAAGACATTCATACAACCCAGTTTCAGTTTGTTAGGGACGGATACATACCCTATTCAAATAAGAGTTCGGATGCTTTGCTAGTAATCGGAAAAGCTTTGAAAGACGATTTTATTGAAAAGCAAAAGGAGTTGAGTAATAAGGTTTTTCCGAAAGAGTTCAAAACTGGTGTTGATGGTTATTTGAGGATTATAGATTATTTTATGGATGATGAGATAGCGCAAGATTATATAAAACTACATAATCTTAGAATTAAAAATGAGAATGCTTTAAAAAACGAATTAATTAAATGTAAAGAGGAATTAACGAACAAGGATAGTTTACTACAAGAATATGCAAATAGAAAGCTTTATAAGCTCTCAGATAAAATATATAATATTAAAGGAAAAATTAGACATGGGAAAAGTTAAAATTGGTTATCTGGGTGGATGTTGGGATTTGTTCCATGTGGGACATTTAAATTACATTCGTGAAGCAAAGAAGCGTTGCGATTATTTAATTGTAGATGTGACGCCAGAGGAAATTATGTTTAAGCAGAAGAATAAGCATCCGATTATTGGCGAGCAGGAACTATCCGGTGAGGGTAGAGATTTTGAAGCGCTCGAAAAATATGGCTACAATATTTTATTCATTAGTGAAGATCATAAAGGTAAAGAGTATTACAACAATCTCGAAAAAGAGATGAAAGAAAAAGGTGTTGAAGTAGTTTATATTCCATATACAGAAGGAATATCATCAACACGGATTAGATTAGATATCAAGAATCAATCTTAATTCTATATGTTTTAAATAATAATATGGTATTATAGGGTATATGAAGAAGGTATTATCTGTTTTTGGCACGCGCCCAGAAGCTATTAAAATGGCGCCAGTAGTAAAAGAGCTAGAGCCTCGTGATGGTATTAAATCGATTGTTTGTGTCACTGCGCAGCATCGTAACATGTTGGATCAGGTACTTGATATTTTTAATATAACACCGGACTATGATTTAAATATTATGAAACCTGGACAGACTTTGTCGTATATTACAGCGGAAGTTTTAAAAGGGATTGAGGAAGTTATTATTAAGGAAAAACCAGATTTGGTTTTAGTCCATGGGGATACAACAACTGCGATGGCAGCAGCACTAGCGGCCTTTTACCAGCAGGTACCGGTTGGGCATGTTGAGGCGGGACTTAGGACTTATAATAAGTATTCACCGTTTCCAGAGGAGATGAATAGACAGATAATTGATAGAATTGCAGATTATTTATTTGCACCGACAGAAGTAAGCAAAGAGAATATTGGGTCTAAATTGAATGAAGGTCAGAAAGTGTTTGTGACTGGTAATACGGCGATTGATGCACTTAAAACTACGGTTTCAGACGATTACTCACATCCAGATATTGAATGGGCAAAAGGTTCTAGATTAATTTTAGTTACGGCGCATCGTAGGGAAAATTTAGGCGACCCAATGAGACATATTTTTAAAGCGATTAGGAGAATCGTTGACGAATACGACGACGTAAAGGTAATCTATCCAGTACACTTAAATCCAAAGGTACAGGAGGTTGCAAAAGAGGTGCTTGGTGGTAGCGATAGAGTGAGGTTAATTGAACCTCTTGATGTGCTGGATTTTCATAATTATATGGAGAGAGCGTATTTCATAATGTCTGATAGCGGTGGCGTACAAGAAGAAGCGCCTTCACTTGGAAAGCCAGTATTGGTACTTCGTGATACAACTGAACGTCCGGAAGGAATTAAAGCAGGGACATTGCGCCTAGTCGGTACCGAGACAGAGGACGTGTATAATGCAGCAAAAGAATTATTAGACAATAAAGAGACATACAAAAAGATGGCCGAGGCAAAAAACCCATACGGTGATGGGTTTGCGAGTAAAAGAATAGTTGATGCGATTCAGAAAGGATAAAAGGAGTGAAGAAAGTAGGGAATCTCTATAAAAAAGCAAAAAAACACTTTGATGAGCTAGGTTTTATGGGCGGTTTAAGGTGGCTACTTTTTGCAATTCGTTTTCGTACTATAATGTTTGTGACTGGTAAGAGCGCAGCAAAAACTAATAAAGAGGGTAATATTAACGAAAAGAAACAGAAAGGCGACTTTTTAAAGAAGGATTCTCCAGATATTTATGTTTTTTCAATGATTCCTTATTATGATATTGGTGGCGGTCAGCGTCCGGCTCAGATTACGAAGGCAATGAATTTACTTGGGTATAGAATGCATTACATTTTTGGTATGCACACGAGTGAGAGTGTAATCTTTGATATGGAAATACCAACGATAATTCATAGATATATTAATGACTATTCTGACATTGATTTTGAAAATAATATTAAAAAGGATGACATAGTAATTATCGATTTCCCATATAGTAAATTTATTCCCTATATTGAGAAGGCCAAGAAAAAAGGGGCGAAGATTGTTTATGAGAATATCGACAACTGGGAAACTTCACTCGGAAATAATCTGTTTGTGAAGGATGACTTGTACGAAGTCTTAAAACTGGCTGATTTATTAGTCGGCACGGCGTCATTTTTGGTTGAGCAGTTGAAGTCCTATTGTAAGGAATTGAAGATTAAAAAACCAATTATTTATAATCCAAATGCGGTAAATGATACATTGTTTAATCCTAAGCAGCATTTTGATAAGCCAGAAGATTTTATTGCTGGTGAAAAAACGCTAATTTATTACGGATCTTTGTGGGGTGATTGGTTTGATTGGGATCTTCTATACGGTACTGCAAAGGCATTCCCTAATTATTCTTTCTTATTGATTGGCGAGAAAGAAAACATTAGAGCTATTACGGCAAAAGCGCCAAAAAATGTGCATTTTCTTGGCATTAAACATCAATCAACTTTGCCGGCATATCTGGAATACTCTGACTATGCAATTATTCCATTTAAAGTTGACAAGATTGGCGAAGCAGTTTCTCCACTTAAGATTTTTGAATATATTTCAATGAATAAATATGTTATGACTACGAGTATGCCGGAGGTAACACAATATCCTAATACTTTTTGTGGTGATACTATCAAAGAATGGTCGGCATTCTTGAAAAAGAAAAATCACAAAGTTGACGTTTCAAAACGTGATTTATTTATTGATGATAATAACTGGTTTAGCCGCTGTAATGATATATTAAAGGCGGCCGGACTTGGTAAGAAAAAGTTTAACAAGAAAATTAGTATCATCATTCTTAACCATAACAATAGGAACTGTATTTTGGAATGTGTTGATAGTGTATTAAGACATTCGAATGGATATAATGTAGAAGTGATAGTAGTAGATAATGCTTCAACTGATGATTCTGTGAAGATGCTTCAGAAGCAGTTTAGTAAAAGAATTAAGATAATAAAGAATTCGAAAAATGGTTGCTCGAGTGGGCGCAATTTAGGTGTGAAAGAATCAACTGGTGAATATCTTATGTTTCTCGATAGCGATCAGTTCGTTAATCACGATAATTGGATGGACTCATTTGTTGAACTACTTACATCTAACAATGATGTTGGTGCAATTGGCTGGGCGGCTGGATGGATTAAGAAGAATAAGTATGGTTTTTCACCAACTGTAGATGAATATCCATATCGTTCAATGCCGGCAAATATGCTTGCAAGGACCGATGTTGACTACCTTGGTAGCGGTGGTTTGTTCTTAAATAAAAAAATATTCAATGAAATTGGAGGCTTCGATGAGACATTCGACCCGACTTGTTATGAGGATACAGATTTTTCATACTCTATTAAAAATGCTGGGTATAAGTTAATGTATAGTCCATATCTTGGCGTGATTCATGTACCTCATCAGACGACTAATAATAAAGAGTTGTCGCACGAGACACTTATTGAAAAACACCGAAAGAAATTTATTGAAAAGTGGAAAGAGAAAAACTCTTCACTTTTGAAGGGCGACGAGTAATAAATAGTTATTTCTTAAAGAGAGAGAGATATTCATCGGCGATTTTTTCTGGATCGCCTTCATCTTCGATTTTACCGTTGTTAATTAGGATGCAGCGATCGCAGAATTTACGAACGTTTTCCATGGAATGAGTGACAAGAATAACGGTTTGCTTACCATGGAGGGAGGCGAAGAAATCGTTGCATTTTTGCTGAAAGGCGGCGTCGCCAACGGCTAGAACTTCATCAAGAAGCAGGATGTCGCCTTTTGCACGGATGGCAATTGAAAAAGCGAGACGAACTTGCATTCCTGATGAATAGTTCTTAAGTTTTTGATCTTGGAACTCTTCAAGTTCAGCAAACTTCCAGATGTCGTCATACATTTTATCCATTTCGGCGTTTGAAAAACCGAGAAGTGCTCCATTCATATAGACGTTTTCACGGCCAGTGAGTTCCGGATTAAAGCCAACGCCAAGCTCAATAAAAGGAACAAGAGATCCATTAATCATGACTTCACCAGCTTCTGGATAATAAATGCCAGCGAGAATTTTAAGAAGGGTAGATTTACCGGATCCGTTACGGCCGACAATACCAATAAACTCCCCTTTTTCAATATCAAAAGTAAGACCTTTTAATACTTTGTGTTCTTTATAACCTTTAACACCGCGTAGACGGTTAAAAATAGCCTGCTTTAAGCCAAAGGATTTTTCAGTTGGGAGCTTAAAGCTCTTTTTAAGATTTTTAACACTAATTGCAATATTGCTTGATGGGTCTTCGATCTCTATACGTGTACCAATTTTTCGTTTCATTAGATTTCCTCCGCAAAAAATTTAGATTTACGACGGAAGGTAAGTGCGCCGAGTACTAAAATTACAATTACAATCAAAATAGGAATTATTACGGTAGGATTAAGAACGTAATTCCAGGTAGTAACGGTTTCGGTGGTGATAAGGTTGTAACGAACGTCTTGGATACACTGTGCAATTGGGTTTAGAAGAATAAGTTTAGCAGCTTTAACACTGGTACTTGCAACCATTTGAATTGGGTAAATAATTGGCACAGCATAGAAGAGTGCTTGGACGATAACATCCCAAATTGATGTAATATCCCGATATTTAACATTGATAGAGCCAAGTAAAAATGCGATACCCAGTGACAGTACATAAAGCTCTAGGATAGGGAAGACAATTAGGAGCCAAGACCAAGTTGGCATGACACCATTTATTAATGCAAAGATTACGATAACAATTAAATTGATACCGAGGTTAATTAGTGCGGTAAGTTGGGATGAAACAACGACGATATACTTTGGGAAACTGATTTTACGGAGTAAATCACCACGTACGATGATGGCTTGAATACCTTGGGAGGTGCACTCTGTGAAGAAACTCCAAAGTGTAGTACCACAAAGAAGATATACTGGGTAGTGGGGGATATCACTACCGATACGGAGAAGTTTCGAAAACACGATATAGAGAATAGCAAACATCATGAGTGGGCGAAGAAGCGCCCATAAATAACCAAGTACTGAGCCTTGGTAACGGAGTTTAAAATCCGTTTTAGCAAGCTCTTTAAGAAGAATCCGATTTTTGCGGTTCAAAACACGAGGTATATTCATATATGCAGTTATTTTATCATATTTTACGGTTTAGCGCGACGTTTCGAGCGGACGAAAGAAACACGCCAGCGAAGACGGACAGCATGAAGCCAGAAATTTTCTGACACTTTAGGATGAGGACCGAGCCATTTTTTGAGATCTTGATACTGATGCTCCCAGTTTTTCCACTTGGTGGCAGCGGTTTTTACGGTACTAGTTTCAGTGCCAAAATTATAAATATAAAGTGGCGACATATCGTAGGCAATTTCGCCTTCTGCGTAGCTTAGATAATCTAAAACGAATTTAGTATCTTCGGCAAAATTAATATTAGTGTCAAATAGAATGTTGTTATCTTTAATGTATTCTTTTTTAAATAGCTTGTTATTACAAGAGTACATGCGCCCATCTTTAACTAGCAGTTTGATGATATAAGCTTTTTTAGTTTCATTCTTACCGCGTGGTTTTAATGGAGACTGATAGAGGTTTTTAGAAGAATTATCTTTTAAGCGACGATATTGATGTCCGCAAACTGCGACAGAAGTATTGTCTTTGTACAGTTTAAGGAGAGTGCTGTAAAAAACTGGTTCTATCTGATCGTCTGAATCGACGAAGCTTAGATAATCGCCGGTAGACTCTTTGATACCATGGTTTCTCGCGGCGGATTGACCGGCATTTTTTTGATGAATAACTTTAATGCGTTGATCCTTTTTAGCATAAGTATCAGCAATTTTGCCAGATTCATCGGTGGAACCATCGTCAACTAAGATAATTTCAAGCTCTCTATGAGTTTGGTTTACGATTGAATCAAGACAATTTTCTAAATATTTAGCAGTGTTATAAATTGGGACTACGACGGAGATTTTGGAATTCATTTTTTCTTAGTATCCTTCTTTGCAGTAACTTTTTTAGCTGGAGTTTTTTCCTTACCAAAGACAAGACGATCATAGAAGAGGAAGTTGAGAGTTAGGGTAATTAGTGTTACGAAAATGAAAATAGTGGTGCTTTCGACGAATTCATAGGTAAATGAGAAGCCCATGCTAAAGGAAATGCTGTAGAGGAAATTATGAATTGGTGTGTTGAATTTGAAGAGCCAAGTGAAGAACGGCGCAATCGCAAAAGCGGTGATGGCATTCCAGATAAAGAACATGATGATGCCGTGCGTAGTTGGCTTTCGCTCCTTCCAGGTGATGTTGGAGTGGAGGATGAATGCAAGGATGGTGGCAAAGATGTAGGAAATGCCACTGGAAAGCCAGAGCAAATCATTATTATTAATAATAACGTGAGCTAGAAAAGTATAAAAAAGATATTGAGTGATAGTGAGAATAATGCCCACAATAATAAATTTAAGTCCACGATTCATGCAATTATTATAACATTTAGCGATTTAAATTGTATAATTCAGCATATGAAGGAGGTAAAAATGAAGAAGTATTATGAGATGCTAAGACCGTTTCTGAAACCTTTTTTAATTGTGTTTTTAATTTATGGTTTTTCGATGTTGTCAGTATGGCGAAGTGGCGCGTCTTTTATAGATGATAGGGGACGGGCGATTTTTGGCTATGCATGGACGTCGGATTTTAATCGATATTCGTCGACGGCTTTTGGGCTTCTCATAAATGCGAATGACCGGTTGCTTGATATATCGCCTTGGTCGCAGATGCTTGCGATGATGATTCTAGCTGCCACGAGTGTGATAATCACTTATATCCTTTGTGATAAGAAGATTAAATATTTGCCACTCGTATTAACGGCGTTTGTGGGGTTAACGCCGCTTGCAATTGAATGTTGGATGTATAAATTTGATGCGCCTTGCATTGCACTTTCGGTGCTAGTGTCAGTGATACCGGTAATATGGTGGCCGAAAGAAATTAATAAAAAATCAGTAACGAAATTTGGTGTGGCGACGGTGATTTCAATGCTTGTGATGTGGACAACTTATCAAGCGTCGAGTGGAATACTTCCAGTTTTATGTGTATATATGGCGGCGAAAGATTATTTAAAGGGGGAAAACTGCCGAGATATTATTAAAAAACTAGCTCTTTCAGTGGTATTTTGCGTAATTCCAGCGCTTCTATTCAAGTTTTGTTTACCAGAACCAGAGAAAAGTTATCGGAGTAATGAGATGATTTCGTTTGCGGAACTAGTGCCGGGGATTTGGAATAATTTTGTGGCACATCTTACATTAATGGTACAGAGTCTAAACATCTGGCAGAAGATTTTGGCAGTCTTATCGTTCGGCGGAATGTTGATTCTAGTGATGAAAAATTATAAGAAAAAAAGTTTAGTACTACTACTAGCCTTCTTGGTGGCAGTACCACTATCGATTGGAGCATATTTGTTGTTAAAGAATCCACCGCTAACACCAAGATCATTGGTGGGGATTGGGATAGCATTTGTGCCGGTAATGATAATTGCAACAAAAAATATAGGTAAAATCTTCGATTATTTCTGTGTTGGCCCAAGTTTAGTTTTGTTATACTCGTTTATTATGTTTGTACTAGCATTTGGGAATGGACTAGCCGACCAGGAAAGGTGGGCGAATTTTAGAGTGGAAGATTTAATCGGTGGATTATCAAAACTATACCCGGATAAAGAAGAAGTATCTAGAAGGATAATACAGATAGATGGTGATATTGGAATGAGTAAGGTGATGCAACATGTGGCCGATGAATATCCAGCAGCGAGAAAACTCGTAACTATTCAAGAGACTGGGCTTAGCCGAGCATCTTGGGGGTTAACGAAGATTAGAAGTTATTATAATCGAGAACAGACTTTTGAAGAAAATGAAGCCTTTGATGCTCATTGCGGTCCTGAAGTGAATAAAGTGATGAGAGACACTTATTATTATACCGTGAGGGATAATGGCGAGTATATCTGCGTGGACTTGAAATAGGTCTTACTCTAGACAAAACGCAAGTTTTTTGGTATAATAACTGATTAGTTTGATTAGGGGATGTATGGAAGATTATAAGAATGAGGCATTAGAGGGGGAGATTTTTAGCAATGATAATGCCATACGCGTAAGAGGCGCGAGGCAAAACAATTTACATAATCTCGATGTGGATATTCCGAGAGATAAGCTGGTAATTATTACGGGTTTGTCTGGTTCGGGTAAGTCGAGTTTAGCTTTTGATACGATTTATGCAGAAGGGCAGAGACGTTATGTCGAATCACTGTCGTCTTACGCAAGAATGTTCCTTGGCGTTATGGATAAACCGGATGTAGACTCGATTACGGGCTTGTCACCGGCGATTTCAATTGATCAAAAATCGACTTCGAGAAATCCACGTTCAACGGTGGCGACGGTGACGGAAGTGTATGACTATTTGCGTTTGTTATTTGCCAGAGTAGGTGTGCCGCATTGTCCAGTTTGTCATAAGGAAGTGTCGCGCCGAACGGTGGATGACATTGTAAATGAAGTGATGAAACTACCATTAGGCTCGAAACTGATGTTACTGGCTCCGATTGTGGCTTCGAAAAAAGGTGAATTCCAACATATTCCGGAGCAATTCTCGGCGCGGGGTTTTTCGAGAGCGAGAGTGGATGGTATTATTTATGCACTAGATGAATTTCCGGAATTAAATAAAAATGAACGTCACGATATTGAGATTGTAGTAGATAGATTTGTGCTAAGCCCAGAACAGCACACGAGAATTTCTGGTTCGATTGAACAAGCTTTGGAACTGGGCCAGGGAATTATTAAGTTACTTAAGATTACTGATACATCTACGGCGGTAGGTGAAAGCAGAATTACAGCAGATAATACTGAGGTTTTAACCTATTCGCAAAGGTATGCTTGTCCGGATCATCCGGATGAACTGATTCCGGAATTAAGCCCAAGATTATTCTCGTTTAACGCACCGGAAGGAGCATGTCCAACCTGTACTGGTCTTGGCTCCAGGATGGAAGTTGACCCAGAATTAGTCTTTAATAAGAATTTAACGATTGCTGAAGGTGGGATTCGTCCGTTTAATCGCGTGCAACAAGATTCGTGGTGGCTAAAGAGATTAATGCAGGTCGGTGTGAAGCATGGATTTAATATCTATACACCGATTGGGGAGCTCTCAGAAGAAACCAGAAATCTGATTCTTTATGGTACGGGCGATGAAAAATACGAGATGAGGATTACTGGGTCCGGTAGATTTGCCGATGGTACGAAGTATGAGACGACTTATGAAGGCGTGATTCCGACGCTCGAACGGCGTTATAATGATCCGAAAATTTCGGAGTTTATGAAACATGATATTGAAAGATTCATGCGGGTGAGAGAATGCCAGACTTGTCACGGGGCAAGGTTAAAACCAGCTGTGCTGGCTGTAACAGTGCATGATTTAAATATTGTAGATATGTGCAACCTAGATGTTGATGCGGCACTTGAAGTTCTAAATCAAGATTTAGGATTTACGGAATCCGAAGAATTAATTGCAAAACCAATTCTAAAAGAGATTCGTGAACGCGTGAAGTTTATGCAGGATGTGGGGTTAGGATATCTGGAACTAGGACGTGCGGCTAATACTTTGTCTGGTGGTGAGGCGCAGAGAATTAGGCTCGCCACGCAGATTGGTTCAGGACTTCAAGGGGTGCTTTATGTCCTCGATGAGCCGTCGATTGGTTTGCACCAGAGAGATAATAATAAGTTGATTGCAACGCTGAAACATTTACGTGATCTAAAGAATACAGTCTTAGTGGTGGAACACGATGAAGATACGATGTGGTCATCGGATTATATTATTGATATTGGTCCAGGCGCGGGTGTGAATGGTGGTAGGCTAGTAGCGGCGGGCACGCCAGAAGAAGTCGCGAAGAATCCAAATTCAATTACGGGCAAATATTTGTCTGGTGAGCTCACAATTCCGGTACCGAAGAAACGTCGTAAAGTTCGCGCTGGTCATGAACTCGTAGTAGTGGGCGCCAGGGAAAATAATCTTAAAAATATCGATGCGCATTTCCCACTTGGCGTGATGACGGTGGTATCGGGGGTGTCTGGTTCAGGTAAATCAACGCTTGTAAATACTATCTTAGCCAATGAATTACTGGCTAGGCTGCACCATGCGCAGACGGTTTCTGGCACGCACGAAAGAATCGATGGAATTGAAAAGATTAATAAAGTGATTGTGATTGATCAATCGCCGATTGGCAGAACGCCGCGTTCGAACCCGGCAACTTATACGGGTGTGTTTAACCAGATTCGTGAATTGTTTGCATCACAGCCAGAAGCAGAAGTTCGTGGTTACAAGGCCGGTAGATTTTCATTTAATGTGAAGGGTGGTAGATGTGAACATTGCCAAGGTGATGGTGTAAACAAGATTGAAATGCATTTCTTGCCGGATGTTTATGTGACTTGTCCGGCTTGTCATGGCAAACGCTATAATCACGAAGCACTCGAGATTAAATACAAGGGTAAAGATATTTCGGAAGTCCTTGATATGACGATTGATGAGGCCGTGGAATTCTTTAAAAATATCCCGTCGATTGCGCCGAAACTCCGCACGATTCAGGAAGTGGGCTTAGGTTACATCAGGCTTGGTCAGCCAGCGACGACTTTCTCAGGCGGTGAAGCACAACGTATTAAACTCGCAACCGAACTTTCACGCCGTTCGACGGGTAAGACGCTTTACATCTTGGATGAGCCAACTACTGGTCTGCATACGGATGATGTAAAGAGACTACTTACGATTCTCAATAAACTCGTGGATGGTGGTAACTCGATGATTATTATTGAACATAACTTGCACGTAATTAAGAGCGCCGACTGGGTGATTGATATGGGTCCAGAGGGTGGCTTAAAGGGTGGTGAGATTTGCGCTGAAGGTACGCCAGAGGATCTCGCGAAGTCCGCGAAGACTCCAACTGGTGAGTATCTCAAAAAAATGTTATAATTGTCTAAAGGAGAAATAATGGCAACAAATATCACTAAAATTTTTCTAGTTTTAAATTCCGGTTCTAGCTCGGAGAAATTCTCACTTTATGAAGGTCAAGACGAAGTTTGTTCGCTTTACTTTGAAGGTGTAGAAATTGACGGTAAGAAGAAGTTTATCTGCACGGTGTCAAAAGCCGATGGTTCGGAAGAGAAAGTGAATAAGACTTGGGATTCGCTCGACGTAGCGTTTAAGGAAGCCAAGGAAATCTTCGAGAAGGAAGGATTCATTAACGAATCACATCCACTCGATGGCATTTTGGTGAGAACGCCAGCGGCTGGTACTTATTTCTCAAAGCATCACATTGTAACGGATGAAACTTTTGATGAGCTCGAAAAGGCCAAACTCACTTATCCACTACACGTACCAGGTGCAATCCGTGGTGTGAAGAATGCGCAAGCCGCATTTCCTGGGATTCCAGTAATGACGATGAGTGATTCAGAGGCATTAACCCGTGATTCACGTAGAGATGCTGAGTATGCGTTGCCAAAAGAAATCATTGAAGAATTTGACTTAGGTCGTTGGGGTGCACATGGTTCATCTTATGGCTATGTAATGGGCAAGATTAAAGAACTTGGCATCCTTGAAAAGAAGATGGTGATTTGCCATCTTGGTTCTGGTTGTTCGGTGACTGGTTTTATTGATGGCGAACCGGCTTATACTTCAATGGGCGAAACGCCACTTGAAGGTTTGATGTCTTCAACCCGTACAGGCTCGATTGACCCAACGGTAGGCGCATTGCTTGGTGACAAACTTGGTGCAGCTGAAGCAATTAAGGTGATGAACAAGGCTTCTGGCCTCGTAGCACTCGCTGGCTCTTCGGATATGCGTGAGATTATTGCTGGCCTCGAAGATGGCGAGCCAAATGCAACCACCGCCTACAACATGTTTATTGATGGTGTGGCTGGCAAGATTGGTGAATTTGCAGCCAAGATGGGCGGCATTGATGCAATCGTCTTTACCGCAACGATTGGCGAACGTTCAATTCCAGTCAGAACTTCCATTATTTCTAAACTTGAATTCATGGGCTTTAAGATTAAACATGATGCAACGCTTGATAAGTCCAAGGGTTATGCGAACGTGGCGGAGGAAGATTCGAAGCCAATTTATGTGATTCCAACAAACGAGGCGGCTTACATGATTACGAAAGCTAGCGAGCTCGTTGACGCAATTAAGTAAAATGACCTGGAAGAACGATCAAGTATCGGAAGCAGAAACGGAAAAAATCCTCGAGCTCGCGAGAAAATGTCTCGCGGGCACGGGGGATTTTGTGGAATTAGGTTGCTATAAAGGTGATACGTCGCTATTACTCGCGGAGGCCTTACAGGGGAGCGACCATATATTATATATATATGATTCGTTTGAGGGGTTGCCGGAAAAGTCTACTCAGGACGAGTCAGCACTTGGCGAGAGTTTTAAAGCCAAAGAATTATTTGTGACGAAGAGAGAAGTGAAGGAGAGATTTCTGCGTGCGGGCTATAAACTCCCGGTAATCAAGAAAGCCTGGTTTAATGAACTCAAGGAGGCGGACTTGCCAGAAAGAATCGCTTTTGCGTTTCTTGACGGGGATTTTTATGAGTCGATTAGGGATTCCCTAAGGCTAATTGAGAAGAAGATTAATGGCATTATCATTGTACATGATTATTTAAATCCGGCGCTTCCGGGGGTAAAAAAGGCCGTGGATGAATGGTTAACAAATAAACAGGTAAGGACAGAAACTTTCCAGAGTATGATAATCATCAATGATTAGGTGTGGGATAACGGAGAAGAGGTTAAAGAACGCCCGTTTTAGAAAGACTGAAGAAACGATCCTAAAGGTCTTTTTTGAAGGGGAATGTAGGTGTATTTGCAAACTGGCCAAGAGAGCTGGGGTACATCGGACGACAGTTTATTCCCATCATCATGGAGTAGTTGCGATTCCGACCGATTATCAGCACTATGTATTATATATGTATAAAAAGACACTGAAACGGCTGATTAGTGGTGGAGACGGGAAGATTGAAACAGTATTTGAGATTACGCTGCTTTTTATGATGCAGAATAAGAAGCTATTTAAGGTGGCGCTGTATACGGGTGATACAACGGTATTTCGGAAGATGGTCTGGATGCTAAGGCCTTTGATTGAGAAATCGATGGGACTCCCGAAGAATTCGAAACGAATGTTTAATGTTTATGCGAGTGAGATAGTGGCGCTAATGGATGAATGGGGTAAAAAGGATTATCTGGAAGAGGAAATGAAAACAGTTTTAAAGAATATTTTATATCTAACGAAGTCGCTACGAACACGCCTTGCGCCAATTATGGAAAATTAGCACTCAATGCTTTACAGTGCTAATTTTTGTGCTATAATAGGGGTAGAAAAAGGAGATAAAAGGCATGAAACCATTAAAAGACAGAATTGTGGCCGTGGTAGAAAAGCCACTCGAAACGACTAAATCTGGAATCTTACTTGGTGAAGCAAAAGAAAAACCAGCATATGTAGTGGTAGAGTCAGTCGGCCCGGAGGTCAAAGAAGTGAAAAAAGGTGACAAGATTATCTGCAAAGACTATTCAACGACGGAAATTAAAATGGACGGGAAGGAATACATCATCGTTAAAGAAGAAGATGTACTGGCCACGTTGTAGGAAAGGGAGTAAAAATGGCAAAAAAGATCTATTACGAAGCAGAAGCTCGCGAAAAAGTATTATCGGGCGCGAAGCAATTATATGATGCAGTTAAGGTGACATTTGGTCCGAAGGGTAAAAATGTCATTATTGAAAAGGAATATGGCGCACCAGTGATTACGCACGATGGTGTAACGGTGGCAGAAGCCGTAGAATTACCAAACAAGGATGAAAAACTCGGCGAAGCCGTAGGTGCGAAGCTCATCAAGACGGCTGCGCAGAAACTCAACAAAGTGGCGGGTGATGGTACCACAACTGTGACAGTCTTAACGTACAACATTTTGAATGAAGCGAATAAACTAATTGCTGCTGGCATGAATCCAATGGAACTCCGTCGTGGCATCGAGAAAGCCGGTGCGGAAATCGTGGCGGGAATTGAAAAGTCCGCTGAACAAATCGAAGGTGATTCAAAGAAGGTCGCAGAGGTCGCCACGATCTCGGCCGGTGATGAAACGATTGGCAAACTAATTGCTGAAGTGATTTCAAAGATTGGTAAGGATGGCGTGGTAACGGTGGAAGCTGGTCAAGGCCTCGAGATGGAACAGGAAATTGTCGAAGGCTTTAGCTATGATAAAGGCTATGCATCGGCGTTCTTTGTGACGGATGTAAATCGTCAAGAGGCGACTTTTGACAAACCACTAGTACTGGTGACTGATAAAAAGATTTCAGCAGCGAATGATATTTTGCCACTACTTGAAAAGTGCGCACAAGCCGGACGCAAGGATCTCGTGATTATCGCTGAGGAAGTGAGTGGTGAAGCATTGTCATTACTCGTCTTGAACAAGCTAAAAGGTGTCTTTAACTCGCTAGTACTAAAGGCTCCGTCCTTCGGTGATAGACGTAAAGAAATCATGGAAGATATCGCAATTCTTACAGACGCAACAGTAGTGTCGGCCGATAAGGGCTTGAAGCTTGAAGAAGTTGGACTCGAAGTGCTTGGCTCAGCCGCTAAGGTAATCGCGACGAAGGATGAAACGACAATTATTAAGGGCGCCGGTGATCAAAAGGAAGTCGCAAAGAGAATTGCCTTGATTCACTCACAAGCCGAAATGGCACGCTCGGACTATGAACGCGAAGAATTCGAGAAGAGAGCCGCAGCACTTTCTGGCAAAGTAGCCGTGATTAAAGTTGGTGGTGCAACTGAAACCGAAATCGACGAGAAGAAATTCCGCGTGGATGATGCAGTGGCAGCCACGAAAGCCGCTCTGGCTGAGGGAATCGTGACTGGTGGTGGTGTGACGCTCGTGAATCTTGCGTCCAAGCTTTCCGAAGAAGATGCAGGTCACAGAATCGTGAAGAATGCGCTCAAGACTCCATTTATTCATATTATGGAAAATGCTGGTCTTAATGCACAGGCTCTGCTTTACGAAGTGGAAAAGTCCACGAAAGAAGGCTACGGCGTTAATGTGATGGCTCCAGAAAAAGGTTTGATTGACCTCAAGAAAGCCGGCGTGATTGATCCAGCGAAGGTAACGAAGGAAGCCGTGAAGAATGCAACTTCAATTGCGGCAACGGCAATTACAATGGGCGCATTAATTGTGGAAATCCCAGAGGAAAAACCAGCCGCTCCGGACATGGGCGGAATGTATTAAAAAATAGCCCCTTCGGGGGCTATTTTTTTAAATGCAATTACATTTTGTCGATTGATTCGACGAGATAGAGCAAAGCTTCAGCACGCTCAGTATCATCAGCAATTTCTTTAGCAGCAAGATAAGCTGGTTCAAGCACGGTGTAATCGTGCAAGTCATTAAAGATGTTGCGATAGAAATTGAATTTCTGAGATGGATTCATGTTGAGATGATCAACGAGTGGAATCAAATCGCGAAGAGCGGCTTGCTTAACTTGACGAGTATCAAGACCTTGGGCGACAGGTGCTGGCTCAAAGGCTGGCATAACTGGCTCTGGAGCTGGTGGCATCACTGGAGCAGGAGCTGGCTCAAAGGCTGGCATAACTGGCTCTGGAGCAGGGACCTCGAGATTTGGAATTGTAACCCCTCCAATCGGGGCAATCGGCTCTGGGGCAGGAGCAACCATCTCGACCGTCGGGGCTGGAGCAACTGGTGCCGGTTCTGGCTCTGGAGCAGGAAATGGTCCAATAGCTTCGGCGAGTTCGCCAGTATCACCTTCTGGTACTGAAGAAGGAGCTGCGACCGGGTCAGAAAAAACCGGGTCTTGATTAGTCGTATTTGCGATGTCGTCGATTGCTTTTTGCAGATCGTTGTCTGCAGGTTGATTTTGGTCCATTTTTTTGCCCACCTTTACATTATACTTATGATTAATTTTAGCACAGATTTTTTATATACGCAAGAAATTCACGATTTTATCTAGAAAATCCAACTTTACTTCTTCCATTGGCAAGTGATTGCCGAGCATATCAACAATCTCTTCGCCGCTACCTTTCGGGAAATAAACTTTCACACTGAGACCGAGACGTTTCTTTGGAATAAGAACAGCAGAATAATGCTTGCCTTCTTTTAGGATACCAAAAGCACGAAAGTTTTCGTACGGGTGATCGAGATTACCTTCGGTTAAACCTTTGTTGTCGAGCTTGTATTTAATCTTGCGTGGCGGACGAAGCGAGAAAACGAGAATAGTGATGACAATCACAATGACGAGAGCAAGGAAAGTCCAGCCATGATAGATAATTGCAATAGTTGAAAGACCACCGGCGACTAAAAATAATCCAATATACCAGAGAACATTGTGATCTTTCACAATGTATTCTTCGGCTTCCCAAGAGACCGGTTGCAATGTCTTAACCATAAGGTGATTATAGCATGTTTTACAAAAAAGTGCTAAATGTGATAGAATATCTAGGATGGAGGGTTACCCAAGTGGCTGAAGGGGACGGTTTGCTAAATCGTTAGGCTGGGGCAACCTGGCGCGGGAGTTCGAATCTCCCACCCTCCGCCATTTTTTGTATCTGGACAAATAAAACTAATTTTTCGGAGACGATTCGGAAAGTCTCCTTAAAATTAGTTTTATTTGTTCTAATGCATACTTGGCAGAGTGTGATATATGTGGTATAATAAGGGTATGAAAAATATTGCTAAAGTTTTATTATCGTTTGTAATCTGTGCGTTTGTGGCACTGACTGGTTTTTCTGGCATCGCTTCAGCGACGCAATTTTCTTCTTTAGCGGATGGTGCAAGAGCAGCACAGTGTACTGGTTGTCCAAGTGATCTTTTTGGCGAAACTGGTGTGTTTAAGCAAGTGACAAACACGATTCTCTATATCGTAGGTATTGTGGCGGTGATTATGCTCATCATTGGTGGTATCAAATACGTCGTTTCTGGTGGTGATGCGAAAAAAGTGACGGATGCAAAGAACACCGTGCTTTACGCAATCATTGGTCTAATTGTTTGCTTCCTCGCATTCGCAATCGTGAACTTTGTGATTTCGTCACTCCCATCTGGTAATACGGCGACGACGACTGGTGCATTAATCCAGACTGCTAGTTGCAAGTAAAGTTACAATGATTCTTTCAGCTCCGGCCTCCCGGAGCTTTTTGATGGCGGCGTTCATGCTGGCGCCGGTGGTCCAGACGTCGTCAAAGAGGATGTAGGTGATGTCTGGGTTGATTTTGGTTTTCGGGTTAAGGGCGAAAGCATGCTCGGCTTGGGTAAGACGGGTCGCGCGATCGGAACCAACTTGGACAGTGTTGGCAGTGCGGATGAAAAGATGCTTCGCTTTTAAATGTTTGTTCTTAGCGATACGTTTAGCGATGAAATAGGTGTGGTCAAAACCACGTTCGCGGATGTGGCTGGTGGAAGTTGGAAGGGGAACGATGACGGAATTTTTGGGGAAATCTGGTAGGTGCTCACATAAGAGCCCGGCGAGGGTGACGCCGATAGTGCGGGTAGATTGATATTTGAAATCGTGAATTAGAATCGCGAGGACATCTTCGCGTTTACCAAGACAGTAGCATTCCGGAAAGTCGTGGCAATGGTCGCATTTGCCGGACGATTTTTGACATTTGCAGACCGGACAAATATTAAAAAAGTAATTGCTTATGTATTTTTTACAACGGCCACAAAGAACCTCACCCGTACGCCCACAACCCCTACAGGTGTGAGGCGCAAGCCAATCGAGGGGGTTAAATATTGTTGTATTTTTTACAAATAGGGGCATATTCTCTTGATTTTACTGCAATCTTGCTTTATAATAAAGCATAACAATATAAGTGGAGGAAATATGGCTCGTACAAACAGTGACGATTTGCTGATGGAGGATGATCTCGCCGCTGCTTTTTTGGGAGGGGATGATGAAACGCCTGCGACCAAAGAAGAAGAAGCAGCTGGAGAAACCGAGGAGACTCCTCAAGAAGAGGGCGGCGAATCAGTCGAAGATGATGGTGGGGATTGGGGGGATACCGACGATTTTCCTGGACAACTCGCTGTAGATGTCTACGAAACCGCCGACAAATTAGTAGTTAAAGCTCGCACCGCTGGCATTTCAAAGTCAGATCTTGATGTCAGTATTTCCGATAATATCTTGACGATTTCTGGTGTACTTTCTGGTGGCGAGGATGAGCAAACGACTCGTTGGCACATCCAAGAATGCTATTGGGGTGAGTTCTCTAGAACGATTGCACTGCCTGTTCCAGTTCGCGAGGATGAGAATAGTGTTAGAGCAGAGCTAAAGGATGGCGTTCTCACAATTACTTTCGATAAAGAGAAGAGTGAAGAACCAAAGAAAATCCAAGTTCAATAGTTTGAATTAAAAAGGCGTCTCCTCGCGGGACGCTTTTTTGTTTTTGGGTAAAAAAATATCTCCCCGAAGGGAGATACTTTCAAGGCTTTTTAGTTTGCACCAGCGATAATGTTGCTAATCACGAAGTTCACGATCGCGAAGGAAAGGGCAACGATGATAAGACCAATCACACCGTAAAGGATGGTGTCCTTAGCCTTCTTAACTTTACCAGCGTCACCGGATGAAGTCATGTAGCCGACGCCACCCATAATGATAACGATAACCGCAACGATACCGAGCACAGCAATAACAGCGTTCAAGATTCCAATAACTTTACCTTGGAGATCGTCACCGTCATTACCAACTGGGTTAATGGTTGTAGCAACTGTTGAGATTAGTTGATTCATTTTAATCCTTTTGTTAATTTAATTTAATAATACAATTTATTTTTTAAAAAATCAATGCTGTTTTATTCTTTAATAGCAAGCAGCGTTGATTCTGGAAGAGCGGAAGTCTTGGTGTTGGCAAGATTCTTAATGACGAAGTTGGTAATTACAAATGATAATGCAACGATGATGAGACCGATAACAGCATAAAGAATAGTCTTTTTGGCTTTTTGAAGTTTAGCTGGATCGCCAGCGGAGGTCATGTAAGTAAAGCCGCCGATTACAACGAAGACAACGCAAACGACGCCGGCCATACCGATAGCCCAGTTGATGGCGCCCATTAATTGAGTCATCCCATCGCCTGAGGCAACCTGATTCGGGCCACCAAAAGCAGTAACGATGGCATTAAAGATAATTTTGGCGGAAGCGACGATTAAGAGACCAATGATAGCGCGAGTGATAGTCTTTTTAGCGGACATGGCTTTGCCGGGGTCACCAGATGACATCATATAGAGATAGCCACCCCAAATAATGAAACCTAGAGCAACATAACCAACGATAGTGACACCATCTTCACCAATGTTTTCGATGATTTTAAAGATGTTTTTTTTGATGTTGCCTTCTATGTCCCAACTTTTTAGACCGCAGTCCCAGGATTTCATGCCGAGAAAAGTGTAGGTACAAGGTTTATAAGTTGGAGCGTCGGCATAGGCTTGATTGGCAGTTAACGGTGTAATGAGAGAGAAAGCCGCGACAAGCATAAGACACGCGACGACGATTTTTTCGAGTATTTTTTTCATTTAAAAATCCATTGTTTAGCTTAGTTTTATCATAGCATATTTTTTTGAAAACGGCAAAGGAAGACGTAAGCGTTGTTTTCTCTGTTAAATACCTTGACAAAAAAGCTTATGTGTGCTATAATTATAGCACCCCTCAAAACAGGGAGGAAAATTCTGATGATATTCAAAAAGAACTCAACAAGTCGTCTGAGAAAAGCCATTTTGGGCTGTCTTTTTGGTATCATGGCACTCTTTGGAACATCTCTGTTATTTACCAATAATGTTGAGGCAACGAGCCAGAAAGAGTCGTTTCTAACAGTTGGGCTCGCGAATCCAGTAACGACGATTGCGACAGCGGCCAACAACCAACAAAACACGCAAAATAATCAGAATAATCAGAATAACTCTCAAAATAACAACGCAAACAATCAAAACAATAACAACCAGAAAAAAGGTGTGACCTGTGAGGAGAGTCTTGGGGCACTAGGTTGGCTAGTATGTCCGACCACCGGTAAACTATCCGAAGCAATTGACTGGATTTACGGCAAGATTGAGAACATTTTACAGATTAACCCGGTAGAAGTGAAAGACGGGGCGCCGATTTACGAGATTTGGAAATACATACGCGGATTTACGAATATTGTATTCATCATCTTCTTTATGATAGTGGTGATTTCGCAGATTACTGGGTACGGAATTTCGAACTATGGAATTAAGAAGGTATTGCCGAAACTGATCGTGACGGCGATTCTCATTAACCTCAGTTTTGTCATTTGTTCGCTAGCGGTGGATGTATCGAACATCGTGGGTAATAGCCTACGTGGATTATTTACATCGATTGAGCAGTCAACGGCCGGAACGATTACGGCAGGAACTTTTTCGGGTACTTCGATGGCACAGCTTTATGGGGCGCTGGCTGGTGGTTCGGTGATTGCGGTAGGTGCAGCGGTGATTGCCTTTGAAACGGGTACGATCTGGATGCTAATTCCGGTGGTGCTCGGTGGTATCGTGGCGGTGGTCGCTGGTCTTATCACGATCTCGATGCGTCAAGCGGTGGTAGCACTCCTCATTATGATTTCACCGATGGCATTTGTGGCAAATATGCTTCCGAATACGGAACAGTATTTTGCTAAATGGAAGAACCTGTTCATTAAGATGTTGGTGTTTTACCCGATGTTCTCGCTGTTATTCGGTGCATCGAACCTTGCGGGTTGGGCAATTATTACGAATGCGCAGGATGGATTTAGTTTACTACTTGGTATCGCGGTGCAGATTTTCCCACTTTTCTTCTCGGTATCACTGATGAAGATGTCTGGTACGTTCCTCTCGACGGTCAACAGCAAGATCCGTGGTCTGGCCTCGAAGCCACTCGCAGCCAATCGCAGCTGGGCCGATTCACATCGCGAACTCCGTAGGCAAAAAACTCTGTCGGCAAGAAATGTTTATACACCATCGGCAGCTTTGATGCAGTTTATGTCAAACCGTAAGATTGCTCGTGAAGAGGGCATTAAGGAACACGCAGCAACAACGAGAAATCGTGCACTCGCGTATGTTGCGAATAGCCATTACAAGAAGGATGGTTCACCAACAAAGGAAGGCGAGCGTGCATATGCTGAACAGGCACAGAACCTCGAGTACTCACGTGATATTATGCATCATCAGAACCAGATGAATAAGGGTATGGGTTATCTTGCGAAGGAAGGTACGGCGCAGAGAGCACGCCTCGATAAGCTTGATCAACAGACGGTTGAGGCAGCCGATCTTCTCAAGGCTGAGTCAGCTCGTGGCGAAAAGATTGCTTACGAAAATGCCGTGGGTTATCACAAGCGTATGGAAGCTGCGGTTAATGCGCATATGGACGAAACGGCCGGCTTCACAACAGATGCAAGTGGCAATCGTGTACTAAAGAAAGACTACAAGAGTCAGTTTGCCTCGGATGCAGACCGCCAGTCAGCACTCGATCGCTACAACGCAGTGGCGAAGGTCATGGAAGGCAACGCCCACGATGTTCAATTCGTGGCAGCTAACGCGGCGCTTTCGTATGATACGCAACGTAAGGTGATTGAAAATAAGATGCAGAAGTACTTTGAACTTGCTCCACCAACGGTGGTGAACGTCCAGAGACTTTCGGAGATGACGAAGGCGGCCGATGCGCCAGACAATATCGATATGATTTTGCCGGGCCTCAGAGTTCTCAACCAGCGTGGCGATACGGATCTCGTGCGTGAGCAACTCGTAAACATTTTGAACCAGGGTGTGGATCTTGGCTCACATGCTTCACAGTCTCTCGCAAGCTTCCTGATGTTTGAAGTGAAGGATGCGGACCCATGGATGCGCCGCTTCGGTAAGTATATTAACCTTGAGACGGCCCGTGTTTATAACAAGAACGAGCGCCAGGAAATGAAGGTGACTTACGACGAATATGTGAAGGGTTACCATATCGAGCCAGATGGTTCAAGGATGTATGCTAAGAAGGGCATGCGCGAACTTATGGAAGGTACACCACTTGATGGTATTGAACGTACGGCACTCGATAACTTTGATATGAGTATTCGTGAAGCTTATACAACGAATGGTGTACTTGATTTCGATGGTTATCTCGCAAAGAGAAAAGAAATTGAAAAATCATTTGAACCGTCATTTATTTCGGCCAGCCTTAAGTATCTTTCTGGCAGCGAACAGTTAGTCGCGGCCGTGAAGGCAAAGACTGGTTTTGCACCAAAGCAAAAAGCGGATGGTACTTATGAGATGCTTCCAGTTTGGGAGACGGACAAGGCCTTTGCTGGACACGAAAAGGAAATGAAGGATTACTTTGAAAAGAAGACTTTGAACTATATTACCGACCAAACGCCAACGCAGATTCTTGGTCTTCGTTCGGATTACAAGGATGCTTTGATTGAACACTTTGCTAGTGCCTACGAAAATGATGAAATGGAAGGCTGGACGGATGAGCAGAAGGCCGAGCGTCGTGAATACGAACGTGAGCTGGCTGAGCTTCAAACCAAGTATGGTGATCTTTCGACAGATGAAGCTAAACAGAAGTATGCGGCTGAGTCGAAGAAGATTAAGATGAAAATGGCCGGTGCTAAATTTAGAAGAGTGCTTGATAATAAGGGTAAACTCAACCAGATTTACCGCACGCGTAGATCCGGTGCTGCAAACAACGCTAAAGACTGGGTACGCGAACTTCTTGACCTTGATAATGAAGTGGCAATTAACGTGAAGCTCGAAAACGATAAACTTCGTGAGAAACGCGAGTTTGAGGAAGCTAAGCGTCGCATGAAAGCGGAGCAGGCTTCGGATGATGCTGTGGTAGACGAAGATGCTGGTAGGGTATATTCGGAAACGGATAGAGCTACTTTCGTATCGAATGTAGAAGACATGTGGCACGATAACCGTGATGATGATGAAGCTTTCTTTAATGAATCTTATAAATATGTGAAAGATACGCTTGGCGAAGATAGCTTTATCGCTACACAATACAAGAAATTCCATGAAGACGATCCGTATGCGGATAGCCACGCCATGAAAGAGTATTTGTGCGACCTTTTGAACGATCCAGATAACTATTAAAACCCTTTATCATATCCGTTTTAATATGCTATAATTATTGGTATATGGCGCAGTATAAGGTGCCTCAAGACGTTGAGGCAGATGACAAACTGATTGGGCCGTTTAGTTTTCGGCAGTTTGTATACCTTCTAGTAGCGGCCGGTTTAATTGCTTTGGCGGTGGGTTTATTTCAACTTTTTCCGCTTCTCGCATTAATCCCCCTACCTCCGGTATTCCTGTTTTTGGTGCTCGCATTGCCACTGAAGAAGGACCAGCCGATGGAAACTTATCTCGCGGCAATGGTGTCGTATTATCTGAAGCCACATACACGTGTATGGACGCCAGGACAACGCGACTCGACTATTTTGATTACGGCACCAAAAATTGTGGAAGATATTCGTACGCGTGATATCACGGGCGAAGAAGCGACGCACAGATTGTCGTTCCTTGCAAATTTGATGGACTCAGAGGGCTATGCAATTAAGGGTGCAGCGAATTCTTCGATGCGCGAAGATTTAGTGGCCGAAGCCAATGCACAGACGGATATGTTTGATAGCTATAATTCCGAGAATTTGAATAAAGCAATTAGCCAGAATACGACGACACAAAGACAAGTAGCGATGCAAGAAATGCAAACGGCACTCCAAAATCGTGAAAACGAACAGCGTGCAGCGCAAGAAGCGGAGCAACGTCGCCAGCAAGAAGAACAGCAAAGAATTTTGGCGGAACAAAAACGTCAACGCGAAGAAGCTGAATTTAAACTTCGCGAAGAAGAAATGCATCGATTAAATGCTGAACACGAAGACGCTTTGAATTCGATGCGTGCAGCGATTAGTCGAGGAAATGATATTGATACGAGCGGTGCAATGATTCAAAATAATCGTGGAATGTTAAGTAAAAAACCAGAGCCAGCCCCAGCGCCGACACCGGAGTCAACGCCGGCACCAGAACCGGAACCGGCACCAGCGCCGAAAAAAGTTGCCACAGAAGCACCAAATGCTAGTATAATAGAATTAGCAAATAATCCTGATTTTACTGTTGCGACCATCGCAAAAGAAGCTAACCGGTTAAATAAAAAGGAGGAGGGCGAGGTTTTCGTCTCGTTACACTAAAATGAATCCACAACAGCAATACTACCAGAATGGACAGATGAACGGTAACCCGCAAATGATTTTGCCGGGACAACAACCGCAGATGATGATGCCGCAACAACAAATGATGCAACCACAACAAATGCAAAGCATTGGTTCGGCTGCGATGAATGCGCAACAAATGATGCCGGTATCACCGAATCATGATTCACCAACTTCAACTCAGGCAACTCTACTCATTTCCGAGCTTCGCGACAATGTGGTGATTATGAAGGATGGTTCATTCCGCGCCGTGGTAGCTTGTAAGTCGATTAACTTTGATCTCATGTCTGACATGGAGCGCGAAGGTGTGGAATATTCGTACCAGAACTTTCTAAACTCACTTAAATTTACGACGCAGATTTTGATTCGTTCACAAAGAGTGGATATTGGACCATACTTACAGAGATTACTCGATATTCGTCGGAGCAATGACAACATGCTCCTTGGTGTGCTGATGGATGATTATATCAACTTCATCGACGTACTTTCACAAGAAGCAAACATTATGGATAAATCATTCTTCATTGTTCTGCCGTATTATTCTTCGGCAGATGCGGAGAAGGAATTACAACAGACGAAGAATTTCTTTAAGTCATTCTCCAGAGCGAAAGGTCCAGAAGTGACAAGAATTGACCGCGCGACTTATGACAAGGCACTGTCCGAATTAAACACACGTGTAGATACGGTGATTTCGGGTTTGTTCCAAATTGGTATTCATTCAGTGAGACTTAATACGAGGGAACTCGCGGAGCTGTACTACAACTTTAACAACCCAGACACAGCCGTGAGGGAACCGCTAGTTGATTTTACGAAACTTGCAACAATGTACGTGAAGAAGGGAGATAATACACAAAATGGCTAAAAGGATGATGTCACCAGCAGAAATCGCAGCGCAAGCCGAAGCGATGGAAGCGGCCGAAATTCAGCGTGCATTTGAGCAGGGTACGAATACATTACGCGATTTGATTTCGCCAAGTGCGATTGAAATTCATTCGGATTACTTTAGGCTCGGTACGAAATACGGTAGGACTATGTATGTCTATGGTTACCCACGTTCGCTTTATACAGGTTGGATTTCGCCGATTATTAATATCGACGAAGTGCTCGATGTGTCGATGTATATTTATCCAGTGGAATCACAAGTGGTGATGAAGAACCTCCGTACGAAAGTGACACAGCTCGAAGCATCGATGAGTCTCAATATGGAAAAAGGTCGCGTGCGTGATCCAGAACTCGAAGCTGCAATTAATGATGCTGAGGAACTCCGTGACCAACTCCAGGTCGGTGCCGAAAGATTCTTCCGTTTTGGTCTTTATGTGACGCTCTGGGCGGATTCACTTGATGAATTAAAGTTTATTCAGCAAAAGATTGAAACGATTTTTGGCCAGCAGATGATTTTCTCAAAAGTGGCAAATTCACAACAGGAGCAGGGCTTAAACTCCATCATGCCGCAATGTATGGATCAACTCCAGATTCGCCGCAACATGAATACGGGTGCAATTTCAACTTCATTCCCATTCACGTCTGCCGACCTCACGCAGGATAAAGGTATTCTTTACGGCATTAACATGCATAATAACGGCCTCGTGATTTTCGACCGGTTCTCACTAGAAAATGCGAACATGGTGGTCTTTGCAAAGTCTGGTGCAGGTAAGTCGTTTACCGTGAAACTTGAAGCACTCCGTTCGATGATGGTGGGTGCCGAGATTCTGATTATCGACCCAGAAAATGAATACCAGAAACTCTGCGATGCGGTGGGTGGTTCATATATTCGTTTGTCCCTAAATTCAGATGTTCGTATTAACCCGTTTGATTTACCAAAGGTGGTAGATGCGGAAGATGCGAATGATGCACTAAGAGCTAATCTCGTGACACTGCATGGTCTATTTAGATTGATGCTCGGTGGTAACCAGGTATCGGGTGGGGGACAAGTGGTGCCGGCACTTACTGCCAATGAAGAAGCCGACCTTGACCAAGCACTGATTGATACGTATGCGAGAGCCGGTATTACCTCGGATCCGTTGACACATCAATCGACGCCGCCAACGATTTTGAATTTGTATGATACGCTTCTACACATGGAAGGAACTGGCCCGCAGTTGGCGCAACGTCTCCGTAAATACACGACCGGTACGTTTGCAGGGATTTTCTCGCAGCAAAGTAACGTTGATATTAATAACCAAATGGTGGTGTTTAACATTCGTGACCTTGAGGATGAACTTCGCCCAGTCGCAATGTACATCGTGCTGTCGCACATTTGGAATATCGTAAGAGCACACCAGAAGAAACGCCTACTCATCGTGGATGAGGCCTGGCAGCTCATGAAATATGATGATTCGGCAAACTTCCTCTTCTCACTCGCGAAGCGTGCACGTAAGTATTATCTAGGCCTAACGACGATTACGCAGGACGTGGAAGATTTCATGGGATCCAAGATGGGCCGTGCGATTGTGGCGAACTCTTCGATGCAGTTACTTTTGAAGCAGTCGTCTGCGGCAGTGGATGTTCTTTCGGACGTATTTAAGTTAACAGAAGAAGAGAAGCGTAGACTTTCGAACTTCCCGGTAGGGCAAGGGTTATTCTTTGCTGGGCAGAACCACGTACATATCCAGGTGATTGCGTCGGAGACCGAGGAAGGACTAATCACGACGAATCCAAATGCGAAACCACAAACCGGTCCGCAACAATAATATATATAATATATAGTAGTATTTAGCACTCTTTACATTAAAGTGCTAATTTGCTACAATATAATATATGGCAAAACGTGATT
>CAMHNK010000007.1 GCA_946186455.1 uncultured Candidatus Saccharibacteria bacterium
TCCCGGATATCAGTTACATGCCGATGCCTGGAGATGAGGTTTTGCCACCTCCGCCCACGCCACCAATTAGTCTATCTGATTCTAGTAGTCCAGTCCTCCCGCCGCCCCCATCCTCGGCCCCTACTAAGGTCACAGGAGCAAATATAGCACCCGACACCACGGACCTTCCGCTACCATCGTCCGGGCCTTCTTCCTCGTCGATGGATGAATCTAAAACAACACTTCCTAGTGGCCAGTCGTCCACCCAAAATCAAGCTTATCCTCCTCAGGCACCCGATCCAGGCGCGTTCAAGATCCCAGGGATTCATAGCTAAACTCTATAATTAGTCCAAAATAACCTCATATCAAATGAGGTTATTTTGGCATGGATCGGGCAACAAAAAAGGGCCTAAAGCCGTCTATCAAATCGTTTGTGAAACAAAAATGGCGGATCCGACGAGACTCGCACCGAAGGTCGAAGACCGAGATACGAGTTTCGCTTTTTGAAGTTTTTGTGAAACAAAAATGGCGGATCCGACGAGACTCGAACTCGCGACCTCTGCCGTGACAGGGCAGCGCTCTAACCAACTGAGCTACGATTCCACTGTATTCGTAATTATAGCGTACTTTTAATCAAATTGCAAGTTTTACATGCCTGGGATCTGGAAAGCACCCGGATTAGAGGCCTGGGCGCCGTAGATTTGGTCTTGCATGGCCGGTTGTGGGCCAAGTTGAGCTGGAGCTGGAGCAGCATTCATATCAATTGGTGGAGTTGGTGGTGGTGGCAAGACTTCATCGCCTGGAAGTGGCATATAATTGATGTCTGGCACACCATTAATCTCTGGGGCAGTAGCAGCAGCTGGAGCGGCCGCAGTGGCTGGATTCGGGAAATCAGATGGGCTAGCAATAATCGTATTTGGATCAGAGAGTTCGGCTTGTGCTTCGGCGAGGGCATCTTCAAGCATTTGACCGTATTTATTAGTTCCCTCTCCCAATGTTTCTGGAGTGAAATCAGTTGGAACGCCAATAACTTTTTCTGGTTTAACGGCTGCTTCGAAATTATTCGCAGCAGATTGTTCTTCAACGCTTTGCTCGTGCTCTGGGACACTAGAAGTGTTGGCAGCATATTCAGTACCAGTAGCAGTTGGCTCTTCGACTGGGGCCGGAGCGGCTTCGGTTTTGATTTCTGATGGTGTGGCTGGAGCTTCGGTGGCTGGAGCTTCGGCTGGAGCTGGGCCTTTGTCGAGATCGACTGGTTTGTTACTATCATCTGGAGTAACTTCGGCGGCAGCACCAGAAAGGCTGGCTTCGGCCGCTTTAAGGTCGTTTAGAAGTGTAGATTCTTTTTCATTAACAGATGCATCGATTTCGACAGATTCGTCGACGTCTTCTTCGTTGCCATGCTTTATATCAAGTTTAGTTTGGTCGCGGTCGGATTTTTCAAAGCCCACACCACCAAGGCCGAACAATTGGTTGTCGACATCAGAGGTGATGTTCTTGGAAACGAGTTGCTGATTGGCGCCGGAGTCGATGAGACGGGCGGACAATTTCATCGTGCGGGAAGTGGTAGAAGCGGTAGCAAAACGGTTGGTCGAGGCAACGATACCAGTAAGAAAGGCGGTAGCTTCTTCCTTTTGGAGGCCTTCCTTACCAAGCCCGTAAAGAAGCTCGGCGAGCATTTCGGAGACGGAGCTGGCAGTTTTGTCGCTCCATTCGATTTCACCAAGTTTGCCTGGCTTACCGGTAGTGACATTAACAACCACGGCATCGTGCATAATGCGGCCGTGCTCGCGAAGTGCATCATCGAGGTCGACACCGTTCGCAACATCGAGCGCGATGACGAGGTCGACGTTGAAATCGCCATAAGAAAATTCGAGGTCGTCGGCAGTAATACGAGAACGGTATGGAGTAATGAAAATCTTGACGTAGTCACCATCGAGTTTATAACGAAGGTGATCGGCTTTCTCTTTGTTCAAAGCAATCACGAAATCTTGAAGAATATCAGCGGAAGTTTCGAAGGTTTCTTCTGGCTTTAAGAATTTCAAAACATTTGGAGTGCTGCCAGAGTAAATTGCAGTGACACGCTTGCCAATGCGGTCCAGATAGAGCGAAAGACCAATGGCGGCAGCAAGTTCATCAATGGATGGATCAGAAGATAACGCAACCAAAATGTTATGCGATTCGCCAATTTTAGAAGCTACAGCAGCGATAGTTTCAGAGTTGTCGACTGGGTCAGCCTTCTTCCCTTCTTCAGCTGGAGCATCAGTTGTCGCGGTGTCATCAGAAATAGCATCACTCGGGATGATTGGAGTCGGATTATCTGCTCCTGGATCGGTTACAGGAGTCGGCGAGTCAACTGGCTGTGTTTTTGTGTTATCCTGATCAGGCATTTTTACCTTTCTAATCATCATATTACCATAAGCTCAACTTAAGTGCAAGCGTTTTAAGATTTTTGCCAAATTTTCTACTCTTTACTTTTAGAGAGAAAAGAGTTATAATGTGAAGAAGCAATTAATTTTTAATCTATATAGGAAAAAAATGCCGATTATTAAATCTGCCAAGAAGGCTGCTCGTCAAGCTGATAAGCGTACGAAGCATAATGTAGAAATCAAGAAGGATATCAAAGCCGCGGTAAAGGCTTTTAAAGCCAAGCCAAGCGCTAAGACTCTTGCTGCTGCTCAATCTGAATATGATAAAGCCGTCAAGAAAGATCTTCTCAAGAAGAATACTGCTTCACGTCGCAAAGCCAACCTTCATGAGTTCGCTAAAAAAGCTGGTGTGAAATTAGCTTAAAGACGAAAGCCTCAGCAAAAAAGATTCGATAAGCAGCCAAGGTTCAACCTTGGCTGATTTCATATCTAGATCTAGTTTCGCGAGTTCTTTTAGAACTCGTTTTTCCTTTGTTCCCTGGTTAAAGCTAAAATCTTTAATGGCCTGCGAAGCGAGGAGGCCGAAAAACATGATTGGATCTTCGTCTTGTTTAATTTTACTAAGTTGGCTGATGGCTTTTTTGCCGTCTCGTTTGGCGGTTTTATAAATATCAAAAACGAGGCGGAAGTTCGGGTCTTCAGGGAGTTCGAACTTGGCGACTTCGACTTTATCTTTGAGTTCTTTGAAAGTGGTAGTGCGGGTGTCGAGTTTAGATTCGAGCAAGATGATGTTATGCGGAGTGTTTAGGTAATTTGTGAGTTGCTCGAAGGCGGGTTTATTCTGAGCGAGGTCACGAATTAAGATGTTTCTCGTGTCGGAGAGAAGCGAGGCGCCTAGGAATATGTTCGGAAGGTCAGTAAGGTCAAGGTTTTCGCCATCGACAACCTCGTAATTCTCGCCGAGGAGGCTTTTAATCTTAGCATTGGCTTTCACGCGGTCGTCGCCGTAGAAGATTCTAATCATCTTTCCTCCTCTGGCAGTTTGGACAAATGTGGGTGCCACGACCGGCGACACGAATTTTCTCGATCTTGGTGCCGCAAACTAGGCATGGTTTACCAGTGCGGTTAAAGATTTGAGCGAATTTATCAAGGTAGTCACCTTTGGTGCCGTCGGCTTTGACGTAGTCCTTCATGGTGGAGCCCCCAGAGGCAATGGCGGTATCCATGGCTTTTGCGGCCATACTAAGCAGGGTTGAGGCTTCTTTTTTCGTGAGGGCGCCGGCTTTCGTGGCGGGATGAATCTTAGACATAAAGAGACTCTCGTCGGCATAGATGTTACCGAGGCCGCAGATGATAGTTTGATCTAGTATAACGGCTTTAATCGGAGAGTTTTTGTGCTTCTGTAATTTTTCGTAGAATTCATCGCTAGGCATTTGCCAAGGTTCTTTAGCGAGTTTTTTGATGAAAGCGTCCTGCTCAACCTGATTAGTGTCGATAGCTTTTATGAAGCCGAATTTGCGCTGGTCGTTAAAGAAGAGCGGCTCATAGTCGAATTCAAGGACGACGCGGGTCTGTTTGTTTGGGAGCTCGTCGATGAAATTATCGCTCGGATGGCCGGCGGCGAAGCGTTCTTTACCATCGTAAATCAGTTGGCCGGTCATACGAAGATGAATCATCAAGGATTTACCGTTATCGAGGTCGATGATGAGAGCCTTACCGAAGCGGCGAATGGCTTTTACGGTGCCGGTAACGGGGGTACCAACAAAAGATTTAGCACACAAAATCGTGGTCTTCGTAAGCTTCTTCTTAATGATAAACTTACTTAGACCACGTTTAATTGTCTCAACCTCGGGTAGCTCTGGCATACCCGTATTATATCACACCTCAGTGAGCGTAGGCGATGTTCTGCTCCATCGCTTGAGTTTCGAGAGCGGCAAGGCGCTCGGCATCATCGATGGCGGAGTTTACAGAGTGCTTAACACGTGCACGTTCTTCGGCTTTTTTAGCATCGTTCCAGCGATCAAGCGTACCGACGAGATAGCCGGTGATGCGGCGAAGGCGTTCAAATTTGCCTTCATCGAAGTATTCGGCGTACTCTTCGAAATACTCTTTAGCAGCTGCTTCGCCCTTTTTCTCGGCGATGAGTCTCATGCCAACTTCAACAAGGCAGGAGACGTGCATGGTTTCATATTGTTCGAAATCTTCGAGTGCAGCAGCGACTTCTTTTTCGCTGACTTTGGCATACCTTTCGAGCGATTTCACGAAACGCTTGATGTCGAAAGTGCAGGCATCATTCGGATTTCGGTAAATGATTTTCTTCATGGTTTTCTTTCTGTCATTTAGACTTTTAATTTATTATAAGCATTACCTGAAATCCATTATATACACTATATATGGTGGTGTCAAGGGCTTTTTAACACTAAATGTGGAGTTTTTCCACAATTAGAGTTCGCCCCAATTTTTCCCAATAGTGACTTCTACGGCTAGTTTAATTGCGAGTTCTGGCGCGACAGATTCCATTTCTTTTTGAAGGATTTTAGCGACATTTTCGGCTTCGTTTTCGTCGCATTCGACGATGAGTGAGTCGTGGACTTGCATGACGAGTTCGGCGGTTTCTGGCAAGGCTTTATCGACATTAATCATGGCCCGTTTCATGAGATCGGCTTCGGTGCCCTGGATTGGCATGTTGGCGGCAGCGCGCTCAGCGGCTTGGCGGATCACCCAGTTGCTGGATTTTACATCTGGAGTTGGGCGACGGCGACCGTAGAAGGTTTCAACATAGCCAGCCTCTCTCGCCTGAGTCAGGATGGCTTCGAGTTTTTGCTTAATTGGAGCACGGAGTTTGAAATAATCGTCGATGAATTGCTTGGCTTCGCCGATTGGCATGCCGGTAGCATCGGAAAGACCCTTGACGCTCATACCATAGATAATACCGAAATTGATAACCTTAGCGGCACGGCGTTGATTCTTGGTAACCTCATCAAATGGCACATGGAAGGCCTCAGAAGCGGTCTTAGTATGGATATCGATGCCGGAGTTAAAGTCGTCAATTAGTTTAGTGTCGCCAGAGAGAATGGCGGCAAGACGAAGCTCGAACTGAGAGTAATCGGCAGAGACAAGGACTTTACCCGCTGGTGCGACAAAGCCGGTACGGATGCGCTTCCCTTCTTCGGTACGAACTGGGATGTTTTGGAGATTCGGATTTAAGCTGGAGAGACGCCCGGTGGCGGTCACATTTTGAGTAAAGGTCGTGTGGATACGGTCGTTTTTGTCAGCGAGCTCCGGAATCGGAATGATGTAGGTCGAAAGGAGTTTGGCGGCCTCGCGATACTCGGTGATTTTAGCGATGACTGGATGGAGATCTTTTAGTTTTTCGAGTTCTTTAGCACCGGTGGAGTAGCCACGCGAAGTCTTTTTAATACCCTTGGTCGGAAGCTGGAGAAAGTCAAAGAGGACCTCGGAGAGCTGAATCGGTGAATTGACATTAAATTCTTTGCCAGCGAGTGAATAGACTTCTTGTTCAAGCTTCCTCACCTCGGCTTCGTACTCGGTTTTTAGACTATCGAAGTAGGCGCGGTCGATGAGCATGCCCTTATCTTCCATCTTGTAGAGGACTGGGATGAGTGGCAAATCGAGCTCAGTTAAAACGTTATATAGTTTCGGCGTCTTTTTGAAGAATTCAAGCTGAGTTTGGTATTCAGCGACAAGATTAGGATTTCGCTCTTCTTCCTCCGGACGAGCGAGTGGATTAATGAGGAAGGCCGCTTGGGATAAATCCCAGAATTTCTCGCCACTTAGAATTCTCTTGGCAGTATCTTTTGACTGATGCATTTCACCTTTGATATCGTAACTTAGGAACGGAAGGTCCTTTGGAACTTCGACTGGTTTAGCTGGGGATTCCGGGAAAACTGGGGCGACTTTTGGCGCTTCTGGAGTTGGTGCAGATGGATGTTCCTTTTCAATTTTGCGAATCAGAGAATTAAATTGAAGTTTCTTGAGGCCGGCAACGACTTTTTCTTTGCTAAAGACAAAATCGTCGATATCTTCTAGTTTAACAGGGGCATCAAACATGATTTTGGCGAGTTTTTTAGACATGTAGGCGGAGTCACGCCCGGCGCTTAACTTTTCTTTTAAAGAGCCAGAAATCTTATCCAAATTCTCGTAAACACCATCGAGCGAGCCGTAGTCGTTTAGGAGTTTCACAGCGGTTTTTTCGCCGATACCAGGGACACCTGGGATGTTGTCAGAGGAATCGCCTTTAAGAGATTTAAGATCTAAGAATTGAGATTTCTTGATGCCATATTTCTCTTCGACTTCTTTCACATTAATCTGTTCGATGTTCGAAAAGCCTTTCAAGATGCGCCACATGTGGGTATTTTCGTCGACAATTTGGAGCATATCGAGGTCGGAAGAAATGATGTAGGTTTCCCAATCGCCAGCGTTGTCGGCATGGAGACTAAGAGTACCGATGATATCATCGGCTTCGTAATCGTCGATTTCGACAAAGTTCCAGCCAAGGTTTAGGATTAATTCTTTTAAATAAGGGATTTGAGCATAAAAATCGTCGCCCGGTTTGACGCGACCGGCTTTGTAATCTGGATAGATAGCGCGACGCTTCGAGACGGAGGTCTTGGAATCCCAAGCCACGACGACTTTGTCTGGGTGAAGCTTTTTAACAATTTCCATGGCGATGGCGGCAAAACCATAAATGCCACCGGTTGGCGTACCGTCGGAAAGGCTGAGGGCGCCCATTGCGAAATAACCTCGATAGAAAACCGACTTTCCATCGATTAAAACTAGTCTTTTCATAGTTATAATCCTATATACTCGCGGCCAACCCTACGCGAAATTAATCTTTTTATCACGGCGAGAACCTTTGGACGCTGGTAGCATGCCCCAAGTTCGCAGATTTCCGTCGTGTCGTTTTCGTTGTACTCCAGAGTTGAAGTAGAAATATTATCATAGATTAAGAGAGTTCGGTTAACTTCGTCATTATTAAAGCTTTCATCTTCGACAATAATGTGATCTTTATAGACATAATAGGTGGAACGGATGCTACTTTTCTCGGCATAGTTGTCTGTCACGGAAAAACGGTAGCCTTCTGGAACTGCGGCTGAGATGTCACCACTTATCATTGTATTAAAGAAAAAAGAAAACAGGATAATTAAAGAAACAGCAGCGATGCCCCAAAATGAATAGCGGAGCCAGTTCCCTTTTTTATAGGCTACATTTGATAGTTTTTCGATATCGCTCAAAACTCAATCTCCTTTAAGATTTCGTCTATACGTTTTTCGACATCTTCGACGGAACCATTGTTCAAAATATAATAGTCAGCAGCGGCAATTGGGCCGCCTTTTTCGAGATTTTCGATTTCGGAACGATCGCGCTCGCGAATGGCGGCAGTATCAAAGGAACGATTTGGACGAACTGCGACACGCTTGTAGCGAATTTTTTTGTCAACAACAATGGCGATAAAAGTGAGGCATTGTGGGAATTCATGCTTCAAAGTCTTGTATTCGGTCCAGGAGTAGACGCCATCTAAGACGATACGCTTTTGTCCGGCAGCGATTAAATCTTTGGTCTCGGCAATCACTTGGCGCACAACCCAGTCTTTGCCTTCGGTCTCGCGGATCATTTCGCGGAAATTTTTCTCAGATTCACCATCTTCAGTGCGCTCAATGCCACGTTTTTCCATTTCTTTATAAATCATGCCACCAAAATAGACTTTTGGATAACCTTTTCCGGTCAGATAATCAACAGCGACGGACTTCCCACTGCCACTCATGCCCACAATAGCAAGAATTTTCACATTTTCCATATCTAAAGTATAACATGATATAATATATATATGGTGAGTTTTTTTACTACCGAGGATCCATTAGATAAGATTATTTCGGAGACTTTTCCAGAGAAAGAAATCCTACAAACCGAACATATCTTGACCGGATGGACAAATATAGTAATTGAGGTCACGACAAATGAAGGGTCGTATTTTTTTAGGTTCCCGAGAAACCCATTTTGGTCGAGGATGATTGTAAAAGATGCAGCGGTCTGCAATTTTGTCGATGGAAAGACTAGTTTTTACACGCCACAGATGAAACTTTATTACGATAAAAAGCACCGTCCGTATTCAGTACATGAGAAAATCGAGGGGTATACGCTGGGAGATAGGATTTATCATCTGTCACACACGGCACTCACGGGAGCGGCTTACGATGTGGCGAAGTTTATTAAGGAGCTATCTGGTATTGATCTAAGAAGTGCGCCGAAAGAGGTACAGTTCCCGCTTTCGGAATTCCTGAAGGAACTCGATTACGAGCACTATAAAGAACATATTGATAAGGATCATGAGTTCATTAAGTTGACCGAACAGGATAAATTGGTGCATGGCGATTTGAACCTTGGTAATATCTTGCTCGATGAGAATGACAAGGTAATTGGCGTGATTGATTTCTGCTTTGCTGGAACTGGCAATCCGCAGATGGACGAGGCGAGAATCTTGTCGAGACCGGTGCCAAAAGAATTTGAAGAAGCATTCCTTGCGCAGTTTGCTGATACGTCAGATATCGACCGGATGAAAGAGGCATGGAAAAATATCGATGCCGGATATGCGGACCACATCCGCACAAATTTCCCGGAAATCAATTTGCCGGAATTATAGAGATTTTAGATAATTGATCTTAGCTTCGCGACGTTCGTCGTCGTCTTTTTTCGGGAGTTCGGTGCGATTCGAATAATCTTCGAAAATATCGAGACAGTCTTTAATCTTGCCGTCAAAGATTGGCGGTTTATCGTAAACGCTCCAGAGAATAATGTGAGTGTCTGGGTGATTTTCGGCATAATAGACGATGGATTTTTTAGTGGCGCGGATGAATTCGGCTTCAGTTTCTTTGGTGTGGCGCCAGGCGCGGCCGCTCAAGAACTTTTCGGTTACAGTTGGGGAGATGGCGATCATTAAGATGATCTGATTATAATTAGCGGCGGTGAGCATTTCTTGAAGAATGTGTTCCATGGCTGGATCGAGAAGAGTGACGTCTAAAATAATGTCATAGCCGTTTTTAATCAGTTCGGTGATGGCTAAGAATAACATAATGGTTGAGAACTCATCGGTCATTTTGCGGAGGTTTTCTTCGCCATAGAATTCTTTGATTTCGTTGTGATGCGGGTGGTATTTGACAAATTCGCGAGCCGCGACGAGGACCGGTTTTAATTCCCTATTTTTAAAGAAAGCTTCGGTGGCTGGGAGAAGTTGCGTGGTTTTACCGGAACCAGAAAGGCCGGCGATACGAATAAGATTTCTGCCTTTAGTCTTATCAGCGGTGAAGTCTTTTAAAACCTGCGGGAGAATAGCCGGGTAATCACTAATTTCAACTTGCCATTCAGGTTTCACTTGGCTTGGCCAGTGGGACTTCATGTAGGCAATGATTTGTTCTAGTTCAGAATGACTTTCAGACATTTTTTCGGTTTCCTAACTTCAATGATTTTAATATTCTCGAAGGTTTTGTATTCACCCTCAGCTTGGAGTGAGACGGTAGATGGTTCAATAAATTCAAGGATGTCGCCTTTAGTTTCTTTGCCTGGAACGCGGGAAAGGATACTTTTTGTCATCAGTTTAGTGAGACGCCAAAAGTTCGTGGCGAGGCGGTCGGCGTAGCTACGAAAAACGTCTGGTTTTAAGAAATCTTTTCCGCCTTTCATGACGCGACACATAGAGCTACCACTAACGGCGGCATAATCAGAAGTTTTCTTGTGTTGAAGTTCACCGTTTATCTTGAATTCCGGAATGAAAGTTTTTTTGTGGCGATTTTTAAAATACCACTTCATGAGGTAAATATAGGAACGCCAGGAACTCTTGTGGCCTTTTTGGAGTTTTTTGCGAATCTTTTTATCATCGAAGAGCGCAACGGATTCGGCGGTCATACCAATCGTGACGTAGCAACAGGCGTAGCGCCAATGTTTGCCATCGACAATGACATCAAGCGGATAGAAGTTGGTGGATTTGAAGCCAGAGTTCAAAATGTCGTCGAACTTAAAGGTTCTGAGCGTGCGGGCGAGATCGTTGAAATTGCCGTATGGAAGAACAGAAAGAGTGACATCCTTGCCACTTTCCAAAATAGCGTTGGCAGAAACGGCAGCTGTAGCATCACCACCGGCAGACAAAACGACATCGCCGTCTTCTAGCACCTTTTTAAGGCGCTTGACGTTGTCCTCAAAGGGGGCTTTTTCAATGACAAATTTACCAATCATAAAGCCACTTATATTCGGGAGTCTTTCTAGGACTTCATTCCTAACTCGAACATAATTCGAGGAGTTGGGATTATAGACAACGAGGAGACGGCGCATTAGCTGTTGCCACCACTACTACTTTGCTGCTCAGAACTACCACCATTATTAGAACCGCTATTATTAGCATTTGGATCAGTGCCAGTGAGCCACTGAACAATCACATTAGCTAGGAGGAAGAGCGCGACGCCAATCACGATTTCAACGATACGGCGTTTGGCTTTTTTGATCTGCTCTTCGTTATCGCCGGCAGTGAGATATTGGAAACCGACAAAGACTAAGGCAGCAAAACCAAGAGCACCAACAATCCACGAAAGAATATCAAGACCTTGCCTTAAAAGACACAAAATTCCGCCACCCTTACCGTCATCCTTAGCACAGGATTTAAGAATTGCGGTTTTAGCAGTACCGTCGGTGTGAGTCGTTTCGCTGTGCTGGCTAGGACCATTGCTAGCCATGGCTGGAGCTGGCGTAGCAATAGTCGCGACTCCGAGTACGAGTGCGGTGAGAGCTAGAGCAATTTTTCTAATCATATACCTCCTATTTTAGATATTCGTGTAGTTTTTTGGTGTCTTTGTTCTTGCGAAGTTTTGACAAAGCTTTAGCTTCGATTTGACGAATACGCTCACGGGTAACATCAAATTCGTTACCAACTTCTTCGAGGGTGTGCGGACGACCGCCACCAATGCCAAAGCGGAGACGGATAATCTTTTGTTCACGATCGGTAAGAGTGGCAATGATTTCAGAAAGTTGTTCCTTTAAGATTTGGTTAGCGGCGGAATCTTCTGGCGAATCACGTTCTTCATCTTCAACAAAATCACCAAGGACAGAATCTTCGTCGTCGCCTTCACGGCCGACGGAAGCATCGAGCGAAGCGATGTCTTGCTTAATGCGCATGACGTAGTCGACTTTTTCTGGCTCCATATCTAATTCTTTAGCAATTTCTTCGTTAGTCGGTTCGCGATTTAGTTCGGAAGTAAGTTTTCTAGTAGTGCGGAGAACTTTGTTAATGGTTTCAACCATGTGAACTGGAATACGAATGGTACGGGCTTGGTCAGCGATAGCACGGGTAATGGCTTGGCGTACCCACCAAGTGGCGTAGGTGGAGAATTTGAAACCTTTTTCTGGATCGAATTTTTCGACGGCACGAAGTAGGCCAGTGTTTCCCTCTTGGATTAAATCGAGAAAATCGAGGCCACGGCCACCATAACGCTTGGCAATCGAGACGACAAGACGCATGTTGGATTCGACCATCTTGTCTTTGGCTTTTTTATCACCTTTGACGATGCGCTGAGCAAGGTCGGCTTCTTCTTCTGGAGTGAGAAGTGGAATTTTACCAATCTCACGAAGATAAAGACGCACGGAGTCGTCGGCAAAGGCGTCGACGTTTTCAGCGGTAATGGCGAGGTCTTCGTCGGAAAACTCTTCTTCACCTTCAAGGTCAGAAGTTTCGGGCTCGTCAAAGTCGAGTGATAAATCACTCGGATTCAAAATATCATCACTATTAGAATTCATTGAATAAAGTATAGACTAGTTTGATGATTTTTGCAAGTCAGTAATCTCTTGCAGGATCTTCAAATATTCATCGGAAGAATCGTCTAATCCGGCGAGTTTTTCGTTTAATTCTTTGATGCGATCTTTCCTTATTTCAGTGTTGTAGCGTGCCATTAAATCAGCGGCTTCCTGCTCGTAATTCGGGGATTTGACGTTTTCGTGGCTAGTGTTAAAAATGAATTCGAGTTCGTTGATTCTGGTTTCATCCTCAGGTACATCAAGAGGAATGTTGGTCTTTGTGATGCCACCGAAGAGTTTTAAGGCGAGCAGGCTATCTTCAAGTTTTTTGATGTGGTCTGGGGTGACAGTGGTTTTTGGTTTCTTTAAGTATTTGGTGGTTTGACTTAGTTTATCGTCTAAGCGCTTCCCTTTTTCGCGTAGAATGGTGACTTCAACGCCAAGTTTTTTGGCGACTTTTTCTTCGTAAGTGGCGCGTTCGATTTCGTCTTTGACGTAGCTTAAGAGTTTCAGGGCGATGTCAGAATACTTTTTCTTGTCTGGAGCGAGGCGGAGATTCAAATTCTCCTCGTATTTGTTCAGGAGCCAGTCGACGGCTGGGACGCGTTCTTCGACGGCCTTTTGCCAGAGAGTTGGGTCTTTTTGAATGAGTTCGTCAGGGTCTTTGGCACCGTGGTAGTTTGAAATCACAGTGAGGTCAATGCCGAGGTCACCGGCAATCATAATGGCGCGTTCGGTGGCCTTTACACCGGCTTCATCACCATCGTAAGCGAGACGGATATCGGAAGTGAGATTCGAAAGAGCTTTTAATTGCTGCTCGGTCATGGCGGTACCGGAAGTTGCCACGGCTTCTTTGACGCCGGCTTGGTGCGACGAGATTACATCCATGTTGCCTTCGACGATGACGACAAAACCATTATGACGAATGGCCTCTTTGGCATTAGAAAGACCGAAGATAAAACGAGATTTATTAAAGAGAATAGTATCTTGGGTGTTCAAATATTTTGGTTCGCCTTTGCCGACGATGCGAGCGGTGAAGCCAATGATGTTGCCGGTGGTGTCGATGAATGGGATCATCATGCGATCTCTAAACATGTCTTTACCATATTGATTGAGAAGGCCGGCATCTTTTAATTCTTGGTCGGTAAAGCCACGTTTTTTTAGAGCGTCGTAAAGAGCTTTGCCACTCGCGGGCGAGTAACCGATTTTAAATTCTTTCACGGTGTTACGGTTTAAGTTTCGTTTATAAAAAACGTATTCACAGACTTCACGATTGCGAGCAAGGCAGGCCTGGTAAAACCGGGTAGCGAGGACGAGAGCTTCTTTGGCGCGGACTTTACGCTTGGTGACGTTCGGGTCACCGCCACGATATTTGGACAAATCAACACCGGCTTCAGCGGCAAGTTTTTCCATGGCCTCTTTGAAGCTAATACCTTCAACTTCCATGACGAAGGTAAAAATATCGCCACCCTTGTTGGCGGAAAAATCATGCCAAATACCTTTTTCTGGTGAAACCATAAAGCTTGGAGTCTTGTCTACTCCCCAAGGTGAATGGCCTTTTAAGTTCCGGCCGGCCCGTTTCAGCTCCACATAGCGCCCAACCACATCTTCAATGCTAAGCCGAGATTTAATTTCCTCCTTCGCATCGTTCATGCTATAATTATAGCATGAACCAACAAGAGTATCTCTCGCAAATCTCTAATAATGTTAGGCCACCAAAAGCACCAAAACCAAGTTTATTTTCTTCTGCAATTTTCAAGTGGGGGCTAATTGTGGTAGCAGCTATCATCGGTATTGCGATTTTTGGTGCAGTGATTTCTGGGAATAAAAAGAGCGTAAAAGATATGGCAATCGCTCTGAAACTGCACACTGATGGCACGATGGCTGAAGTGAAGAATTTTCAACCTTACATTAAGAATTCTTCCCTTAGAGCGAATGCAGCATCTTTAAACTCGGTACTCTCAAATTTTGATAGTAGTTTAGTTGATTATATGAGCGCTAAGTACTCTTATAAGAAGGGTTCCGAAGCGAAGAAGGCGAAGACGAAAGCCGAAACTGCACAGCAGGCTTTACATGATGAATTATTCGAAGCAAAAATCAACGGCATGCTCGATGATATTTTTGCTCACAAAATGGCGTACGAGATTTCCCTATTTCAAGCTGAGATGGTAGCCATCGACAAAGCTACTTCAGATAACAATCTGAAGGAGATACTGGGCTCGCCATACGAAAGCTTGGGAAATCTTTACGAACTATTAAATAATTTTTCAGAAGCAAAGTAGAAAGGAGCCAAAATGGCAGAAAAAAAATCTGAAAAGGCAAAAGAAAAATTGCACGAAGTTCACGAGAAAAGTTCCGGCTTCAAAAAAGAATTTATTGAGTTTATCAACCGTGGTTCAGTTGTCGATCTCGCTGTAGGTGTCGCTGTAGGTGGTGCATTTACGGCAATCGTTAATTCCCTGGTGAATGACATCGTGATGCCAATCGTAGGTTTGATTGCTGGTGGCGTTGATTTTACCAACCTTGCAATTACCATCCCAAATTTCTTTGGTACGGGTGATGCAGCCGTGATTAAATATGGTAACTTCTTACAGAATGTGATTCAATTCCTCGTTATTGCTTGGGTGATTTTCATGATTGTAAAAGCGATGAACCGTTTGAATCGTCACCGTGACGCGAAGGCCGCTAAAGAAGAAGCCAAAAAAGAAGAAAAGAAATAAACTATGAAAAATTCGCTGCAGACGAGAACCCACTATTTTGATTATTTAAGACTTTCGGCGATGTTTGCAGTGATGGTGCTCCACGTGGCAGCACAGAATTGGTATCACACGCCAGTAGATACATTTGAATGGCAGGCATTTAATGTATTTGATAGTTTAATGCGTTGGGGTGTACCGGTTTTTGTGATGATTAGTGGGGCACTTTTCTTGGGTAAAGAGCATTCGATTAAAAAGATCTACAAGAAGAATATCCTAAGACTAGTAGTGGCACTGCTCTTTTGGTCCATTATCTATGCATTATGGCAGAGATTTGTGACCAATGAGATTACTTCTCCGACAGATTTCTTGATTGCGGTCGTGAATGGACATGCACATCTGTGGTTTATTTATATGATTATCGGACTATATATGATTAGCCCGCTACTTAGAAAGATTGTGGAAGATAGAAAGCTCGCGTGGTATTTTGCGATACTATCAATCGTGTTTTCGTGTTTAATCCCGGAACTTATTAATATCATCAGTCTTAAGGCGGAGCTTCCGGCAAGTTTACTGGAAAGCGTGTCGGCGGCGCTCAAAATTAACTTCGTGATTGGGTTCTCGGGGTATTTTGTGCTCGGGCATCTACTCAATACAGCGAAGATTCAGAAAAAGAATGAAAGGTGGATTTATATCTTAGGTGCGGTGAGTTTGCTATTCACAATCTTCTTTACTTTGTTCGTGTCGCTAAGAGGCGGGAAACCAACGGCCGATTATTATAGCAATATGACAGTGAACGTGATGCTGATGAGTGTCGCAGTGTTTACGTTCTTTAAGCAACACCTGAATAAGCCAATGAAGAAGCAGGCGCTCGTGGTGTTCTTATCAAAGTGTAGCTTTGGTGCATATTTGATTCATCTTTTGATTTTATACATGCTGGATTATTTCTGCCATTTTAATTCGCTGACAATTAATCCAGTGGTGACAGTGCCACTGATTTCGGTAATCATATTTGCCTTGTCGATGGGAATATCGGCAGCATTAAACAAAATACCAGTCGTAAAAGATTATTTAGTTTAGTTTAGTTTAGCTTAGGTTGTAACTTAAACGGACGAGATCTTCGAGTTCTTTTTCGTCGAGTTGGCCGGCGAGGACTATTTCAATACCACCACGGCCAAAGTAACGCGATTCCATGACGGATTCATACTTCTCTTCGAGGAGTTTGGCGAGTTCGCGGTCGGTGCGAACCTCGATGGTATTCTTGTTTTTGACAAGAAAAACTTTGTCATCTTTCAAGTATAATTCGCGATGTTCTTCAGTTTTCTGTTCATATGGGCCAATGCCGGTGACGTTTTTAATATCCATGTTCCCTACTTTTTGATGAATGATAAATACCATTTAAATTCTTCGATAGAGCCTTTAATGTCGTCAAGAGCGCGATGATGATCGGCTTTAGTGAATTTCTTATCAAGGGCGTTTTCGAAATAAATCTTCCAGGCGGAAACGTCGAGCATGCGGTAATGGAGCCTCTTATTTAATTCTGGCATTTCACGCTCGATGAATTTACGATCTTGGTGAATGGAGTTGCCGGCAAGGTAGATTTCGGTGCCGAAGTTCTGATCGAGGAAATCTAGGAGTTTCTTCTCTACTGCCTTAACTGGTTCGCCAGAAGCGTTCTGAGCGAAGAGCGCGTCGTGACTCGTTTTATTCTTTTCCCAAAATTCGCCAACCATGCGAGATTTCATAAGGTCTTCATCGACTTTAACAACTGCTTCGAGATTTGCGATTTCGTTTAGTTCGAAATCAGTGGCGATAGCGGCGACTTCTAAAATCTTATCTTTTTCTGGTTCGAGGCCAGTCATTTCAAGATCAATCCATAAAAGTTTTGCTTTTTTCATTACATTTCCTCCGGGATGTTAATGCCAAGAATGTTTAGGCCATGCGTCATCGTAGCGAGATAGACACGGACGAGTGTTAAGCGCTCGGATTCTTTCTCGTAACCGTTCACTTGGCAATTTTCGTAGAAACGAGAGAAGTCTTGGGCGAGTTCGTATAAGTAATTTGCAACTTTGTGTGGAGCCATTTCGGCAGTAGCTTCGGCTAGGATGAATTTGTATTCAAGGATTTTCTTAATGAGCTTCTTTTCAGCTGGCTCAAAATCGGTTGACTCGATTGGGGTAATTTTGCTAGAAGATTTGTTCAGAATCTTCTTGGCGCGGACGGCCGAATAGAGGAGATATGGGCCGGAGTTTCCGGTCATTCTGACGGATTCTTTTGGATCGAAGATGATGTCGCCACCCATTTTATACTTCAGGAAGGCGTATTTTGTGGCGGCTAGAATCACGTTTTCGTCTTCGGAATCATATTCGGTTTTTAGTTCGTCTTTAATCATGTCGAGGACGTCGACAGCTTTCAAAAAGTTCCCTTTTCTCGAGGACATTTTGACGTTGCCCGGGAGTTTGACGAGACCATGGGTCAAATGGCTAGTTTTTTCGACGAGTTCTGGAGCGAATTGTTCGATAGATTTAAGAACGACTTTCATGTAATCAAGTTGTTCGCTACCGGTAATCACGACGGATCTATCAAAATGATAGTCTTGCCACTTGGTGAGGATAAGACCAACGTCTTTGGCTTCATAAGTCGGGACACCTTCTTTATTAATGAAAACACGGGTGTGAAGACCGAATTTTTCGCCGTTAAAAATGGTGGCGCCATCGCTTAATTCGTAGACACCTTTTTCGAGTTGCTCTTTCACGGTCTTTAGACCAAGGCCGGCGACGGTGGATTCTGGGTAGTAGCGGTCAAATTTGACACCGATTTTATTATAAAAATCATTGAAATAATCGTAGGAAAGTTCACGACCACGCCAGTAGAGTTTGGCGGTGTCGGTATCGTGGAGATCTTCGGCGTTAATCTTATAAATCTCTTTGTTTATCTCGGTGATTTCGGCGTGAGCGGCTTCGTCTTCGTCATAAACAGCAGTGCCTTCAACATAGCATCTTGCGATATCGTCGATGGTGAGTTCTTCGAGAGATTTTTGCTTTAAAACATACATCGTTTTCGCGACGTGAAGACCAACATCGCCACCGAAATTGGCGCGGATGACCTTGGCGCCGGCATTTTCGAAGAGGCGTGAAATCGAATCGCCAACGATCGAAGTATAGAGGTGACCAACATGTAAAACTTTAAACGGATTTGGATCGCTAAACTCGCAAATCACGGTTTTCCCGGCGTATTCACCGGAGGAAACGTGGGCGCTGAAATCTTGATCTAAAGCGTTAATCTTCTCGGCTAATTCGGAACCCATGACAGTGAAATTGAGAAAGCCTGGAGCTGAAACTTCGGCGTTATTGAACTTCCCTTTTAGCTCTTCGGCGATGGCCATGGGGGCTTTGTGCAAGTCTTTAGCAAGTTTTAACGGAGCGTTCGTGGAATAGTCGGCTGGAATGTTCTCTGGCGCAGGAGTTAAATCAACATCAAAATCAAGGTGATATAGTTCTTTAATAGTTTGTTCGAGCTGAGATTTGATGCTTTCCATATTATTTACTTTCTTTTTCGTTGGTTTCTTTCTTGCCGTTATATTCATCGACGAAATAAAGCGGGCGCGATTTGGACTCTTTGAAGATGCGACCGAGATACTCGCCGACAATACCAAAGAGCATGATGTTTACAGCGGCAAAGAAGAGGATGAGTAGGATGATAGCCTGGTAGGCTTGGACCGGAATCTGGGTGATAATAGCCTTCACGATGGCATAAATGAAGTAACCGATAAACATGATGGTGGTTGGGATGGCGATGTAGGTCGCAACTTTAAGAGGTGAAGTCGTGAAGGAAGTGATGCCGTCGATGGCGAGGTCGATGAGGCGACCATATTTCCATTTGGTCTTCCCGGCGACACGTGGGTCACGGTCATAGAGAACTTCTTTTTTCTTGTAACCAATCCAGCTGAACATCGATTTGGAATTGCGGGAGGTTTCGCGCATCTGTTTCAAGGCGTTAACGCAACGGCAGTCTAGCAAGCGGAAGTCGCCGGTGTCTTTTTGGATTTCGACGCTGGACATCTTTTGGAGGACGCGGTAGTACATCTTGGAAGTCCACTTTTTTAGCCATGATTCGCCTTTGCGCGAGCGACGCTTGGCATAGACATCGTCGTAGCCTTGTTCCCAATACTTAATTAACTCTGGGATGACTTCAGGTGGATCTTGGAGATCGGCGTCGATAAAAATCACCGCATCGCCTTTGGCATAGTCGAGACCGGCCATGATGGCAATTTCTTTACCGAAGTTACGTGAAAAAGCGACATAACTGAAGCGCTTGTCTTCTTGGCGCTTTTTCTTGATGATTTCGACGGTTTTATCCTTCGAACCATCGTCGACTAAAAGAACCTCAAAATCGTGACTGGTCTCTTTGTCAATCAACTTAGTGATGCGCTGAAGGCACTTTGGGAGTGCTTCTTCCTCGTTGTAAGCTGGAATAATAATTGTGATTAGTTTTTTCGCCATCTCTAATAAAAATCTTGTTTATAAGATATATTTTACTACATTTTTAGGTAAAAAGAAAATGGTAGAGGTGCGGGTGTTGGTGCGGGTAAGCGCTTCGCGCTTTCCCGTACAGGCAATAAAAAATAAGATAAGAGTAAACTCTTATCTTCTTTTTTATTTGGTGCGGGTAGAGAGAATCGAACTCTCATCTCAAGTTTGGAAAACTTGCATACTAACCACTGTACTATACCCGCTTGTTAATGGGGTGGGATATCGGGATCGAACCGACGACCTTCTGGACCACAATCAGACGCTCTAACCATCTGAGCTAATCCCACCATGTGAGTAATTATAGCATTTTTTCTCTTGAATTACTAGTCTATTTTGGTGGGCGAGAAGGGCCCATTGGCTTAGGCGGAGTGTAGGTCTTTGGCTTTGGGGCGCCTTGAACAATATTTTTACCCATGATGCTAGACTGATGATAGCCACCGATGTGTTGGCGATTTTGTTCGATTGCTTGACGAGCGGCGAAAGATTGGGCCGAAGCAGAACCCATGTTGCCACCATTTTGGGCTTTGCTGTATGCCGAAGAATGAAAAACATCCTCTTTTTTGTCCTTGATGATGTATTTCGAAAATAGGCTAGTCATATTATTTTGGTAAGAGTAAGAATGCGACGGTACCAGCAGCAGCACCGAGAATAATGGTGATGATGATTGTAACAACTAAACCAATGCGGGAATCTTTTTCTGGCTTGTCGATGATGGTAACTGGTGTAGTTTCCTTCTCGACTGGAGCGACAACCTTTTTCTGGTAGACATTCTTAGAAAGCGGACGCTTGGTGACTTTCTCAGTGTTAACGAAGTTCGCTTTTGGAACTTTCAAAGTCTCGGTCTTTTTCGGCTCTGGCTTTGGCACCGGAGTAGCTTTTGCGACTGGCTTAGGAGCCGGCTTAGTAGCAGGCTTCTTCCCCATGATTGGCATTCTCGAGGCGGTGATTTTGCGGGCTTTGGCCGCTTTAATCTCAGAATCATCACCAATTGGACGCTTAGCAACTGGGGCAGTTTTTACAAATTTCTTGTTGTAGTCAACCTTTGGTGCAGGATGATTAGAAATGGTAACACCGGCACGTGGTTTGCGCACGGCAAACATATCATTGATATCAATTTCATCGATCCCTTTGGTATGAGAATCATTTGCCTGAGTCGGTGTATCGTCAGGCTGATCTACTTTATGCGTTGGCACGAAATCGATGTATTTTCTGTTCATGACTTCACTCTTTTAGCTGTCTCGATTATATCAGCAAACTCACTGAGAATCAAGGAAGAGCCACCGATGAGGAGGCCGTTCACGCCTGGAACGGTGAGGTAGGCACCGGCATTGGATGGGTTGACGCTACCACCAAAGAGGATTGGCACGGCTTCGGCAACTTTGGCACTATAGGTGTCAGTGAGAATTTTGCGAATGAGTTTAACAACTTCGGCAATCTCGTCTGGGGAGGCGAGCTTGGCGGATTTAGTACTGGAAATAGCCCAGACTGGTTCGTAGGCAATGATAACTTTATCGAGATCCTCTTCGGAGATTTCGGAAAGACCACCAACAACTTGGTCGCGAATAACATCGGCAGTTTCGCCAAAGGCACGTTCGGATTCGGTTTCACCAACGCAAAGAATTGGGGTGATTTTGTTACGAACGGCAGCTTCGACTTTTTTCTGAATCATTTTGTCATCTTCGCGGAAGATGTAACGGCGCTCGGAATGACCAATAATACAATAATCGGCAAGACCACGGAGCTGGTTAAATGAGACTTCACCAGTATAAGCACCATAATCGCGGTAATAGGCGTTTTGGGCGGCAAGTTTCATCTTGTGACGGTCGATTTGAAGTGACAGAGATTGTAAAGCGAGCGCACCAGGTGCGACGACAACTTCAACATCACGATAATTTGGTACCCTCTTTAAGAGTTTATGAAGATAGATGGAGGCTTCACCGACCGAGAAGTTCAACTTCCAGTTGCCCACGATATAAGTTTTCATACCTTAATTATAGCATGCTATAATGGAATTATGAAAAAAGTTCTAGCATTTGATATTGACCAAACTCTAAATGTCGCAAAGACGCCAATTACGGACGAAATTGCTGAATTACTGACAAAATGTCTGGATAAATTTGAGGTCTGTCCGATTTCGGGGCAGAAGTTTGACCAGTTTTTGATTCAGATTGTGAATCGTTTGCCGAACCCGACGCCAGAACAACTTTCGCATCTGCATTTGTTCGTGGCACAGGGTACACAGTACTATCGTTTTAACACCTTGAAGAAGGATTGGGAACAAGTTTACAACTATCCTTTAACTAATGAACAGGTTGCGAAGATTTCTGCGACGATTGAGCAAGCAGCGAAGGAACTGGGTTACTGGGAAGAGGATAAGTTGAAGCCAGGCGATGAGATTATTGAAAATAGATTATCGCAAGTCACATTCTCGGCGCTCGGACAAGAGGCCGGAACCGAAGAAAAGTACGCCTGGGATCCGGATCACAAGAAGCGCGAGCAAATTGTAAAGCGCTGTAAAGAACTCGCGCCGGAGTTTGATTACGAAATCGGCGGGACAACTTCCATCAATGCGATTACACCGGGAATGAACAAAACGTTTGGGATGACGCATTTACTCGAAGAATTAAAAGTAGAGAAGTCTGATATTCTCTATTTTGGCGATATGACCCAGCCTGGCGGTAACGACTATCCGGTAGTCGCGATGGGTATCGATACGATTACGGTGCGCAATCACGAAGATACCGCATTTGCTCTGCGTGGTATTCTAGGTGTGATATAATAAAAGCATGAATATTTTGATAGTGGGCAATGTCTTAAAGGACGTTTATCTTAATTTTGATAGCCGAACGGCTGACTTTGAAATTGACAGACATAATGTTAAGTGGTTAAACGTCGGGTTTAATGCATCTGAACACTTTTTTTACAGCCGACATTCGAGCCTCGGTGGCGCCGCGGTAACGCTCGATGTGCTCAAGAAAATGGGGATTGAAGCGAGGATTTCGGCATCGAAACTGAAACTTGAAGAAGATGATAAAGGGATTGAGGCGGCGTTTTACCGCTATATCTTAGTGTCCGATGAAGGAGTGTCATATCTCGCGCCGATTCAAACGACCGATTCCCTGTTTGCTTCGCCGATTAATCCGGTGGACTACATTTTTGTGGATCGCTCGGCACATTTGTCACAGAAGGTGGCTGAGAAAATTGCCTCATTTCTAGATGAACATAGAGAAACCAAATTCGTGGCTTACGTAAAGAAGAATAATAAAGATCCATATCTAAAGGAACTAACTAACCGGGCGGATTTGTTGTTTGTGGAATCGATGGATGGAATCGAACATGAGAATGTGATTTTGATTTCTGATAGTGAGATTTCGTACAAAGATATTAAAGAGACGGTTTCGATTGAGCGCGTGGATAAACTTACGCACCTGTCTGCTTATTCGATTATGGCAGCAACGATTCTTGGTGGTTTTGTACTCGGTGAAACCGTGGAGGAGAGCTTAAGAATGGCTAAGGCAAATGTTGAGAATTCGAATCTAGATTCAGTGCTAACGCTTGAGGAAATGAAGAATCTCGCGACGATGCCAGCTGAAAGCATTGAACTGATTGCAGCGAGCCTAGTAGCACCAAAGAAAGGAATTCTCGCGGCAGATGAATCGGGTGGCTCAATTAAGAAGAAGTTCGCGGAACTGGAGATTGAAGATACGTTTGAGAACAGGCATGATTATCGCAATATCTTTCTTACGACGCCAGACCTTGAGCAGTATGTGAATGGCGTGATTCTCTTTGACGAGACAGCGCGCGACAAGACTGACAACGGTATGCCGAACGTAGACTATCTGATTTCGAGAAGGATTATTCCAGGAATTAAGGTTGATCAGGGGCTCGAGAAGTTTGAGAATTCGGAAGAGACTTGGACGAAGGGCTTAAATGATTTACCGGAGAGACTCCGCGAATACTATGGTATGGGGCTCCGATTTGCGAAGTGGCGCGCAGCATTTAATCTAACACTTGATGAAAATGGCGAGGTTTTGACACCAACGGAGCATGCGATTAGTGAGAACTGTAAGATTCTCGCTGAATATGCGAAGGACTGCCAATCGGCCGGGCTGGTGCCAATTGTGGAGCCAGAGGTGGTTTATGATGGGTATTATCCGATTGAGAGAAATATCGAAGTGACGAGTAGGATTCTCGATTGCCTCTTTGACGAGCTCGAAAATTTCGAAGTGAAACTCGAGGCGTGTGTCTTAAAGGTCAACATGGTGCTCGCCGGAAAGAAGTTTGAAACACAGTCGACACCGGAAGAAGTCGGCAAGGCGACGGCAGATGTGTTAAAGAATCACGTGCCAGAGAAACTGGCTGGCGTAGTATTCTTGTCGGGTGGACAAACGGTCGAACAAGCCACGGCCAACCTCGGTGAAGTGATTAAAAATGGTCCGTTCCCGTGGCCAGTGACGTTCTCGTTTGCAAGAGCTTTGCAGGACCCAGCGCTCTATGCCTGGCATGGTGATATCAATAACGCTGAAGAGGCGAAGCAGGCCTTCAAAGAGCGTCTAATCGAGAACACGAAGGTTTTGTAATTCCCTTTTAGATAAAAAATAACCCCCGTGACGGGGGTTAATTTTTTATTCAGCTGGAGTTTCTTCTGGCTTCGAACCATTATCGGATGGAACATCAGCGGCGTCGACTGGAGCTTCGGCTTCGGCTTCACGAGCGGCAGCTTCGGCAGCTGGATCGAAGAGCGAGGCAATAACTTGGTCGCCCTCGAGCTCTTTGTTGGCGAGTTCAACACCAGCTGGGAGCTTAAGATCAGCGATAGTTAACTTGTCGTCAACTTCTTTGAGGTTCGTAGCATCAACGATAAGCTCGCTTGGAAGGTCGGCAGGCTTAGCCTTAATGTCGATTTCCTCCATAGCTTGGTTCATTTCGAAGTGGAAGATCTTAGAGGCATCAGATGCTTCGAAGTTTGCAATCACGATTGGGGTGGTTGCTTCAACGACTTCGTTGGCCTTAATTGCCTGGAACTCAATGTTGATAATCTTACGAGAAACTGGGTCGATGTGAACATCCTTTATGATAGCAAGTTGTTTCTTGCCAGCGATGTCGAGATCAACTGGGGAGTGGTAGCCGGCTTTTTCGAGAACTTTTTCGGTCGGAACGTATTCAGACGAAGCAAGAACTGGCTCTTTGCCACCGTAAACAACGGATGGGATAAAACCCTTAGAGCGAAGAGCTTTAAGCTTTTTACCAGTAATTTCACGTTTTTCTAATGCTAATTTGTATTCAGCCATATAAATCCTTTTTCTACTGTTTGATATATTTTATCACTTTTGGGGTGATTTTTCAAGATTCTCTCTTGACTTTGACCATCGCCGGACGCAGAACCTCCGATTCGTAGTAATAGCCCGGGCGGAGAGTTTCTTCGATGATTTCCTTCTCGCCTTCGCCTTCGACCATGACGGCGTCGTGGAGGTCTGGGTTAAACTCGGTGCCTGGGTTTGAATTAATCTTAATGAGGCTCAGGTCTTTTAATGATTTCTCAAGGGATTTTGAAAGTGGCGCGAGTTCGCTATAGGTCGCGATGGCGCGGTCGAGGTCGTCTAAGAGTGGCAGAAGTTTAAAGACGGTGGAGAGGCGGGCGGATTTCTTTTCGTTCTCTTTTTGAACTTCGGTTTGCTTGCGATAGTTCTCAAAATCGGCACGGGTGCGCTGAAGGTCGCTAATCAGCTCGTTCATCTTGGTTTCGAGCTCAAGCTCCTTAGGGTTCTCAGTTTGTTCTACTTTTTTATGCATGTTCCTCCTTTATAAAATTTCTTCGAGCATTTGACCGGCGTGACGGACGAGGGCCATGACGCGAGAGTAGTTCTGACGAGTCGGGCCGAGGACGCCGATGTAGCTACGATCCGAAAACGGCGAACGGAACTTGGAAATAATTAGAGAGACTTCGGAGTTCTTGCCGATGGGGTTTTCGTGGCCGATAAAAATGTTTAATGCTTCGCCTGGGGCAGCTTCGCGGAGCCACGGCTCGAGGTTATCGAGGAGTTTCGCGACGGCTTGGACGCGACGGGTATCGCCGAATTCCGGCTGAGTAAAGAGACGGGAGATGCCGGATAGATAGAGTTGACCACCGATGGTAGCGAGACCGAGGTTACCGGTAAGTTCAACGAGTGTGTCGACAGCGCCACGAATGGCAGCATCAGCACGAGATTGTGAAGAGACGCGGACCTCAAGAGCATGAGTGCTGCGCTCGATGGAGTTACGGGCGGATTCAGATTCGATTTGATCGTTCCCTGCGCCATCAAGATGATTGACGTAGAAGCGGTAGCCGGCATCAGTCGGAACACGGCCAGCCGAGGTGTGAGGCTGGGCGATGAGGCCGAGGCCTTCGAGACGGGCCATTTCGGCGCGGATGGTAGCCGGCGAGACACCAAAAAGTTTAGCCAGAGTTACGCTACCGACTGGAGAGGCGGTTTCGGCGTATTCCTCGATGATTTGGCATAAAATCTGTTTTTGGCGTTCAGTTATATCCATGCTTTAATTATAGTAAATTAGCACTCGATAGTCAAGAGTGCTATTACAACCATTTTCCGCTGTTTATTTACCATTAGTATTTACTTTTTTGGTGTTTTGTGCTATAATTAGAAGATACCCCCTAAAAAATTGCATAGGGGAAACACAGCTGCCCTTGGGGTAGTGCACATTTTAAGGAGGATAGTATCATGGCGAAGAATTCCAAGCAGAAGACCATCGAGTACAAGGGGGCCCGTTATATGGGTATTCTGAAAGAGGGTAAGGTTCACGTCCGCGTGAAGCGTACTGCGCGTGGCCAGAATATGCTGGTAGGTGTTTTCGACCCCGCTGAGGGGTTTTGGCACAATGACACACTTCCCCTCTTCGTGAGGCATCAAATCGAAGATTGCTTCGGCTAATCTTTCTCCTTTACCCCGACCTAGTGTCGGGGATTTTTTATGGTATGATAAAGGTATGGAAGAAAAAATTGCAAAGATTAAAGACTGGCTCGGATCGGGCTCGATTAATATTTTTGGTTTGCCGATGTCCGGTAAGGATACACAAGGCGTGATGCTGGCGCAAGCGCTCGGGGCGAAACTGTTGTCATCCGGAATGATTATCCGCGCCAAAGAGGCTGAAACGAGGCAGAATTTGACGGACAATGGGAATTTGCTTCCAACGAACATGTTCTATGATTGGGTATTACCATATTTTGAGAGACCAGATTTGTTTAGACAACCTTTAATTCTCTCTTCGATTGGCAGGTGGTATGGCGAAGAAAATGCCGTGATGTCTGCAGCGGCAGGAGCTGGGCACGAGATTATGGCAGTGATTCTCTTAAATGTCTCGGAAAAAGACGTTGAATCAAGATTTGAATCGGCAAAAATCCTAAACGACCGGGGCGACCGGAAGGATGATGATAATATCGAGGTGTTTAGGAACCGGATGAAGGAGTTCCGTGAAAAAACTTTGCCGGTACTCTATCATTACCGCGATTTGGACTTATTAATAGAGGTGAATGGTAACCAGGAGCGCGACAAAGTATTTAACGAGATCGTCGAAAAACTTTACGAAAAAGCTTCGCAATCTCCTGCCTAAATTCATAAATCACATAGATTAAACCGAGAACCACGACACCCAGCACCGCATAGAGAGCGATGAAGGAGGTATTTTCTTCGAAGGTGGAGGTGGCGAGGCTGTAGTCGGCGCCGTTATTGACTTTGATTTTCTTGCATTTACCGGTTTCGGGGTTTAATTCGTAGCCTTCTTTGCAGGTGGTGACCTTTTCTTCTTCGACTTTTTTGCAACGGTTAGTGAGGGGATTTAGATACTGGCCGGTGGGGCAGGTTTTTTCTTCGATAATAGTGGCTTTGACGCAGTTGCCGGTTTCTTCGTTGATGATTTTTCCCTCTCCGCAAGTGCGGTACTCCTGATAGATATTGGGCTCTGACGGGGTGGGGAGAAAGGTGGTCTCATAGAGGCGAGCGCCGTTTTCTTGGTAGCCAATCCAGGCGTAGGAAGTGGCGCGTTTTTGGCCGTGGGGGAGCTCAAGTCGATCGAGCGATTCACCGGTAGTATCAATGAGCGAAATAGCAACGAAATTGGTAGGGTTTTTGGTGATAGTAAAGTCGGTTCGATATTCGGCTTTGTAGGCGTCTGGTTTCATGATGCCGGATAAGGGGTAGAGTTTGTTTTTGTACTCGAGCGAACAACCGTCTAAAAGGATTTGTTCGGAGGATGAATTATAGAGTTCAATGAACTGTTCTTCCCTCGATTCGTCGTAGTAGCTGAGTACTTCTGAGATAAGAAGGCCTTTACACTGGCTCAAAATCTCGGGTTTTTCCTCCTCCTCGACAAAATAACTATTCTCGTCGTAGACGGGCTCGTAGGAATCGACCTGAATGAAGGTCGCAAGAGAATCACGGAGCAAAATCTTGGGATTTGCGGATTTAAAGGCCGGGTAGCAATCGTTTTTACCGGTCCAACAGATCGAATCGAGAATAGTGCCATCCCGTTTAAGATCAAGAGCAGCGGAAAAGGCGAGGCCACGAAAAGTACGCGTGGATTTATAGTTCACGGCTGCCAGCTCGCTCCCGGGCGAGCTGGCTAAGCGAAGGAGGATGCTCTCGCCGACCAACCAACTGTTCTCGGGGAATTCCATCAGCACAAAGGATTCCCCGCTAGAATTAGTATAGCCTATGGACAGGCCAGCGAGCGAAAGAGGGTCACCGGGTGTGGACCGAGCAAGCTCGATCATTTCGCCGGTGTTAGCGACGCCATCAATAGTGTAGCCAGGATTGATGGCACGAATGTAGATTTCGGGATATTCGGTGGCAGTATCGGCAAAGACGGATGGGGAGATAAATATGGAAATGATTAATAACCCGAAAACACATTTTAAAATGAATAAAACATTTTTCATGCCCACGACGCTAACAAAACATCTCTAGAATTGCAACCCCCCACATGATATAATGTAAGCATGGGCATCTTCATCTCTGTGATTATTCTTGTACTCGTTATGCTAATTCAGTTAATGCTTCAGCTAAATACGGGTGTTTTTGCGCTTTTCTATCATTACGCTCTTGGTAAACTATCCCGCAAAAAGACGGATGATTTATGCCTTTATTACATTCTCGGTACGGAAATGTTTATCGGTGGAATTTGGCTGATTATCTATATTTTTCTGTTTAATATGGTGGGCGAGTCTGGCGAAGCCGTATTTAGAATTATGCCGTGGGTACTCGTAGGGGTATGCATGGCAGAGGCGCTCGCGAGCCCATTCTTCTATTATCGTAAGGGTAAAATGACCGAATTATTTGTGCCGCGTAGGATTACAAGTGGGATTTCGGGTAAGGTAAAGAGCGTGAAGACGCGGCTCGATGCCTTTATTTTAGGATTTGTGGTAGGGGCGTTTGAACTCATCTTTACATTGCCACTCTATCTGGTAGCACTCACGGTTTTGATGGATGCGACGGAGATTCCAAGGGCGCCAGTAATTATTGTTTACATTATTCTCGCGACCGTACCGCTATTTGCAACAAGGATTATGTTTAGAACCGATCATAATTTGGCCGAAATTGAGCGAAAAAGAGTGAAGGCGAAGCCGTTTGTGAAGATTTCGCTTTGTGTTCTATATCTAATCGTAGCAGGATTAATGGCATACATCGGGGTACAACATGGATAGTAGCACAGAAAAAGATTTAAGAAGAGAGTTAAAGATCCATGCGAAAGCGCTCGGAATCCCATCAGGGGCAGCGGATTCGTTTATCGACGAGACAATTAAGACTGTAAAGAAGAATTTGAAGAAGAAAACGGTGATTACAAAGGCGGATTTTGAGCGAATGGTAGCTAGAGAACTAAAGAAGTATAATGCCGATTTTGCTTATGTATATCAAAATCGTGATAAGATAATATAAGAGGTACTATGGGAAAGAAATACAATTTTGACTACGTCGTAATCGGTAGTGGTCCTGCCGGTACCACGGCGGCATTAACTTTAGCCAGAAAAGCCAAAAACAAGGTCGCGATTGTTGAGGACCATGCTTTTGGTGGCAATAATTTGAATTCCCGTGATGTTCCCTATCTGGTAAGCCTCGGCTTTTCCCACACATTCTCAAAACTCACGAATTATCCAGAGATTAATGCACAAGAGATGCATTTTAATTTCCCTTCTGTAGTAATGCACCAAAACCAGACGATTCAAGCACTCGGGGGTGGCTCGACAGACGTATTTGATACGGCTGGGATTATTTCGATGTTTGGGCATGCGCATTTTATTGATGCACATACGCTCGCGGTGGGCCACGAACAGATTACTTCGGAACACTTTATTATCGCAACTGGCGCGAAGTTAAATACGGGTGATATCGTGGGGCTTGATAATGTGCCTTGTCTCACACCGGAGACGGCGATTAAGCTGAGAAAACTGCCAAAATACGCTCTTGTAGTCGGCGGTGGCTCGACCGGATGCGAAATTGCTTCGTATTTTGCCGAACTCGGTACGTCGGTCTTTATGGCAGAGGCGAGTGAAAGAATTCTACCAAAGGAAGATCCAGAAGCGAGTAATGCGGTGATGGATTATTCCACGACGAAGCTTGGAATTAAGATTGCAACCGAGACGAAAGTAGTCGCGGTAGAGCGCGATGCGGTGAGTAAAAAAGTGATTATCTCTTCGAACGGACGCGAGAAATCAGTTAGAATTGATTGTATTATCCTCGCAACGGGTTCGAAGCCGGTGCTCGATATCGGGCTTGAGAATGCCGAAGTGAAATATAGCGAAAATGGTATTCAGGTGAATAAGATGTTCCAGACATCCACCAAGAATATCTATGCGATTGGCGACGCGCTCGGGGGTGATTCATCGACCGAAAGAGCGGTATATCAGGGCAAAACTTTGGCACTTAATCTCCTTGATAAGGCGAGGGTTTATCCGGATTACAGAGGATTCGTTAGAGTAACCTCGACGAACCCAGAGGTCGCGGCGATTGGTAAAACTGAGGCGGAACTCAAAAAAGAAGGTATTAAATTCCGTAAAGCAGTAGTCTATATCAAGGATCTACCAATCAGTAAGATTGATCGTTTTAGTGATGGTTTAGTAAAGATGATTATCGGTGGGAACCGGAGGATTCTCGGCGCGACAATTGTAGCACCGAATGCTTCCCTGATGGCCTCGGAGATATCGCTCGCAGTGCGTCATAATATGACAATTGATCAACTGAGAGAGACGCCACACATTGCAAATAGTTTTGCAGCCGTAATTGGCGAAATTAGTGATAGTCTTTAAAACAAAAATCGACCTGGGTTAGGGGGGTAACCTAGGTCGATTTTTATCCTGAACAATTTAAACTTGGTGGCGGGGGTTGGATTTGAACCAACGACCTTTTGGTTATGAGCCAAACGAGCTACCAGGCTGCTCTACCCCGCGATATTTAAGGTACCTGTATATTATACACCAAATTTTGTTTTTTGTAAAGAATTATAGGTTAGTCGAGGAAATCCCACTCTGAAGTGACGGTAAGGTCTTTCTCGAGGGCTTCGCCAACTTGAACAGCGTAGAACGGATAGGCAAAGGCATTGTCGGCTGGCTCGAGACGGACTTCAACACGGCGGTAGAGGTCGTTAGCACGGCCAGTGGAATCGATGAGAACCTGAACGCCGTTAAGAGATGCGAGAGAGGTATCGCCCATTGCGCCACCACCAGCGACGGCAGAGCCACCGCAATCGACGCCATCTTTACAGATGAATTCAAGCGAGAAGTCGGTTTCTGGTTGACCATAAGGGAGTGAAACGACAAACATGAAGGTGTCGTTGCTGCGAGCGCCACCAAGTGGGTCTGGGAGGTTTAAAGTGGTGGAACAGACATATTCATCGGAAACGTTGTTCCCTGGGCAGTAGACGAGGAATGGGAGATCCTTTCTAAGATCGTTCGTTGCGGCCATTTGGGCGGCGGAAATTTGGTTGATACCATCTTTGTAGGCGCCCATGTAGGTGGAATTTGAGGTTCTACCAGCGGCGCTAGCGTTAGCGGTTGGGACCATATAAACCGTAGCGCGGTCAGTCCTACCACCGGAGGTTTGGCCATTGAGCTGATCAAGGGTAAAGTTGGCAGCGGTTTGAATCATTTCGACGCCGAGAGTCGGTGGAGTGGAAGCGTTCACGAGGTTAAGTGGCTGGAAAACGACTTGATCGGAAATGTAATTTGAGTAATCAAGCACCATGGTGCCACCGTTCAAATACCAGTTAACTTTGACGGCTTTGATGTCGGCCGCTTTGGCTTTTTCGAGGTCAACTTTGATGATACGATATGGATTCATCGAGGAGAGACTAGCACGATAGTCGCTAAGTTTAGTCTTAATAGTGACACAGGTGTAGGCTTGGTTCATTTCGTTGCTACTTGAAGTAGATTCTTCAACTGAAACTTCGCCACTTTCGCCATCTTTGATGCGACCAAGGATATGGCCAACCATGTCACAGTTTGGATGATTCATCCAATAGACGATGTCTTGGCAGGTGATTTCAGCACCGTGAAGGAGTTCGTCTGGATAAGTTGTACCGGAATTGACACAGTTTTGGTAGTTCATGAAGGTGAGTTTAGCATCTTCAACACCAGCAAGAGCAGCGTCGTAAGCAGATTGGGAAAGGTCGTCGTTTGACGAACGCGTCACTTCTGCCATAATCGCGATGGCAAAGCTCGTAGCGATGACAATTAGAATCAAGGTTGACAATGCGACAATGTAAAACGACGCAGCACCTTGTTTAAATTTTCTTTTTAGCCTCATCTATCCTCCATTTACCTGAACGGCAAAATTAAATTTATTAATCGCACAATAACTATAATTCCCTGATACGATGCCATTTGGAGCGGCGCAGGCATTGCCTTGAGCAACGATGTTAACGCCACCAGAAACGGTACCAAGGATGAACGAAATTGAATAGAAGGCGTTGTCGCCGTTTTCGGAAACAGCTGGGCGGGCGACGGAAATATCATAGACAGCAAGATCATTGCCATTGTCCGGTGGAAGCAAGTCGACGATGTCACTTCTTAAGGTACCGTAGCTCACTTCGCTTACATCAAAGACGTTGCTGATGCCACCTTCCGGTAATTCGTAGGATTGTCCGGTTTTATCGACGGCGGCGAGACAGAAGATGCGAGACTCATCTTGGATACGGAGCAGACGAAATGGCTTTTGACCTGGTTCTGGGTATTCCTTAACAGTACCGTTAATAAGATAACGAATCTTAGCCCAGTCGCGATTGGTTTTAGCTGGGAAAACGGCGTTGTCGGCTTCGAAATAACCACTGTTCCAGATGTAAGTGTAGGAACCAGTACAGAAGGCGCCAAGAATTGGGACTTCTTGTTCGACACCGCTTAAGCGGATTTTAGCGGTTTTGGTGACGGCGACGTAATTTTTAGCATTGTCTTCTTCACATTTTTGACGCTCAATTGCGTCGAGTGAAAGACCGGAAGAATAGATATTAGCGTAGCAGCTAGAGATAAGGCCTCTTGCGGATGAGCTTTGAATCGAGGCACGCATATCATCAACAAGATCAGTACCAGTGGAATTTACACGGCTGAGTTTCATACCACGTTGGAAGGCGGTGACGGTATTAGAGATGATAAGGACGATGGAAATAGAGAGCAAACCAATAAAAAGCATGGCTAAAGTTAGCTCAACCAAAGTAAACCCATCCCGGTAAGTCTTCCTAGACATACTTAAATTATATCATAATGCTTATGATTTTTTATAGATTATTTGCAGTGATTTTCGGAGCTGTCTTGGTCAACGATTTCGACGCCGGACGAGTTACGAGCGTTTCTCACGATGCGAATATCACGACGGAAGGAACCTCTGACGCCCATGCCATATGGATTGACACAGAAGTTGATTTCACCTACATCAAAATAGTCAAGCCGATCGGTGAGAAGTTTGCGCGTGCCATCGTAGTTGCCATCGAGACGGGCATTTCTGATAGTTTCATTAACTGGGATGATACGATCCGAAAAGAGCGTATTGATGATGCCGGAGCGAGGATGGCGAACGATGAGAATGGAACCTCTGAAATTATTGTTTTCCCCATTTACGAGTGTTGTCCTTTCGATAACAGAACCCCAGGTTGGCATGTAACTATTGGCATAGCCAGCTGTAGAAACATTGGTAATAACACCACCGGTGACCTCTTCAACGAGGACATTGATATTTAAGGCTTTAAAAGTCCGAATGATTGAGCCGGTGCCGATGGCATTAGCGTCACCAATCACATCGTAAGTAAAGAAGCGTTGCTCGTCATCTGGAATTCTTTCGCCTTTTAAGTCATATTCTTGGCCGAAGACAATGAGCTTGCCATAAATGGCGCGTTCACTACGGCCATCGCTAATTCCCTGTGGGTTGGCAACTTGAGCATAAACGTCACGCAAAAAGTTCGTGAAGCTTTGGACGGAATCATTATATTTTTGTTGCCAAAGGGAGTTTTGAGTGCCAGCCACAATGCCGACAAACAAAGCACCAGTGAGTGCCAAAAAGAATGAGATTTCAATCAAAGTAAAACCACGTCGGGCCTTTTTCATACTTTTATTATAGCATAAGTTTTTTATACATTTGGAAATAGGAACATCATCCATTTTTCAAAATTGGAATAGTTCTTCTCTACCTTCGTAATGGTGGCGACTTGATGCTTGTTTTTGGCGGTTTCGGAGTTTGGTTCAAGATAAACCATGTGCTCACCCGGGAGTTGCTTGTTGGCGAGACGGCGAGCGGCGAGCTCTTTATATTCGTCGGTTTTGTAGTATTCGTTCTCGAGTTCAGCGGTTTCGACTTCGATTTTTAAGAGTTCAAGGGATTTCTTGTCAGCAGAGAGGCGCTCGGTTAATTCCCAGTTTCTAGACATGGCCTGGATAGATTGGTAGGTCCAGGTCAAACAGAGAGCAATCGCAATAATTAAGACCACATTTTCGATCGTAAAAAAACCGTGCTTAAGAATATACCGGAGTTGTCGCAACTTGGTCCTAAACGCGTTCACGCTTACTATTATAACATTTTATGGTAAAATAGAGAAGCTGGGGGTATAGCTCAGTTGGTTAGAGCATGCGTCTTATACACGCAGTGTCCTTGGTTCGAGTCCAAGTACCCCCACC
>CAMHNK010000008.1 GCA_946186455.1 uncultured Candidatus Saccharibacteria bacterium
CTTCGGCAAGCGTGCGGATGTAGGTGCCGCTACTGACGTGACAGCGGATTTTAAGGGTTGGATAGAAATAATCTAGAATTTCGATTTCATAGATAGTAACTTTTCTAGTCGGCGTTTCAAAATCAGCGCCTTTTCTTGCTAATTTGTAGGCGCGTTCGCCATTGATTTTGATGGCGGAAAAACGTGGGACTGTTTGGTCGATTTCGCCGATGAATGAATTAATACAGGTTTTAATTTCGTCTAAACTTGGTTCGTTTTTTTGGCTCAAATACTCTGTAACTTCGCCTTCTGGATCGCCGGTGGTGGAAACGAAACCTAGTTTCATTTCGGCTTCGTAAACTTTGTCTTGTTTTAAAAATTCGTTTGATTTTTTAGTCATTTTGCCGGAAAGAAGAATAAGTAGCCCAGTAGCAAATGGGTCGAGGGTGCCGGTGTGTCCGACTTTAACCTTGTGACCAAATTCATCACGAAGCTCACGGCGAACTTTGGCAACAATACCAAAAGAGGAGATCCCGGCTGGCTTGTCGACTAAAATGATTCTGTCTTCCATGTTGATATTATAACATATTTCACTGTAATATAAAGGGGTTATTCTTGACAATTTTGCTATTGTGTGATATAATAATAGAGAATCATTGAAAAATGGTTGGTATTTTAATACTTTGTTTACTTTTGTGGGGGAGTGATTCTTATGACTAAGAATAGTAAAATGATTGATTCTGGTAGTTTTGTTGTTGATGAAAATTCTATGGCAATGAAAATCATTAGGGGGTGCGATTTCTTTGGTCCTGTTTTGAGCGATATTGATGGCAAATACGATTACGAATTACATGCAAAAAAGCACAATATGACCTTGAAAAGATATGTTGATTTATATCGTAGAGATTATGGGAAAACTGCTGATGAGACGTATCAGATTGAGGCGAGCCTATTCGCAACTGCTAATTTGCGTCTTTGGATGAAGTACCAAATGACCTACGTAATTAGAAAATCCGATTTGCAGGGTTATCTAAGAAGATATCCGATTTTCGAGCCGGATATGGGAGAGATCAAATTGCCTTTTCCAGCCGTTATGGTTATCATGGATTTAGATGATCCGGAAGATGCTGGACATTCAGTTTCTTTCTTAATTTGCAAGAGAGAAGATCGTTTCGATGTAGTTTCTATAGTAGACGGAGTCCCATACTATTCTCCTGCGGATAACAGAACATTTGAATCGTTGCGAGGTAGTAAAATATCGGAATACATCCAAGACCAACATCAGAGGTACTATGCTTACTTGTCTTGGCTCTCTATCGTATTCCTCGCGGCATATAATCATGACCGGAAGGCTTTAAATACTAGACGTGTGATTTTAAAGGGAAAAAATGGTATAAAGGCCGAATCGTCTGAGTATTACTTTGATGGTTTTAGCCAGAACGAAAAGATAGTGATTACTAGTCGAGAAAATGATGGTATTTCTGCTCCGCGTTCGTCGCTTTTGGATACTGGTTCGATTCCACCCGATGAGCGTCCGGAAGAAATTGTGATGCAGAAAGGAACACATAAATCGCCGGAAAAACATCAGGTTAGTGGCCATTATCGTAGATATTGGGTAGGCAAAGGCAGAAAAGAATTAAGAATTAATTATATTGAACCTTTTGATCGTGGCGGTAAGCCGGGAGATAAAATGGTTCCAAAAGCAAAAGTATACAAATGAATTAGACCCTCGCTTCGGCGAGGGTTTACTTTTTTTCTCTGGTGTGGTATAATGAAAAAACTATGATAACAAAAGAGAATAAGGACAAGGCTATTGCCAAGGTCGCTCGTAACAAAGCTGACGTTGGTTCTCCTGAAGTTCAAGTTTCGATTTTGACGGAGCGCATCAAAGAAGTGACTGAGCACGTCAAGAATAACAAACATGACTTTATGGCCAAAAGAGGTTTAATGCAAATGGTAGGGAAGCGTAAAAGGCTTCTAAAATACCTTGAGACGACCGATTTTGAGCTATACAAGAAGACTGTGAAGAAGCTCGGCCTCAGGAAATAGTAAAAAAGTAACCCGTCTGCTAAGCAGGCGGGTTTTTGTTCGGGTTGTATCAGCTTAGAATGATTCAGTATGATTGATGAGGTGGTTCATATCTTTGAAGCTGATATCTGGGATAATGATGGTAAGACCATCACGTCCAGCGCACTGCTTGACCATGACTTTTTTGCCAATTTGTCTGGCATAGTCTTGGAAATCCAAGCAAACTGTGTCGTCCCGATCAAAATGTGCGATCATGGCCTGAGGGCCATACTCGGGGTTTTCACCCCAACTCATGTTATCCATCATGTTTTTATACCCCCTAAACTCGATTGAAATAACAGATACTTCTATTATAGCACAAAATGCCAAAAAAGTCAATATGAATATGGTTAAAATAAGCATAAAAAAGCTTCAAAAACATGGACAAAATAAGATAAGAGTTTTATAATGGTAATGTATACTTTTTAGGTGTGCAATAAAGGTAAAAGTGCTAAAACAAAGCAATAAAAAAGTAATGAAAATTGCTAGGTACATGTATGCGCATGTAGCAATGTTTTTGATTACTTTAACCTCTGTTGCATTCGTGATGCTCGGTTCTTATGAATACAAGGCGGTAAATGCGGTTCACGATGATGCCTTGGATGTTTATGGTGATAACGCTTGTACGTTTACTGCGACAGTGACTTCGGCACATTCGAAGACGGTGACAAATAGTTCTTATAACACCGGAATTGGTCAGACGAGGTTAACGACCAAATGTGCTGATGCACCAAGTTTTGAAATCTATGCAGTTGGCTATTCGAATAATTCGACCGGCAATACAAGGCTAATTGGACAGAATGGTGGCGGCAATATCAATACTGGTACCGGGACAGGTGATGTTTCGAATTGGTCAATGCAGATTTCGAAGGATACTTCTTCGTATCTTCCAGCTCAGATGACGATTGAAAATAGTTTCGGTAGTTATCACGCGGTGCCAGGTTCGACGACGCTAATTGCGACTTATGGGACCAATACTGATACGACGACCGGTGCATCGGTTTTGACAACTTATGCAGCAAGAATCTCCAGTTCACAATCGCCAGATACCTATATTGGTAAAGTGAAATACTCAATTGTGGCGGCGGAACCGCTCCCAGATTGTTTACCGGGGTACATTTGCTACGATCCAGTGAATGCCAATGTGGTCGGGACGATGAATCCAGGAACTTATACAAATGATACGAGTAGCAATAAGGGGTATCAGGTAGCAACGGGTGGTAGCACAGTGGTGCTTCAAGCACCAAACTACTATTTGCAAGGTTATGGTTTTGCTGGCTGGAATACGGCAGCCGATGGCACGGGTACGCTTTATGGGCCGAATCAGGCAATTACGGTGCCAACAAATTCGTCTGAGGGTTTGACGCTTTATGCGACTTGGGTGGCCTCGGCGGGATATTTCCATAACTGGCAAGGTTGTAGTAGCTTGACGCCGGTATCGTATAATTCTAGCACCGGTACAATATCTGCGACACTCGCGAGTGTTACGGCTTTAACGGATTATCGTGATATGCAAACTTATGCTGTAGCGAGGTTGCCGGATAATAACTGTTGGATTATTGAGAATTTCCGTTTTGGTGGAAACAGTGTAACACTCGATAACACTTATACAAATAATCCGGCTGTACCGATGACGTATTATTATCCTGGTACGAGCATGCAGATGACGACCTATTCATATTCGACTTCTACGACACCTACTCAATGGTGTACCGATGGGACACAGGCCTGTACAGAGCGACTGTTATTCAATACAGATAATACTGTAATGGGAAAGACTGCGTCGACATATAGTACGTCTGGAAATGTGATTGCATATGGTAATTACTACAACTGGTACGGTGCAACGGCCGGTAGAATATCACATTATTACACTAATAATGCGACGGCGGATGGTTCGATTTGTCCGAAGGGTTGGGATCTTCCGTATGATACCGGTGATGAGTGGGATACAATTGGGTATCTATCTAAGCAATATGGCGGTGGTTATGGGTATATTGATGATGCGACCATAGTGAATAGATTAATGAGTTTTCCAAATAACTTTGTCTACGGTGGTTATATTTATGGCGATTATATTAACCGAGGAAATACTGGCATGTATTCATCGAATACAGCAAACAGTACGGGATCCGGTAGCATGTGGGCATATGAATTCTTGATGTATAATAACAACATTAATGATCGAACTATTACAACCGGCACAACGATGACTTCTCAGGGTGGCTATACAGTTAGATGCTTGCGCCCGGCGGCAAAACAGATTACCGATTTAACTTATATGCAAGAATTTGCAACACTTAACGATGTTGATTATGCCGGAGTTTGGAATTCGATGAATGAATGGGATCAATATCAATTAAAAGATTCTCGCGATAATAAATCTTATTGGATTACCAAGCTTGGTGAAGGAAATATTTGGATGACTCAGAATTTGGATTTTGATATCGCCAGAAAATATTATTATCATGCTGATACGGACATTGGCTATGAGGATAATACGACATCTTGGTATCCGAATGCGGCGACTTTTAACTTATCATCCTATTCCGGTAATTACTTTACGCAATGGGCGACTACAAATGATACGACGCCGCTTTCGATGAACCCGGGTTATTCGGCGAGTACGAACTGGTATTGGGATAGCAGTGCATGGACGGCTGGGGATACAGCGTATAACTATCTTAAAGGTGTGACTGGTAACCAGTTTGCGATGTCTCCTTATAGCTCGAATGGCACACATGGCCACGTGGGGAACTATTACAACTGGGCTGCTGCGACCGCGACAAACAACGCTAGAACAGTTGCGCATATGCAAAATGCTAAGAATTCGATTTGTCCAGCTGGTTGGCGATTACCTAAATATGATTCAAGCTTAAGTCCGGACGGCTCTTCGGATTATACGGAAATATCTGAGGCGGTTCAGTCGGTTTGGGATAAGTATTATGGTCAAGGTACTACACCGACTGAAAGTCATGATATGTACTTAGTGGGTCCACCACTTTATTTCCCAAGAGCTGGATATATTGGTCATTATACGGACATGAGTACTTATACAACTTATGATTATGGTAATCTAGCTTCAGCGGGGGCAATTTCGATATATTGGACTTCTACGGCGTACATTATGGAAGGATACTTAAATTCTGCAGTGACAGATAATTACTTTGGTGGAAACTATTGGCTTGGTTCTCCTGAATTTGAGGTGGGTGCCGGTGCAGGGATGCCGATTCGCTGTCTAGCTAGACAGCAGCAGGAAATTGATCGGTCCGGCTTCTAAAATATGCTATAATATATATAGTAAATTAATATGGGAAGACGGCAGATATATGGGGGGAATAGCTACACCTTTCTTTCGGACACGCTCGAGGGCGCTCGCCCAAGCTTATGGTCCTCAGGAAAGATGTAGCAATTCCAACCGTGTATCTGATGTTTTCCCAGAAAGGAAAATTTTTTCATGGATATTATAAATCCTAATGGCAAGAAGACCATGCAGGTTTCCACTGATTGGTTGGGCCGAAAATTGACGCTTGAAGTTAACCGCGTCGGCTTTCGCACGACTTCTTCAGTGCTCGTGACCTATGGTGATACCGTGGTGCTCGGCTCGGTAGTAGTCGGGACAAAGCCGGTGGTACAAGATTTCTTCCCGCTATCAATTGATTACGAAGAGAAATATTATGCTGCTGGTAAAATCTCCGGTTCAAAGTTTATTAAGCGTGAAGGTAAACCAGCCGATGAAGCAATTCTCGTCGGTCGTTTAATTGACCGCCCGATTCGTCCGCTATTTCCAAAAGGTTATCGTCAGGAAGTGCAAGTGGTTTGTACGGTGCTTTCGATGGATCCAGCCTTCCGCCCGGACTGTGTTGCAATGGTTGCGGCTTCCGCGGCACTCATGAATGCCGGTGTGCCATTTGATGGTCCAGTGGCCGGTATCCGTATTGGTCGAATTGGCGGTGAATTTAAGGGTTTCTTAAGCGCTGAAGAGCGTGAACAATCACCACTTGATCTTGTCGTGGCCTGTAAAGATGGTAAAGTGATGATGGTAGAAGCTGGTGCTAAGGAAGTGCCAGAGGACACTATTATCGAAGCGATGCATTGGGCAGTAAAGAATGTTCAACCGGCGCTCGATCTTCAACGTGAACTCGCCGAAAAGGTTGCCGCAAAGGAACAGGAATATGAATTAGTACTTCCGGATGAAGCAATCTTGAAGGAAGTTGAAGATTGGACAAAAGATAAATTTGGTAGCAAAGTCCGTGGCAATGTAATGGAACGTTCACAGATTCTTGACGATATCAAATATGCAATGCATGATGAATTTGCGCTTTCAAAGGGTCAAGGTGAAACTGACAATGAGAAAGTTGAATGGTATGACGAGAACCTTCGTGATGTTTATGATCAAGCATTTGAATTGGCCGTTCACAAAGAAGTTCGTCGTAGCATCGTTGAAGAAGGTATCCGTCCGGATGGTCGTAAACTAAATGAAGTACGTCCACTTTCGTCGCAGGTTGGTATTTTGCCAAGAGTTCACGGTTCATCACTCTTTACGCGTGGTGTGACACAGGCGATGAATATCGTGACACTTGCGCCGCTTTCGTATGCGCAAGATGTGGATACGATGGAAGTGACGGAAGGTAAGCGTCGCTACATGCACCACTATAACGCTCCTTCTTATACGGTTGGTGAGCCAGGTAGAATCGGTTCTCCAGGACGTCGTGAGATTGGCCACGGTTATCTTGCTGAGAGAGCATTGCTTCCAGTACTTCCTTCCGAAGAAGAGTTTCCATATGCAATTCGTTCCGTGACTGAAATCATGTCCCAAAACGGTTCGACTTCAATGGCCGCAACTTGTTCTTCATGTATGGCACTAATGGATGCTGGCGTACCACTCAAGCGTCCAGTTTCTGGTGTAGCGATGGGTCTCATGGTAGATGTACCAAAAGGCCAGCCAATCGAAGCTTCCGATATCGACAAGGCCTATGTCTTAACCGATCTTATGGATGCGGAAGACTTTGCTGGTGATATGGACTTTAAGGTGACTGGTACGACTGAAGGTATTACGGCGCTTCAAATGGACATGAAAGTCCATGGTCTTCCAGTAGAAATCATGGAGAAAGCTATCAAACAATCGCATGAAGGTAGAATGTTTATCTTGAAGCATATTCTCGAAGTGATTCCAGAACCAAGAAAAGAGATTTCAAAGTATGCTCCACGCATCGAGAAGCTCATGATCAATCCTGATAAAATCGGTGCTGTGATTGGTAAGGGCGGCGAGACCATCAATAAGATCACTGCCGAAACCGGTGCGGAGGTAAATATTGAAGATTCTGGTCTTGTAACGGTTTCCGGTACGGATCCAGAAAAAATCAAGAAGGCTTTGGATTGGATCCGCGGATTAACCGAAGAACCAGAAGTTGGCAAGATTTATGAAGGTACAGTGGTTTCAATTAAAGACTTTGGTGCATTTGTAAACATCATGCCAGGCATTGATGGTATGCTCCACATTTCACAAATTACCGACAAGAAGCGTCTAAATAAAGTAACTGAGGTTCTACACGAAGGTGATGTCATTAAGGTTCGTTTGATTGCAATCGATGACAAGGGTAGACTCAGCCTCACGATGATTGGTCTCTAATGGATAAAATACGAAATTTCTGCATCATTGCGCACATCGACCATGGTAAATCTACCTTGGCCGATCGCATGATGGAGTTAACCGGAACGGTTGAGAAGCGCGAAATGAAATCGCAGCTACTCGATTCGATGGAGCTTGAGCGTGAAAAGGGGATTACGATCAAGCTCACTCCAGTGACGATGAAGTGGAAGGGCTATACATTAAATCTGATTGATACGCCGGGCCACGTAGATTTTTCGTATGAAGTTTCCAGAAGTTTGCAAGCAGTGGAATCGGCGATTCTGGTCGTAGATGCGACGCAGGGAATTCAAGCCCAGACACTTGCGAATGTCTATCTTGCGATTGAACAAGATCTTACGATTATTCCAGTGATTAATAAAGTAGATTTGCCAGCAGCTGAGGTTGAAAAGACCGCTGCGCAAATTATGAATCTACTCGGTTGCAAGCGCGAAGACATTATTGGTGTTTCTGCTAAAACTGGCATGAATGTCGAAAAAGTACTCGACGAAATCATTGAAAAAGGCCCAGCGCCAAGAACTGTAGCCTAATTTGACAGATATAAATAATAGTATTATAATATTATTATTCTGTTTGGGGGCGATAGAAAGTTCTTTTTGAGAGGAGGACGGATAATGTCTGTAAAAGTGTTTTTTATGCGGCACGGTCAGTCGGTGGCTAACCTCAAGAATTATTTTTATAATGACGAGGATGCTCCGCTGACTCCGCTTGGTTGTGAGCAAGCCAGAGAGGCTGGAAGAAAACTGAAAGAGTCCGGAATCAAGTTCGACGCCATTTACTGTTCAACTTATGAGAGAGCAAGAGAAACTTGCCGATTGGTGCTTAAAGAAATGGGCATCGACGAGAAATCTGTAATCATTGATAAACGGATTGAAGAACGTAAGTTCGACGGACTAATCGGTAAAACCGCTTCGGATGAACACTATCGGGAATTATTTCAATATGATTCCGGTCGTTCGGAAAAGGATGGAGTGGAAACACTTCAAGCACTTGAGAGTCGTGCCAAAGATTTTATCGACATGCTGAAGGAAAAACATGATGGCGAAAAGGTGTTAATCTTTTCGCACGGATGTTTTGGTATGGCCTTTTATGTGGTACTGAAAGGACGTCCGAAGTCCGGTAGCTATCACGATGATCTGCATTTACTGAAAAACTGCGAAGTTTACGAAACAATTATTTGATCCTCTAAACAGAAGGGCCAAGCCATAGCGCTAGGCCCATTTTTGTGTTATAATATTTTTTATGGAAACAAGAGCACTCATTTTTGACTCTTACTTTGACGATTATCGTGGCGTAGTGCTATATGTCCGAATTTTTGAAGGCGAAATTCCGAAGAATGCGGAAATCTTGATGATGGCAGCGGGCACGAAGGGTCTGGCGCTGGAAGTTGGGATTTTGACGCCAAAAATGACTCCACGCGAGAAATTATCAAATGGTGAAATTGGTTATATTGTGACGAATCTCAAAACGACGCGTGAGGCAAAAGTGGGTGATACGGTAACACTAGCTAAGGTGCCAGCAACTAAACCGTTACCTGGTTATAAAAATGTTTTGCCATTTGTATATGCGGGGTTCTTCCCGGTTTCAAATGACCAGTATAAAGATTTGAAAGAAGCAATTGAAAAATTATCACTTTCGGATTCGGCTTTAAGGTATGAGCCGGAGAATTCGCCAGTTTTAGGATTTGGCCTTCGCATTGGTTTCCTAGGACTCCTTCATATGGATATTATTAAAGAAAGGTTAGAGCGCGAGTTTAATCTTGATTTAATTGTGACGAATCCGTCAACGAATTATGAAGTAGTGCTAAATAATGGTGAACTCATTGAAATCAAGTCGGCAGCAGATTTGCCGGACCAATCGGAAATTAAAGAAATCCGTGAACCGTGGGTAAAAGGCGAAATTATCGTTCCTTCAAACATGATTGGAAATGTGCTCAATCTGATTAATGAAAAACGTGGACATCAAACGAATTTGTCTTATATTGAAGAACGCGCCGTGATTGATTTTGAAGCGCCGATGGCGAATCTCCTCACGGATTTTTATGACCAGCTAAAATCGGCGACATCCGGCTACGCATCGTTTAACTATGAATTAAATGGATATCGGGCTGAGGATTTGGTGAGAGTGGATTTTCTTGTTGCAGGAAATAAAATGGATGCACTTTCGGTGATGGCGCATAGAAGTGAAGCGGACGGAATTGGTAGAGAAGTGACGAAAAAATTAAAAGAAGTGATTCCGAGACAAAATTTTGAAGTAGCGCTCCAAGCGGCAATTGGCGCAAGAATCATTGCGCGCGAAACGATTGGTGCATATCGTAAGGATGTGACGGTTAAAATTCATACCGGTGATCGTGACCGCAAGGCCAAACTGCTCGAAAAGCAGAAACGCGGTAAGGCCAGAATGAAGCGTTTTGGAAAAATCGATATCCCATCCGAAGCATTTACTGTGATGTTGAAACGAAATTAGTTGACATTTTCTTTTTTGTAGTTTATGATTTAAGCATAAAGGTCATAAATACAAACATGAAAAGATTTTTTAAGGGCTTTCGTGTGAATCATTTCAAAAAGTATGCCTTTTTGACGACAAGTATTTTGGTGCTGGCGTTTTTTGGTTGGTTCGCAGTTGACCGATTAGGCAGTAGTACCAATGATGTGAATGCGGTGAACGGCGTAATCAATCCGCCTTACCAGGAACATCAGAATTTGAGAGTTTTAGTAGTTGAGATTAACCCGCATCTTAATTCAATTAATGGCTCGCCAAAAGCAATGGAATTATTATTTGGCGAAGGAATTCAGGAAACAGTAGTTGAGGAACAGGCGAATGATATTATGGAATCTTCGCATGGCTATATTAATCAGGTGAATACAACCTGGATTTATGTTGACGACTTTCCGCACTATACGGTGAATTTTGAGAGACCAGATGGAACGACCGCTAATCAATTTGATGAAGAAAACTTCCTCGCAGCGGCGGATGATGGCAGTGGGAACTATTCTTGGTGGAATATGTATTATGGCGGTTGGTTTGATGGTACGACGATTCAGGATTATACATTTGACTATGAATGGTTAATCGAGACGGCAGATTTGGTGGAAAGAAAAAATAGCGGAAACTTTGATCAGGTTTGGGTGGTAGCAGCTGATCCAACGAAGACTTTTGAGACGATGATGGTGGGCAGGAATGCTTACTGGATTAACGGCACACCAATTACGAAAGACTGTGATAATTTCATGATTGTTTCGGTGAGTATGTCGCGTCGCGATGCGCAGTTCCATGCTTTGATGCATTCACAAGAAAACATTATGAAGAATGTTTACGGACAGGGATATGATCCATACGCAGAAAACTCAATTAGTATTTCAACAACAGACGATTATTTGAATTTGAACCCGTGGGAAAGATTTGTATTAAATGATTATGCTAACTCGGGCACAATTAATGGTATTGGTACAGTACACCATCCATTTAACGCGTCGAGTGGATACAATTATAATAACGAAAATGCGGTGAGGACGACTTATTCGGATTGGTTAAACCATGATGTCGAGAGTCAGACTGGTGAGGATACCTTGGAAAACTATTTGCTGTGGATGGATGAACCATACGCAGTGGATGGTTTTAATGTTAGCAGTAAAGAGGATAGATTTTACACGAGATTCTGGTCTTACATGATGCCACACGACAGTGGCTATACGAGCGACGGATATCTCAAAAACTGGTGGAAGTATTTCTATTCAATGGATTATGTGACTGGTATTTCTTCGACGAGGACTAATATCGTGGCGGGGATTAATGATGCGCTTGATCTAAGTTATACGCTTTCATATCGTTCTGGTGCTAGTGTGAGTGGAACGCTCACAACGGCGGATTCCAACGTGGTGATTGATGACGAAACAGTCGTGAAATATCGTAGTGGTGCAATTAGAGCGGTTGGTTACGGTACGACCACTGTGGAATATTATATGGATGGCCAGAGTATTGAATATACTGTGACGGTGCTTCCAACTTATTATCTCGGTTTTGAAACCTATGGTGGTGATGAAGTGGTTACGCAAACTTGCCAGCCAGTCAACCAAAACCAGGGCTGTACAGTAATGATTCCAGCAACGGCGCCAACTAAAGCGGGCTATGATTTCTTTGGTTATGCAGAACAATCTGGTTCGACTGTGGTTGCCTATGAACCAGGTGATGAATATACATTTTCGACCGATACGGTGAGTAAAATGCTTTATGCAGTTTTCATCGATAATGCGATGACTTGGGCGGGCGATTCAATCTATACAAAGGGATCTGGTGATTCATTAATTGCGAGCATGAATTTTAATCGCAACATTTTTGAAAGGGCACTCGTGGACGATGTTGAACTTTCGCTTTCGGAATACTCGATCGATGACAATCAAACAATTGTCACACTTGATAATGAATACCTCGATTCACTTGAAGTTGGTGACCATACTTTGACACTTGAATTTAGTGGTGATCATAGTCAGAGTGGAACGTTTACGGTAGCGGAATCGTATCTGCAGGTTTATACTTTAAGTTTTGGCGATAACGTGGTAGAAGCGCAGACTTGCCAATCGTCGGATCCGGTCTCGGCGTGTTCCGTGACGATTCCGATGGCGGCGCCAACTAAGGCTGGCAATGATTTCTTTGGTTACGCAGAAACACCGGGCCTGGCGACAGCTGCTTATCAGCCAGGTGATACTTATTCATTTACAATTAGTAGCACGACAAAGACTTTGTATGCAATCTTTATTGATAACTCAATGACTTGGACGGGAGATAATCATTACGACAAAAGTGGCAGCGATAGCCTAGTGGTGAGTATGAATTTCGCACGCGATATTTTCGAAAGAGCTTTGGTTGATGGTAATCAGCTGACAAGTTCGGAATATTCGATTGCAGCGAATCAAGTGGTGGTAACGCTTAATAATAATTATCTAGATTCATTAAGCGAAGGTGAGCATACTTTGACATTGCAATTCACTGGTAATCATAGTAAGAGCGGTGCTTTCATCGTGGAGAATTCATACAGCCAGACTTATACACTGAGATTTTATAACGATGTGAAACCAGTACAAACTTGCGAATCGACGGATCCAAGCCTTGCCTGCTTTGTAACGATTCCAGCAGTGGCACCGACCCAGTCTGGTAGCTATTTCTTTGGGTATACGCGCGACAATAGTACTGATATTGCTTCGTCGATGCCGGGAAGCACATTTGCCTTTACAGTTGGTGAAACTGAAGTGATGCTATATCCGATTTTCAGAGACGGAGCGGTGAATTGGCAAACCTCGAATTCATTTAGAAAAGATGAGACTGGCGTGATTACAGTGCGGATTAATTTCCCACGCATGAATTTGGCGCAAGTGTTAGTAGACGGCACGGCGATTACTTCTGGTAGTTATACAGTGACGAGCGGAAGTACGATTATTTCATTAAAGAATGCATACCTTAAGAGTCTTTCGGCTGGTGAACATACATTGAGGGTAATTTACGATAATAATGCATCGGCTGAAACGACCTTTACGATTACGGACGCACCAGTGGACCCAGACCCTCCGGTAGATCCAGACCCTCCGGTAGATCCAGACCCACCGGTTGACCCGGACCCAGTAGACCCAGATCCAGTAGACCCAGATCCACAACCAGGCGATGATGACGATGACGATGAAGAAGAAATTCCAGTACCAAATACTGGTAGCTACACGAGTGATGGCGGAAGTGTAGTGATTGTGACGGGCTCACTAACGGGTATTGTCATCAGTGCGATTGGAATGATTATATATTTTGGAAAACGTAAGAAATATTTTAAAGAAAGGTTTTAAGGAGGGATATGCAACCTGAAGAAATAATGATGCGCGGTTACAGTGGGCCGAAGAAAGAAGGAAATAAGTTCGGGCTAGTGATTGCGATGGGAATTCTACTATTCATTGCGGCGATTGCTGGTGTAGTTTTCGGCGTCTACGAAATGATGGCGAGAAATAGTGAAGTAGAAGAAGCGAAAGCGGAATGTGCGAAAGCGGTGGAGGCGGCGAAGGGCACCGGCTGTACTGACACGAAGGAAGTGAAGACGATTTCAAAAGAAGTGGCAAGGTCTCTCATTAAGCCATACATCGGAACATTTAATTATTTAAATTCAGTATTTGAATTTGGGCTAACGGATGAAGCAAAAGTTGAGATTGCTTATCAAAATGTACGTCCGTCTAATATTACGACGTCGGAATCTAATGGTGTGATTACTTATACAGTTTCTTATTCTGGATTAAATGAAGCATATAAAAGGTTGTTTAAATTAAGCACTAGTATGCCAAAGCAAAATTATTCGGTTTCGCATGGCGATAGTTTTGAGTATGTTGAAAGTGGTAATAGTTTTAAGGTGACGCCATTTAATGGTGGTGGCGCAGGATCAGGCATGTTTACAGTAGTGAAAAGTGCTGATTATACGGATGATGGTTTAGTGGTTGAAGTTTATCATGATGTGCTGCCGACTTGTGAGGTAGCGGCCGAGGATAAGGATGAGGAAAAGGAAGAAAAGTATTGTATTGAAGTATCGGGAAGTGGAATTGCCGAATCGATGGATGAATATAATGTAAAGACCTTGATTGAGAAGTTTACTGACGATGTGCCAGTTTATAAAATGAATTTCGCGTTCTTTGATGGACATTTGGTGCTTAGTAGCGTAAGTAAGGTTTAGATTCGTGCTATAATTTAGATATGAAGAAAACAGCAGCAGTGCTAGTTTCGGTGTTGATGTCTTTCGCGCCAGTTTCGGTGGGAGCGATTTCTGAGTCTAAAAAAGAAGCGATTTCTAAGAATTGCAGTACAACTATTGAGAACTTAAAAGAATTGCAGCACGAAGATTCCAAGACAAGGGTTTATCTTGGTAAATACTATGAAGTGTTGCAACTTAGGTTTATTACGCCGTTTAATGTAAGACTAAGTGAAAATACTCTATCGAATGATAGTTTTGTGAATAATCAAAATGACTTCAATAAAGGTCGTGAGAATTTCATGATTGATTTTATTGAATACCAGAAGATGCTTGAAAGATTAATTGCGACGGATTGTAAGAATCGTCCGGCGGAATTTTATGATGTTTTGGTGAAGACAAGGGAACTTAGAAAAATTGTAGAGTCCGATACGAAGAGTATCTATAAACTCGCGAATGACCATCTCGATTTAGTGAAAAAGATTGGAGAGAAGTTGTAATGTCGAGTGGTGGAAGAAAGCTAATTATTCTAGGTATTGCGTCAGCGTTAATTGCATTAGTGACGACTGGTATTTCGCTTGCGATTTATCACAATTCTGGTGATATTTATCTTGATCGCTCGAGACCAGGATTTTTGCCGGATGAAGATGAAAAAGACGATGATGATCCAATTGAAGAATACACTTTTGATAAGTCGGGTGAATTTACCGAAGAAGTTTTGAAGGAATACACGACGAAGTTTGGCGAAGTAATGCAGAATATCGAAGAATACGAGAAACCATTTGGTAGCTCGGCTTTATCTGACGAAGCGCTTGGAATATAAAAAAACGGCCTTAGCCGTATGGTCAGGGTGATCGGACTTGAACCGACGGCCTCAGCGTCCCGAACGCTGCGCGCTACCAACTGCGCCACACCCTGATTTTTAATATTATAACACAAAAATGGTCTGGGTGACAGGACTTGAACCTGCGACCTCGACTTCCCAAAAGTCGCGCGCTACCAACTGTGCTACACCCAGACGGCACTTTAATTATATCATATTTTGTCTAAAAAGGGGAAGTTTTATGATAAAATAAGATGGTTAAGGAGATAAAAAAGTGGCGGAAAATACCCCAAAAAAGAATATGGGTCGTCCGATGCCTAATCGGTCTAATGCTATTAGAAGCATTGTCTTTACAATTCTAATTATTTGCTTTGCAATGTTTTTAATTACTAACCAGAGAGGTGGGCAAGTTCAGAAAACTGAAGTCCCAATTTCTGATGTTATCAAGAGGGCAAATGATCCAAACGGAAATATTGCTAGAATTACAGTAATTGGTAATAATCTTGATATCACTTTGAAGGATAAAGATGTGCCAACTGAGACTTCTAGAAAGGACGGTTCGGGAACGCTTTATGATCAGGGTTTGATTAATTATTGCGACAAACTAGAAGGTGAAGAACTGGCAAAGTGCAACGAGACTTACCCAGTGATTGAATACAAGGAAGACATCAATGTGATGGGGATCATCCTTGACATTGCAATGACGGTAGTACCGATTCTAATCATCGTAATGTTCCTTTCATACATGATGCGTCAAGCTTCCGTTGCTAATAGTCAGTCAATGAGTTTTGGCAAAGCCAGAGCCCAACTTTACGGTCCAGACAAAAAGAAAGTTACCTTTAAAGATGTGGCTGGTAATGAAGCCGCTAAACAAGATTTAGCAGAAATTGTAGATTTCTTAAAGAGCCCAAAGAAGTATGAAAAACTCGGTGCGAAAATTCCACGTGGCGTTCTCCTCGCTGGTGATCCGGGTACAGGTAAAACTTTGATGGCAAGAGCAGTGGCTGGTGAAGCAAGCGTGCCATTTTTCTCAATCTCCGGTTCTGAATTCGCCGAAATGTTTGTAGGCGTGGGCGCTAGTAGAGTACGTGATTTGTTCGGTAAGGCCAAAAAGAATGCGCCATCAATTATCTTTATCGACGAAATTGATGCGGTGGCACACAAACGTGACGCGAGGGGTGGCGCTGGTCGCGAAGATGAGCAGACTTTAAACCAGATTCTCGTCGAGATGGATGGTTTTGATAATGATTCTGGCGTGATTGTGATTGCGGCGACGAACCGTGTGGACATGCTCGATAAAGCATTGCTCCGTCCAGGTCGTTTTGACCGCCATGTGAATGTGACTTTGCCAGAACGAAAAGATCGTCTCGAAATCTTGAAGGTACATTTCAAGGGTAAACCAATTGAAGCGGATGTCGATCTTGAATCACTCGCGAAGAAGACCGCTGGTTCGTCTGGTGCGGACCTTGCGAACATTGCAAACGAAGCAGCAATTACGGCAGCACGTGAAGGGCACAAAGCAATTTCGAATAAGGATTTGACCGAAGCGTTTGAGCGCGTGGCGATTGGCCCAGAGCGCAAGAGCAAAGTGATGAACGAAAAGGAGCGCAAGATTACCGCTTATCACGAAGCTGGCCACGCGGTGGTTGGCCATGTGTTGCCAGATTCTGATCCGGTGCACAAAGTGACGATTATCCCACGTGGACAAACCGGTGGTGTGACTTGGTTCTTGCCGCCAGAAGATCGAAGCTACAAGAATATTTACGAATTAAAAGATATCTTAGCTCGCGCAATGGGTGGCCGTGTAGCGGAGAAATTAATTTTCGGTGCGGATGCGATTACGACTGGCGCATCGTCTGATCTCAAGAACGTGGCGGAGCTTTCAAAGTCGATGATTATTGAAGAGGGTATGGGTGATGCAACGCGTAACCTCGTCTTCCCATCCGAAGCTACTGGATACTACACGATTACGACCGAGAAACCGTATTCTGAAAAGACGGCGGAACTGATTGATCTTGAAGTGAAGAAGCTTTCCGATGAAGCAGCTGTGAGAGCGGAAGCTGTTTTGAAAGCAAATAAGAAAGTACTCGACAAACTGGCCGCTGAACTCTTGGCGCATGAAACGCTCGAAGAAGCTGAACTCGCGCCGATTCTGAAGGATGCGAAATTGCCAGAAGTAGCAAAATTACACAAATAAATGTAACAGTGTGGAGGTAAAATGGATAGATTATTGAAATATTTTGAGCCAGAAAAGTATACACTGGATCTCAAGATTGACAAGAACAAAAAAACGATTGGCGGTGTTGTCACGATTGTTGGTGAAGCGAAGGCCGACAAGGTTAAATTTCATGCTGTTAGATTAAATATTAATGATGTCAAAATCGATGGTAGTGTTGTAAAATTTGCAACGATTAATGATGAACTTGAGATTGCGACGAAAAAAGGTAAACAAGAAATCGTCATTAATTATGATGGTAAATTGAATGAGAATATGCAGGGTGCATACCTCTCGACTTATCAATTTAAAGGCAAGACCGAAACGATTGTGGCGACCCAGTTTGAAAGTCATTATGCGCGCGAAGCATTTCCGTGTATTGATGAACCAGCCGCAAAAGCCGTATTTGATTTAAGTATTGAACTACCAAAAGACGCGGATGATTTAGTGCTCGCAAATACGCCGGCCAAGGAAAAAGTTGGTGATAAATACGTGTTTGAATCGACGCCGCGCATGAGCACATATCTACTCGCATGGGTGATTGGGCATTTTCATGGTAAGACAATTAAAAATGCACACGGTGTAGAAATTACGACTTATGTGGCATTAAACCAAGATATTGATTCAGTGGATTTTGCAAATGAAATCGCGGCAAAGAGTTTGGAATTTTACGATGATAATTTTGGAATTCCATATCCACTGGCAAAATGTGATCAAGTGGCACTGCCAGATTTTGAAGCGGGAGCGATGGAAAACTGGGGACTAGTGACTTATCGCGAATCAGCTTTAATTGCAGATAAAAATGCAACGATTGGTACGAAGAAAGGGGTGGCACTTACGATTGCACACGAACTTTCACACCAATGGTTTGGTGATTTGGTGACGATGAAGTGGTGGGATGATTTGTGGCTCAATGAATCGTTTGCGTCCGTGATGGAATACTATGCAGTTGACTATATCCATCCAGAATACAAAATCTTTGAAGTGTTCTTTACGAATGATGCGCTCGCGGCTTTAAGGCGCGATGCGTATGATGGTGTACAGTCGGTACACCAGGATGTAAATAATCCGGAAGAAATTGCGACACTATTTGATCCGTCGATTGTCTATGCCAAAGGTGCAAGATTAATGCTGATGGTGATTCGTGCGATGGGTTGGGATAAATTCTGTGCTGGGATCCGTGAATACTTTGCGAAATATAAGTATGGTAACACGATCGGTGATGATTTGTGGGCAGCACTTAATCCACATGCAAAATTCGATGTTGGTGAAATGATGCACGCATTTATTGATAAGCCGGGTTATCCTGTGCTTACAAAAACTGGTGACGGCTACATACAAAAGAGATTCTTACTAAATGGGGAATTAAAGAAATCCGATTGGCCGATTCCGGTGGTCAGTGAAGATATGTCTGGTCATTACATTTTGAATCTGTCCGAGGAAGAGTTTAATGAAAGACTAGAAAGATTTGATGATTTGAATTTGGAAGAAAAGCTAAGGCTTCTAATTGATCGTGATTTGATTTCGAAAACAGAACTTGCATCTTCGGCATCGTTAATTCCACTAGTCTTGAAATTCAAACATGAGAATTCGGCGGCCGTATGGACAATTATTCTTTCGATTGTGAGCAACCTCAAGATTTTCTTTGATTTTGACTCAAAAGAAGAGAAGAAATACAAAGCGTTTATTCTCGATTTAGTGAAAGAAAAACTAGATGAGGTTGGCCTAGTCACACGAAAAGGCGATGACGAAAATGTGCTTCGACTTCGCTCGATTTTGATGGCACTTGATTACTATGCGGATGACGAAGAAAACATCAAGAAACTTGCTGAAATGTTTGATGAAGACTATGCGAAGCTTGATGCAGAAATTAGAAACGATATCTTAGACGCGACGATTTGGCTAAAGCCGGAAATGGCAGAAAAGTTTGTCGCGGATTATCAGAAAATCGCGAATCCAGAAATCAAATTTGATTTGTTATTTGCGACGACGCTCGCACGTGATGAAAAGACGCTTGAAAAAATGATGGACTATCTAAAGAAGCCGGAGGTGGTGAAGCCACAAGATCATTTCCACTTATTCCTGTATCTTTTCCGTAATCCAAGAGTCAAAGCTAAGGTCTTTAATTGGATGGAAGAGAACTGGGATTATGTCCGCAAGATTTCGGGTGATAAATCACTTGATGATTATCCGAGATATACGGCGGCTTCGATTCGTACGGAAGAAGAGTTTGAAAAGTACTGTAAATTCTTTGAGCCAAAAGAGAACGATCCGGCGCTTGCTCGCGCAATCATGATTGGCAAGAACGAGATTTTAGCAAGACTGGCGTTAATTAAAAAAGACAGAGAAGAAGTCTTCAAAATACTCGGTTAATTTGGTTGACAAAAAAGCATAAATATAATACACTAAAAGTAGTGTGGCCATGTGATGGCTAAATCTTTGAGCAAGATAGTTTTTCGGAGTAGCTATTTTGCAATAACAAAATAAAACAAAAACAAAATGCTAAAAAACAGGTATAAAATCAAAAGTTTGGAGCTCTCGTTTATCAAAAAACAGAGAATGCTGAGGATTGCCCCGATTTTTGCATTTTTGGTTTTATTTACAATTATGATTTTGACCGTCAGTCCGATTACCAATTCGACCAATATCACGAGAGCAAATTCGACGGCAGTAGCAAGTAATTTGAATTTTTATTCGATTAGAGATTCAGTCACGCTCGAAGTGACGCCGAGCAATCCAAATGGAAATTTTGTAGCGAGCACTTCGGAGAATGATATTAGTTTTGGGATTACGACCGATAATTACACTGGCTATACTTTGATGGCAAAGACGACGGATTCGGCGTTACGAAGTAGTGGTGGCGGAACAATTTTGGCATTGTCGAGCGCAGTGTCTCCGGCAGATTTTGGAAGTGATAGTAGCGCGGCTCTTAATAATCGCTGGGGTTATCAACCAAACAAGCTAAATTCGGCTGACAACACGAATTATTTGGCGCCATCAACTACGGCAGTGGTGCTAGACCAAACTACGGCTGCGAATATTTCGCTGAGGGAATACCGCATTGGCTTTGGTTTAAGAGTGGATGCGACGACGCCGGCGGGTGAATATTTAAACGAAACGTTTGTCCTAGAATATGTAGCAAACCCGGCACCATATGTAGTGAACTTCCTTTCTGGTACAGCGGACGACATTGTGACGGGACTTCCGCAATCATTCTCGGGCGAGGCAGTTTCGGCCGAGTCGATTCCATTACCGGAAGATACGCCAGAGCGTGACAATTATTCATTTATCGGTTGGTGTACGATTATGCCACATGCTGAGCCGGGTGGTGATGGTTGTAAGGGCCGTCAACTTGATCCAGGAATGGATTATGGCATCGATTACACTAAGGATTCGAGCGTGATTAATCTTTATGCGATGTGGCATTCGAATTATGGTTGTAATAAGGCGGCCAGAACGATTGGTAGAAATGTGAGTAGCACGGATGCAGTATGTATGCAGGATATAAACGAGACCGTGATTAATTCAATGACGGTGGGGATGCAGTATTCGCTCATTGATTTTCGTGATGGCAAAACCTATTTCGTTTCGAAACTGAATGATGGCAAAGTTTGGATGACGCAGAACCTTGATTTTGATCTTAATTCAAGCAAGGTTTACACGCATAATAATACGGACCTTGGCTACACGACAAATAATTTAAGTAGCACTTGGCAGCCAAGTCGCAACACGACTAATACGATTGATGATTGGTCTTCGGATGGAACTACGGCTAGGTCTTATAATGCTGGAGAAAAGTATTATTATCCAGTGGCAAGCCCAGCATCGAATGATGATGTGTCGACGACCTGTAATAATGTGTCAACTTGCAAGCATTATCACGCGGGGAATTATTATAACTTCGCAGCGATGGCGGCGGAGCATATTACGGGTGCCGACAATCAATACGCGAAGATGTCGGATTCGGTTTGTCCAGCAGGTTGGAGACTGCCGGATGGACCATCGGAATACATTTATGATGAATTAAATAATATGTTGGTGCTTCAGAATTTGGTGACGGAATACTCAAACCAGATGGGCGTGCTAGGTTATGAGACGGATGGTTTTGATAATTTGAAGTTGGCACCGACTTATCTGGCGACGACTGGTGCTGTGAATGGGTATGAAGTTTACACATCTTACGATGCATTGCTTCCAACTAATACTATATATAATTCTGGTAATGTCTTTATGAATACAATTGATTCAACTGGTTTTGGTGTAGCACAATACATTACAAAAGCGTATGGCTTACCGGTGCGTTGCGTGGCAAGAGCAGGTGGCGCAGTAACAGTAAACTTTAATGGTAATGGTGCGACGAGTGGTTCGAAGAGCCCGATTGTGGCAAAGAACGGCGATGCGGTGAAACTTGAAAACCCATTTGATAAGGAACATTACAGCTTTGTGGAATGGAACACGAAAGACGATGGTACTGGTACTTCGTATGACGAGGAAGGTGTGATGGTAATTAGCATGTCCGAAGAATCGACGGTGAATTTGTATGCGATTTGGCGTGCCGAGATGGTGGAGATTGAATGTCCGGGTGGATACATTTGTTATGGTTCAACCTTTGATGATGTGGCCGGGACGATGAATGACGGAACCTATAATCTCGATACGACGAGCAACATTGGTTACCAAAGTGCGTCGGATAATACGGACGTGACTTTAATGGCTTCGAACTATCGTAGGAATGGTTATGGGTTTGCGGGTTGGAATACGGAAGTGGATGGTACGGGTACCTATTATGGTCCAAACCAAACCATTACGGCACCGAATGATGTTTCGACAAATGGTTTGAAACTTTATGCGATGTGGCTTGCGCCGGCCGGTTCGCTCCAAGATTGGGGTGGATGCAATAGCCTCACGGTAGCAACTTATGATTCGGTGAATGGCGTGATTACGGCAGGAAGCTCAAGCATTACGGCTCTTACGGATTCGCGTGACGGTGAGGTTTATGCTGTAGCAAGACTTGCAGATGGGAACTGTTGGATGGTAGAAAACCTCCGTCTTGGTGTAAATGGATCGAGTGATAGTATAAAGTCGCAAGGCTTTGGCGGCGTCTTTACGGGTCTAGCGTCAAGTGAAAGTTCTGGCTTTAGCTCATCGGCAACTTCCGGTAATGGTAAATATGCGAGCTGGGACGTGGGCAATGAAAATACTTGGTACAGGATTCCACGTCAGAATAATAGTAATGTGACGAGTCTGGCTGGTACTTATGCGTCGAATGCGAATTTGTATTCTTATGGTACTTACTACACTTGGTCAGCAGCGATTGCAGATACGACGAATCATGAGAATTACAATGATCATATTTCGAGCCTAACTTCGATTTGTCCTTCGGGCTGGCATTTGCCAAATGGGGCGATTTACAATAAGACTGGTTCGTATTATTACCTTGCGTCTTCGATGGATGCAACGGCAAGTAATCTCGCGAACGGTAATAAGTTCCGTTCGTTCCCGAATAACTTTGTGTATTCTGGCAACTTTGATAATAATGCAGCGACGCTCCGAGGTGAGGCTGGCGCATACTGGACTGGCACCGTAAATAATTCGGGCTCGGCCTTTAATCTTGGCTTTACTGCAAGTGGTAGTTTGTCGGTTGAGAACGCAGCGATTAAGGCGATTGGCTTGTCGGTCCGTTGTGTGCTCGGTGAAGTGACGGAAGATACTTCGATTGGCGACCTTGAATATATGCAGGACTTCGTTGATTTAACGAATGAGGAAAAGCAGGATGTGATTGATTTGATGACCACTGGCGAAATTTATGAACTAAAGGATAGCCGTGACGAGAAGGTTTATTCGGTGGCGAAACTGACGGATGGGAATATCTGGATGGTGGAGAATCTTGACCACGACATTGTGACGACAGCGAATTTCTATACGCATGACAATACGGATCTTGGCTATGAACCGGGTTCATCGACGACCTTTACGCCGACGAATGCTTCGATTGCTTACACGAACTTAAGTGGCAACACGGTGACAGGATGGGGAACTGGCGCAAATGACGTGAGCTCGTTTAATATCGGCTCGGAAGGCGGGTACGGAAACTTCGGTAATTATTACAGCTTTGCAGCGGCGACGGCGATGGATGTGTATTCCGGCTATGGCTCTGGTGATAGTAATTATCAGGCGGTGGCAAATTCGATTTGTCCGGCCGGCTGGAGACTCCCGGATTATAGTAATGACGAGTTTGACACGATTAACACGTATTACAATTTTGGGGCTTCGAATGGGGATAGTGGATTAGTGGCATCACCACTTTACTACATGCATATCAGCATGATTAGTAATGGAGAATTAGATCAGAATGCGTTTGGTAGTGGTGGTGGGTATTGGTACAATACTGCAAACGATACGGATGGTTATATCTTTAGTTATGGCACAAATAACGCGGGCGTTTCAAACGTGGCCCGTAGCACCGGCGCAAGCGTCAGATGTATTTTAAGACAATAAAAAAACGAGTTTTCGCTCGTAATTGGTGCGACTATACAACACCGCTAGAAACTATTATGCCAAAAATCTCGAATAATGGGGGATTTTCGCAAGTTTCCCCCGCCAAACTTGCGAAAATCCCCAAATCATGATCAGAGCCCTAGCGACAATTCACTTTCTGGCGGGGCGCCCCCGCCCGCCCTGCCGGAAAGGACAAAACAAAAACATGGAGACCATATCGCAACCAATAGAACGATTATTGTTAGGCATAATACTGTCAAGTGCCTTTTTTCTCTATTTTGCTTATGTTTTTCCACAAGCCACCCTTGTTAGCCATAACAATTTTGACAAGAGTTCTTGATTATTTTGTAATAGTGTGATATAATGGAGATATATTCCGATGCGGGCGATTCAACCGGAGAAATACCAAAGAAGGACCCGCTTTTTTTGATTCTCTTATTTTTTGTAGGCAATTTTCTTTTTGATACCAGGATTGTCAAGGAAATCTACGAATTTAGGGGTGAATTTTCTGTAGAGGGTAGATGTAGAGTGACGGTTTGGCGATAGTAGTTTGCAGAAGCGCTCTTTTTCTATGAGATATTTAACCATTTTGTAATAATCGCCGTCACCCGAAACTAACACTATGTTGTCGAACTTCTCTTTTTCAGCAATTTTTGCCATGATCGTGAAAACTATCTGTATCTACATTGCCTTTCTTTTTGCCGACCATTGCTTGGCTGTGCTCACGAAAAATCAAGATGAAACCTGCTTCTTGGATAAGTTCGTATAGACTCTGATTATTATCGTCGACAGCGCCCAGAAAATAGTATGCCTTATCAATATGATATTGATCTTTAAGGTAGATTCGGAACTTTTTTAAATCAACTACCCAATTACTAGCCTTTGTGTTCATGTAAAGGTTTTGACCGTCTACAAACGCTTGATTATGGGTTTCTTTGTTTGCCATATCTTTATTGTACCACATTAATCATCTGTTATTTCCCTTAAATCGATTAATGCGGGTAAAAGCATTTCGTGGTATAATTAAAGAGTCCAAATCTTTAATAATATACAACAGAAGCGCAGAGATAATCTGTTGCTAACGGTACTCCGGATTAATCGGGCACCGCAGCACACGGAGTATCTCTGTTGTAAAAGATTTGGACATCCGCTGCGATGTCCGATTTTTGTTGTGGTACCCGGCGTGATGTTCAATGTCATTTCTGTTGTAGGAAAGCAACAGAGATGCCATCGAACGAAAAACTCCATCGCGCCAAAAAGCAAAAAAATGACGAGTTCTACACTCAATATGCCGATATTGAAAAAGAGATGAACGCATATATTGAATATAATCCCGACGTGTTCCGCGATAAAACCATATTGTTACCCTGCGATGATCCAGAATGGAGCAATTTTACCAAGTATTTCGCTCAAAACTTTGAACGATTTGGTATTAAGAAACTGATTAGCACTAGTTATGCGGCAAACAGCAAACCGAAAGAAATACCATATCAGCCAACCTTATTTGAAACCGAAAGCCCAAATTTTGATAAAAAGAAAACTCGCTCGCACGGGAAGATTTTTATCCTCGAACGAGATACAAATAAAGATAAGAAAATAGATATAAACGATTTGGAGTGGAATTATTTAAAAGGTGACGGTGACTTTAGAAGCAAAGAGGTGACAAAATTGCGCGATGAAGCAGATATCATAATTACTAATCCGCCTTTTTCATTATTTATAGATTTTTTCACTTGGATTTTAAAAGCGAATAAAAAATTTGCCGTAATTGCCAACAAGAGTTGCGTAACATATAAGGAAGTATTTCCTTTAATTATGAAAAATAAGGCTTGGTCAGGGCGCGAGGAATGGGCCGGCGGAATGTGGTTTTCAACAACAGACAACGCAACCGATTTTGATAAGATTGTTGATAACAAAAAATATAAAAACACTCCGTCTATGTGGATAACGAATATCGATCATGGTCGTCGGCACCAGCCTATTCCATTGATGACTATGGATGAAAATAGACGGTATAGCAAACATATTAAGCATCCATATTGGAAGGACGCTTATAAAAAATACGAAAACTATGAAGTTATCGAAATTCCTTTTACAGATTCAATCCCTAATGATTATTCGGATACAATGGGTGTGCCAATTAGTTTTTTGGATAAGCATTGTCCAGAGCAATTTAGAATAATTGGCATGGCAGAGGATAATGGGCGTGGCTATAGTGGTGCGGAATCGAAGTGGGATGGCAAAGACCCACATTGTATTATTGATGGAAAGAAGAAATTCAAAAGGCTTTTTATTAAACGAAAGGAGAGCTCTAATGAAAACAACTCTTAAAACTGACATCACGATTAAGGACATTTGCGACGGGTTTGTTTATAACGAACTAGAAGGTCGAGGCCTTTACGGGCTTTCTGGCAAGCTTACGATTCAACCGGAGTATCAGCGCAATTATATTTATGCTGACGGTAAGCGTGATGTGGCGGTGATTGAATCGATTTTGAGTGGTTATCCGCTTGGTTTGATTTATTTTAATCAAGCCGGCAAAGACAAATACGAAGTATTAGACGGTCAGCAACGCATTACGAGTTTTGGGCGGTTTGTGACGAACAAATTTGCGGTTAAAGACCAAAATGGGATGGAGCAGTATTTTTCTGGGCTAGATGAGGACATCCAGAAGAAGATTTTGGAATATCCGCTCACGATTTATATTTGCGAGGGCGAGGAAAAAGAGATTAAAAGTTGGTTTAAGACGATTAATATCGTGGGGATTCCGCTCAATGAGCAGGAACTTTTGAATGCGATTTATTCTGGGCCGTTTGTGACGGCTGCGAAGGAGGAGTTTAGTAATTCTCAAAATGCGAACATTCAGAAATGGGGTGCGTATATTTCTGGCTCGGTGAATCGTCAGGATTATCTAAAGGCGGCACTTGACTGGGTGTCTAGCGGCAACATTGATAATTATATGAGCAATCATCGTAAAGATGCGGACATAAGTGAACTGAAAAAGCATTTTACTTCTGTGATTGATTGGGTTTCGTCGGTGTTTATCGACCTCACGAGTGATATGTGCGGGCTAGAGTGGGGACGGCTGTATGATACTTATCACAAGACCGCTTATAATCCTAGAAAGGTATCGGAAAGAGTACATGAATTATACGATGATCCTTTCATTAAGAACCATAAGGGCATTTTTGAGTATATCCTTGGTGGCGAGAAAGATACAAAACTATTAGATGTGAGGATTTTTGATGAAGCGGTGAAACGCCGAGTTTATAACAAACAAACTGCGGAAGCGAAGGCGAAAGGCGTTTCTAATTGTCCGCTTTGCGCGGTTGGGCACGAAGCAAATAAGGACAAGATTTATGCGCTTGGCGAAATGGACGCCGACCATGTTTCGGCGTGGAGTAAGGGCGGCGCCACTACGGAAGAAAACTGCCAGATGCTGTGTAAGACGCATAATCGGGCGAAGGGGAATAAGTAAACAAAATGTCAATTCTGATTATTGCCGTAAAAGCCTTTGTTAGGATATTTTGGGAGTAAATTGGCTGTAAGAATATGAATTTTTTCGGTGACACCACTCGGCATACCATGGTTAATCCAGTCAATCGTAAAGCCAAAAAGTTCAAATTTAAGAATATCCTTAATCACGTCAAGTTCCACAGGAGAGGTATTTTGATTTGGTAAAGACCCCAGAAAAGATGAGATTGAATAGTCGCAAATATGCCAGAGGTGGCGTTCGAAAATTGCACGGTTAGTGGAATGATAAATATTGTTGATAATTTTTCGATTGGTGATAGCAAAATTAACGGCTGAAAGGAAGCAATCTTCGAGTGAATTATTGGTTGATAAAGGTTGGTTTACGATAATTTCGTCGACCATTTTACAAATGACGGATTCGAGCAAATCGGCGAGATTCTTGTAATGATAGTAAAAAGTATTACGATTAACCCCTGATTTTGTGGTGATTTCTTTGATAGTGATCTCACTAATAGGGCGATGGCTAAGTAGCTCTAGAAAAGTTTGTTCGATAGTGTATTTGATATTCTTGCTCATAGGCTTACTATACACTATTTTTATTAAAAAACTAGGCATGTGCCTAGAAATGTCTATTTTCATCCTCTGTTTTATAGAGCATAATAGGAAACAATATGGGAAGATTTGTGGTTAAATATCGGAAATGGATTCTGATAGTAACGCTATTACTTTTGATACCGTCGGTGATTGGATTTTTTGCGACAAGAGTGAACTATGATATGTTGAACTATCTACCAAGTGAAACAGATACGGTGATTGGTCAGAATGAACTGTTAGAGAACTTCGGAAAAGGGGCGTTTTCGATGGTGATTACAGAGGATTTGCCGTTCGCTGAGCAGGCAAAGCTAGAAGAAAAAATTCGCGATGTTGAGCATGTAGATACAGTTTTGGGACTAGGTAGCCTAGAGGAGGTGGGGATTCCGCCAGAGATACTGCCAGACGAAATCTATGAAAAGGTAGTGAAGGGCGATGAATCGATCATTGCGGTGTTTTTTGATACTGGGTCATCAGCGGACGAGACGGTTACGGCAGTAAAAGAAATTCGAGAGTTGATAGATAGGCATATTTACGTATCGGGAATGTCGGCGTTTATCACAGATTTGCGCGAATTATCAGAGAAGGAAGAGGTGTTTTATGTGGTTATCGCGGTGGTGTTGGCGCTGATTGTGATGTTGGTGCTACTGGATAACTGGTTGATACCGGTGTTGTTTTTGGCGTCAATTGGGGCGATGATTTTGATTAACATGGGGACAAATGTAATATTCGGAGAGATTTCTTATATCACGAAGGCGTTGTCGGCAATTTTGCAGCTCGCAGTAACGATGGACTATTCGATTTTTCTCTGGCATTCGTACCGAGAGTATCTAGAACGAAAAAAAGACCCCGAGATTGCGATGGAGAAAGCGATCAAGGCGACATTACGCTCAGTAGTAGGGTCGTCGGCGACGACGGTGGCGGGATTTATTGCGCTCTGTTTTATGTCGTTTACGCTAGGTATTGATCTAGGACTAGTAATGGCAAAGGGGGTAATACTAGGGGTACTTGGAGCGGTGACGGTGCTGCCAGCGCTAATTTTGACATTTGACAAGGCACTCCAAAAATGCGACCACAAGTCGATTTTACCGAGTTTTAGGCACGTGTCTAGCAAAATCGTGAAGTTTGACCCTGTACTGCTGGTGATTTTTATAGCGATAATTCCACCGTTTTTGTATGCTTATCAGAAAGCGAATGAAAATGTGTATTATACCTTAAGCGACGGATTGCCACAAACAATGGATTTTGCAGTGGCAAATAAGAAGTTGGAGAAGGATTTTGGGTTATCTAATGTCCATATGATTCTCTCAGATGCAGGTTTGTCACAGGCGAAGGCAACAGCGATGACTGATGAATTAAAAGAGGTAAACGGAATAAAGACGGTGCTAAATCTCGAGAGTCTGCTGGGTGAGAATGTGCCAGTAGAGATGTTGCCAGAAGGAGTGGCGGAAGTTTTGAAATCAGACAAATGGGAGATGTCGCTCGCGATTTCAGAGTATTCTACGGCGACGGACGAGATGGCGGAGCAGATTAATCAGATTAACGAGATTTTGAAGAAATATGATAAATCGGCACTGCTAGTCGGCGAGGTGGCGCTGACTCAAGATATGATAGAGGTGACGGCGACGGACTTCGCGGTAGTAAACTCAGTATCGATCGTGGTAATATTTGTGATTATTTTAATCGTGACTGGCTCTTTGTCACTGCCGGTGATTTTGATTGCGGTGATAGAGACGACGATTTTCGTGAACATCGGGCTGTCGTATTTTATGGGGCAGTCGCTTGCATTTATCGCACCGATTTGTATCAGCACGATTCAGCTCGGAGCGACAGTGGATTACGCGATTTTGATGACGACGAGGTATAAGGGAGAAAGGCTAGGTGGATTGGACAAGAAAGACGCTGCAAGAGTAGCGCTCGAAACATCAATTCCGTCGATTATCGTATCGGGGGCAGTGCTATTTGCGGCGACGGTAGGGGTGGCGATGTACTCTCAGGCGGATATGATTTCGTCACTAACGATGCTGATGGCGCGTGGAGCGGTGCTTTCGGTAATAACGGTGCCATTATTCTTACCGCCACTATTGGTATTAGCTGACCCCTTGATTATTCGTACAACTCTAGGGATGAAAAAATTAACGAAAGGAAGTAAAAAATGAAGAAACAGGTGATTTGTGGGGGAATGTTGACGCTTGCAGTGCTTGGCGGTGCGGGGATGATAGTGGCAAGCGAAATTGGGGTAAGGGCCGAAGAAGCGCCGACGCTGGCTGAAACTGGGGCGCTAGCGATGGAGAACAATCTATCTAATATAAATTTTGGCGGAACACTGGGAAGCAAAAATGAAACTGTATATGTAATGGCAGGGGCTGATGGGGCGACGAAAAGTACTTTTATTGGGAGTACACTCTACAGCGGGAATGAGAATTTGCCGTTTGAAATGAAAGTGCGATATTATTTGGATGGAACAGAGGTGAGCGCAACAGAAATAGCCGGCAAAACGGGCCGAGTAAAAATCGTGTTTAATTATGATGCAACGGTGAGTTATCAAGGTAAAAAAATACCATTCGTGGCGGTAACTGGGGCGCAGTTAGATAAAACAAAATTTAGTAATATAAAACTCACGAATGGGAAAATCGTTAGCGAAAATGGTGATTATCTAGTGATGGGGTATGGAGTACTAGGGGCAAATGAAGATTTAGAAACGGACTTCTTACCAGGGGAATTTGCAATAGAGGCGGATGTGAAAGATTTTGCACTTGGGACGACCTACACGATACTGATGAACGAGTTGATTGCGGAGATAGACACATCGAAATTGACAGAGATAGATTCGCTGATTAGTCAGATGAACGAGCTCGAAAGTGGGACCCTTCAGTTAATTAGCGGGGCGGGGACGCTTACGAATGGAATCGAATCGGTTCTCTCTGGAGCGAAAGAACTATACGCTGGAGCGGGAGCATTATCTGATGGAGTTGCGAGTGCGGTAACAGGAGCGGAGGATTTATCGACAGGTCTTACAAAACTAACTGGATATAACGATAGTTTAACAACGGGAGCGACGAGCGTATTTAATTCTCTGCTGGATTCAGCGAACGCAACATTGAATGCTAATGCGACACTAATAGGAGCAATTTCGCTCTATGGCGGGGAATATGGTTTAAGCGCGCCGATTACGCTAACAATTGATAATTACGGCGAAACTTTGGACACTTTGGTGACTTTCTTGACAGCGATTGGTGGTGACGCAATGAGCATTACGGCTCTGAAAACACAGCTAAATAGTTATAACGATTTTTATAGTGGCTTGATTAATTACACTACAGGGGTAGAGACAGCGGCGGAAGGGTCTGTGGGGCTGGCCATGGGGCTATCTACAATCGCCGAGAAAGCCCCGGAGCTCACGGTGGGCTTAGGTAGTCTAATCGAGGGAGAGGAACAGCTCTATGCGGGTTCTGTGGCCTTACAAGATGGTCTTGGCATTTTGAAAATTAGTGGAATTGATAAATTAGTTAATTTTGCAAATAATGATTTAGCTGGGTTTACTAGGGATGCACGCCAAATGGTAACAGCGGCTGGCTCATATCGGAGTTTTGGTGG